>NZ_JBIEKI010000012.1:0-95051 GCF_043497085.1 Halobacillus sp. B23F22_5 | reverse complement strand
TATCATTCCTATTAGAATTCAAGGGGAAGTCCTCCTTTTGATGTTTGTATTTGGTTGTACAAATGCATCTTAACGGAGGGCTTTTTTTAATTCAAGGACCCCTCTACTGAATCCCACAGGAATCTCCTGTGGAATATGCGGGATCGCTGAGGCCCCGCAAGGCGAAGCCTGAGGAGACTCAGCACACGCCCACGGAAAGCGAATCGTTTCCCGGAGCCCCTAAAATTCAACAATATCTCGAAATCAAGTCTTCGACTTTTCGGCCATACAATTGAGTAATTCCCTTAATAAAAATCAACAAAAACGTTTGCCAGAGTCTAAAGATTATGTAAATTTAATTTCTTCCTGTGTTCAAACAAGAGGGTTAATTGTATGATAAAGATAGTTTCTTTGTGAGGTGATCAGAATGGCAGAAAAAATATTGATTGTAGATGATGAAGAGTCTATCGTGACCCTGTTGCAATACAACATTGAACAAGCTGGTTTTAAAACTGAAGTGGCCTATACAGGTTCAGAAGCCTTACATAAAGCTGAATCAGATGATTTTGATTTGATTGTGTTGGATGTCATGCTTCCTGAAATGGATGGTATGGAGGTATGTAAAAAACTTAGAGTGAACCAGATGGACACACCTGTTTTAATGCTGACTGCAAAAGATGATGAATTCGATAAGGTATTAGGGCTGGAATTAGGTGCAGATGACTATTTGACAAAACCTTTCAGTCCTAGAGAAGTAGTTGCCAGGATAAAAGCTATTTTGCGGAGATCAAATCGTGTAGTGGAGGAAGATAATTCCGAATCCATCCAAATCGCTGATTTGGTCATTTATCCGCAGCAATATGAAGCAACTATCAAAAACGAGCAATTGACTTTCACACCTAAAGAATTTGAATTGTTATTGTATCTTGCCCAGCATAAGGGGAAAGTGCTAGCTCGTGATCAGTTATTAAGTGCGGTTTGGAATTATGACTTTGTCGGAGATACCCGTATTGTTGATGTTCATGTCAGCCATTTAAGAGAAAAAATTGAGCCGGATACGAAAAAACCTGTTTATATCAAAACCATCCGTGGTCTGGGATATAAGATGGAGGAGCCGAAATAAATGAGAGTTTACTCTCGTCCCCTTGTTACGTATACCATCCTTGTATTGATTATCATGTTAGGGCTGGGGATAATACTTGCCCAATTAACACATGGTTATTTTGTCAGTTTATTTGAGGAACGAATAGAGGATGAAAGTGTTTATTATTCCAGGGCTTTTGAAGAGCATGTCGATAATGGCGAGCTGGATAAGGAAGCTTTAGAACAGCTCAGTAGAGAAATGAATACTGCATTTATTTTTTTTAATGCGAATGATGAAATTTTAATAAACACGGCTGGGGTTATCCATTCGGATCAAGTTGATGAGGAAAAGATGGCTGAGACAGCATCAGCGATAAACCGCGACGGAGCAGAAGGACAATTTGTGAGGAATGATTATTATTATCCGGTTTCTATTGAAACAGATGGAATAACTGGAAAGTTAGTAGTAACTACACCCGTGGACTCCCTGGAAAACGTGACAAAAAATATATGGCTGTTAATATTGTTCACTGTACTTCTTGGGTTGATAATTGTCCTGATTATTGGATATAAGATATTTGAAAAGTATGTAAAACCAATCCGTTCTGCCGCAGACGTGGCTTCTGAATTGGCTGAAGGTAATTATAAAGCCAGGACGTATGAAGGCTATTTTGGAGAAGCTAGAAAATTAAGTCAATCGATCAATATTCTTGCCCGCAACCTGCAAGAGATGACTACAGAACAAGATATGCAGGATAATCGATTGGAAGCTGTTATCAATAATATGGGAAGCGGCCTGTTAATGATTGATGAAAAAGGATATATCCATTTAGTCAATCGTGCTTTTTTGCAAAGTTTCACAGGAAATTCTAAGGATTATATAGGACGTCTTTATTATGATGCTATCCCCTATACTTCTATCCATGAAGCGATTAAATCTGTATTTATGCTGGAGGAAACTGTAAGAGAAAACTTTGTACTGCCAATCAACATTGAGCGTAAGCATATTGAAATAACCGGAGCGCCCATTTTCAATGAAGGTGGAAAATGGAAAGGTGTGGTACTGGTTTTTCACGATATTACAGATCTAAAGCGGTTGGAACAGATGCGAAAAGACTTTGTTGCTAATGTTTCTCATGAACTCAAAACCCCCATTACTTCTATTCGTGGGTTTTCGGAGACCTTGCTTGACGGAGCTATGGAAGATCCGGCGTTAGCAGAGCAGTTTCTGACGATCATTCATAAAGAAAGTACACGGTTGCAATCTCTTATCAAAGATCTACTGGAATTGTCTAAATTAGAAAAAGCAGATTTTGAGTTAAATATTGAAAATGTGAATTTAAAGCAGCTGATGCAGGATTTAATTACTATCATTGACCAAAATGCTGAGAAGAAAAACATTCGTATCCTTAGCGATATCTCAGAAACAACATTCATTCGCGGTGATTCTGCCAGGTTGAAACAGCTTTTTCTCAATTTATTGACAAATGCGATAAATTACAGCTCCGAGGGAGGCGAAGTCAATGTTTCGCTTTCTATCGAGGAAGATCATGTAAACGTGTCAATAGCAGATACAGGGATTGGTATTCCAGAAGAGGAAATACCTCGTATTTTTGAACGGTTTTATCGAGTGGATAAAGCACGAAGTCGGAATTCCGGAGGGACCGGGTTGGGACTGGCAATCGCAAAACATATTGTAGAAGCTCACCATGGTTCCCTGGAAGTAGAAAGCGAACCTGGTCAAGGGACTACTTTTCACGTGACATTACCTAAAGACTTAACACAAAATTAACATTTGCTTAATTTTTCCTTTAAGTACCATTGATATGATAAATACTGACCCCTTCATCCAGGGTGTTTCTCTTTTTACGGCAGCTATTTTAGCTGCCGTTTTTTTATTTTTCTTTCATTAAAGCTTCAAAGAGCTGGTCAAATAGGTAACTAAATAGCAATGGTACCCTGTGGATGCACATACGATAATCGAAAATGCCTAGGAAAAGAGCGTCTTTTTTCTTCTCTGTTTCAAACATGGTAGAATAGAGAAGGCAGTTCAATATTTATATGGCAACGGGAATGGATATTGCTGTTAAAACCATATCCAACTAAAGTTAACAAGCCTTATACTTAGAAAATCAGACATACTAAATAACATATTAAAAACTGAGAAAAACTGAGGGTTAAAAAAGATTAAGTTTTGAAGGAGTGGAATCATGGCAGACAAGCTAGTACTGATTGATGGAAATAGTATCGCCTACCGAGCGTTTTTTGCTTTGCCTTTGTTGAACAATGATAAAGGGGTTTATACAAACGCAGTTTATGGTTTTACGACTATGCTGCTCCGCATTTTAGAAGAAGACAAACCAAACCATATTTTGGTTGCTTTCGATGCAGGCAAAACCACATTCCGTCATAAAACATATGAAGAATATAAAGGAGGTCGGCAAAAAACACCTCCTGAACTTTCTGAGCAGTTTCCTGTCTTAAAAGAACTGTTGGATGCTTTCCAGATACCTCATTACCAACTTGAACAATATGAAGCAGATGACATCATCGGTACATTAGCCAGTTC
This sequence comes from Halobacillus sp. B23F22_5, assembly GCF_043497085.1. NCBI lineage: Bacteria > Bacillati > Bacillota > Bacilli > Caryophanales > Bacillaceae > Halobacillus > Halobacillus sp. B23F22_5. The sequence goes on along the minus strand of NZ_JBIEKI010000012.1, from coordinate 91,420 downwards.
AGCGGAAAAACAAGGGTTGGAGACTAATGTGATTTCAGGGGATAAAGATCTTCTCCAGCTGGTTTCTGAACATACAGATGTGACCCTGACGAAAAAAGGTATTTCCAATGTAGAAAAATACAACCCATCTTTCATGCAGGAAAAGATGGGAATACGTCCAGATCAAATCATCGATTTAAAAGCATTAATGGGAGACAATTCTGATAACATCCCCGGTGTGCCTGGTGTTGGAGAAAAAACTGCAGTGAAATTACTGAAACAATTCGATACCTTAGAGAGTCTTTACGAAAATATCAATGAAGTCAAAGGCAAGCTAAGAGAAAAACTTGAAAACCATAAAGACGATGCGTTCATGAGTAAACAGTTAGTCACGATTAAGAGAGATTCGCCAGTAACCATTAAGCTTGAAGATCTGAATTATGATGGTTACAGCAATCGCGATGTGAGCAATGCTTTTAAGGACCTTGGTTTCCAATCTTTGCTGGGAAGAGTGGCTGGTTCAAATCAGGATGCGGAAGAGGCAGCTGAAGAGTTACCCGAGATAAACGTGGAGCACGTTACAGAGATAACTCCCGATATGTTTACAGGTACGGAATCAGTTTTTGTAGAAATGCTTCATGAGAATTACCATCATGCTGATATCGAAGGAATTACAGTAGTTAATAAAGACAAGAAGTATTTCATCCCAGTAGAAACAGCTGCTGATTCTAAAGCATTTTGCGAGTGGGCAAAGGATGAACAGAAGAAAAAATGGGTTTTTGATGCTAAGAAAACAGTGGTTGCATTATTGCGAAAAGGTGTGGAATTAAAGGGAGTTGATTTTGACCTTTTGCTCGCTTCCTATTTAATCAACCCTTCGGAAAACAACCATGATGTTCCTTCCATTGCCCATAGAATGGGTGAAACATCCGTACAATATGACGAAGAAGTCTATGGAAGAGGGGCTAAAATCAAGCGCCCTGATGATGAGGCGCTTGCTGAGCATATGGCCCGAAAAGCTTACCTGCTATATAAATTAAAAGATAAAGTAGAAGAACAGTTAAAACAAAACAATCAGCTGGAGCTCTATAAAGAATTAGAAATGCCATTAGCATTAATTTTAGGTGAAATGGAACACCTTGGTGTCCAGGTTGATGTAGATCGCTTAAAGCAAATGGGAGAGGAGCTTCAGGGCCGCCTTAAAGAAATTGAAGAGCAAGTCCACGAGCTGGCAGGTGAAAAGTTTAACCTGAATTCACCTAAACAACTCGGCCCGATCTTGTTTGAAAAGCTTGGACTGCCTGTTATCAAGAAAACTAAAACGGGTTATTCCACATCCGCAGATGTGCTGGAGCAATTACAGGAAAAGCATGAAATCATCCCTAAGCTGCTTGCTTATCGTCAACTAGGAAAGTTGCAATCGACCTATATCGAAGGACTTCTCAAAGTAGTGGATAAGGATACGCAAAAAATCCACACTCGCTTTAACCAGGCTTTGACCCAAACGGGCCGGTTGAGTTCCACAGACCCTAACCTCCAGAATATACCTATCCGTTTAGAAGAAGGGCGCAAAATACGCCAGGCCTTCATACCTTCTAAACCAGGCTGGGTTATGTTCGCGAGTGATTATTCGCAAATTGAGCTGCGCGTATTAGCTCATATTGCGAAAGATGAGAAGTTGATTGCGGCTTTCAAGGAAGACCGGGATATCCATACGCAGACAGCGATGGAAGTATTCGAAGTTAAAGCTGATGAAGTGACAAGTGAAATGAGAAGGCAGGCAAAAGCTGTCAATTTTGGCATTGTCTATGGAATCAGTGAATTTGGTTTATCACAAAGCCTCGGTATTACGAGGAAAGAGGCAAGAGCGTTTATTGACCGGTATTTAGAAAGTTATCCAGGGGTTAAGACATATATGGAAGAAACGGTCCGTGAAGCCAAACAGACTGGCTATGTCACCACATTCATGAACAGAAAAAGATTCTTACCAGACTTGGCAAGCCGGAATTTCAATCGAAGAAATGCAGCAGAACGCACTGCCATGAATACACCGATTCAAGGAAGCGCAGCGGATGTCATCAAAAAAGCGATGATTGATTTACACCATAGATTGAAAGAAGAGAAGCTAGAAGCAAACTTATTACTGCAGGTACACGATGAATTGATATTGGAAGCTCCGGAAGATGAAATTAAGCAATTGCAGAAAATAGTGGCTGAGGTAATGGAGAACACTGTAGAGCTTGATGTGCCATTAAAGGTCGATTCCTCCTACGGGCCGACCTGGTACGATGCAAAATAATCCGCTCTGTTAAATCCCATTGTTAATTTTGCAGATAAGCTCCCTTTACTTGAAGACTCAGTTTCGAGAGAAACTGTTTCCGTTACGTTTGTGAGCGTTTGGAGGTCCGGGAAATCACTCGCTTTCCATAGGCATGTGGTGAGCTTCCTCAGGCTTCGCCTTCCGGGATCACACCGGTCATGTTCATCCCATAGGAGTCTCGCAATTTCCCGGACCTCCTTGCTGTGGTGAAGAGACGGAAACAACCGCATGAAGCATTTTAAAGAGCTATTCATAAAAAGGAAAAACTGCCACACCCCTTGTATACACATTATGTAGCATAGGTAGAAGCATTTTCATTCATTGTAATGGTCCGTTTATCTCGAAAAGGATAGGGTGGCGGGGAAACGGTGAGACTCCCGTGGGAGAAGGGGCTAGGCGAGACCCCACAGGTCGTGAAACGACCGAGGAGCATTCCTGTCATAAATCAATTTAAGCTAAAATCGATGTATATGCGATGTGCATAAAAAAAGTCCCCTTGGTACGATAGAGAGTGTCAAGTGTCATGCATGACCTCGAATTAAGTACCGAAAGGAGACTTCTAATATGGATTCTACACAAAATTCTCGCCTTGAGCAAATTACTGAACAAACCTTAATTATTGGTGTTGACGTAGCGAAGAAAAAGCACGTCGCACGTGCGGTCGACGATCGCGGCAAGGATCTTGCCAAACGATTAATTTTCAACAATTCACTCCAAGGCTTCCAAGCTTTTATGAAATGGACTGAGAAATTGGCAGAAGAAAACAGACGTACCAGTATGATTATTGGCATGGAGCCTACTGGACATTACTGGTTGAATCTTGCTTACTATCTTAAAGCGCAAGATGTAAAAGTCGTTGTTGTTAACCCGATGAAGGTCAAGCGATCGAAGGAGCTAGATGACGATTCACCTACCAAAAATGATACGAAGGATGCGAAAGTTATCGCTCAACTCCTTCGTGATGGTCGCTACAATGAGCCGTCATTACCGGAAGGAATTTATGCTGAACTTCGTTAAGGGGTCAAACTTCACGACATAATTCAGGAAGACTTATCGTCTATCAAGGCACAAGTCCATAATGTACTTGATCGTTACTTCCCTGAATTCCTTACGGTATTTAAAGATATGGCCGGCGTAGCTGCGACATATTTATTGGAACAGGGATATCTACCGGAAGATATCAACCGTAAAACAGAAGAAGAGCTCCTTCAGGAATTGAAATCAGGAGCCTATCGCTCCATCGGAATCCAACGGATTCGTCACCTTAAACAAGCAGCTTCTTCGAGCGCAGGGATCAACGTAGCTTCCCGGATGGCACGAAAGGAAATGCAATATCTCGCTTATCAGTTGGTAGAGTTACAAGGCCGTCTCGAGGTATTGGAGAAAGAACTAGAAGAAATCGTTCAAAGCATACCAGGGGCTGACCTGATGATAGCTATACAAGGGGTCGGACCAATGACTGTCGTTGCTTTCTTTGCGGAGGTTGGTGATTTATCTAAATATAGAGATCCACGCCAAATCATAAAATTAGCGGGACTTAATTTGAAAATGAATCAATCCGGCACTTTTAAAGGAGAGACCACCATCACCAAGAGAGGCAGACGACGTTTACGTTCTATACTGTATCAAGTCGCTAGATCTTTAGCCCTTCATAATGATGGCTTCAAAACGTTGTACCAATATTTAATAAACCGGTCCACCAATCCTTTAAAAGCTAAGGAAGCCTATATTGCTCTGAGCCGCAAACTAATTAAGGTGCTTTTTGTGATAGGAACACGCCAGTGTTCGTTTAGTAGTACACGTATGATTCAAGATATACCACATCTTTCAGATGTCCAGGAAGTAGCTTAGTTATAATTTCAAACTGTTTTCTTACCACTATTACAATTGAAGCACGGATAAGCCGTCTTCCATGCCAAGCATTAGGGCATAGACCCAGCCGAGGAGCATTTACGGCATCCACACATGGTCAGGTCGAACGAAGGAATTTTCGCGCATAGACGCTGAGAGATATGGGAGGGTCCACCACCATGTAACTGTGGAGATCCAATCGTGCGATTATATATCGCAACCATTTACTGGAAATTAAATTCTAGTAGCGTCAGTCGCCACTTTATATTCCATAATTATCTAAATAAGGATTTATTTGTTTACGATGTTGAAATCACCTTCATTCGACCATTGAGAAAACGGATGGAAAACAGCGAAAATAAAAGAAACTTTTGATTCATTGAGGGAGGCTTGCCAGCTCCCCCACAGGAAAGCGAATCGTTTCCCAGCCGCCCCTTACTCCTGACTCGGCAACGGACCTGAAGTATCTCGAAATAAAGTCTTCGACTTTACGGCCCTATAGTGGAATATTTCTTTTATAAAAATCAACAACAACGTTTATCAATAAAAGGGGAAGAATCAAATGCCAGAACTGCCAGAAGTCGAAACAGTACGACAAACATTACGCCAATTGGTTTTGAATAAAAAGATAACTGATGTCACCGTGTTATGGGATAATATCATCAAACTGCCAGTAGAGTCAGAGGCGTTCAGACAGGAATTGATCGGACAAACTGTACAGGAGATTAATCGAAAGGGAAAATTTTTAATTATTGAATTTGACGATATTTCTATGGTTTCCCATCTGCGAATGGAAGGAAAATACGGCGTTTACCCTGCTGCAGAACCAATGAAAAAGCATACACATGTGATTTTTCAATTAGATGATGGTACTGAGCTCCGTTATAACGATGTGCGGAAATTCGGTACTATGCATATTTTTAAAAAGGGGGAAGAAATCAACCAGAAACCGCTCTCTTTGTTAGGACCGGATCCGTTTGATGATTCCTTCACCGCTGACTATTTTTATAATCGATTACAAAAAACGCAGCGTACCATAAAGGCAGTATTGTTAGATCAAAGCATTGTTGCCGGCCTGGGAAATATTTATGTTGATGAAACATTATTCAGAGCAGGTGTCCACCCGGAACGTAAAGCCAATCTGCTTAACCGGCAGCAAGTAGAAAAGGTCAGGCAAGCAGCTATCGAAACAATTGAGGAGGCGATCCAACAGGGGGGGACTACTATCCGTTCTTATGTAAACAGTCAGGGTCAAATCGGAATGTTCCAGCAGCGTTTGTTCGTATATGGTAAAGAAGAGGAGCCATGTAAGAATTGTGGGACACCAATTGAAAAAATAAAGGTAAGCAACAGGGGTACTCATTATTGCAGGTACTGCCAGCAGTAACACACTAAGAAAAGATTCCCATATACTATCTCATATCCAGATAGCTGAAGGAGATCGTACAATGGGAGTCTATGCTACTTTATTTTTACTTGTGATGGCTGTCAGTATGGACAGCCTGGGACTAGGAGTGGTTTACGGGCTGAAGCAGATACGCTTATCCTTTCTGCCATTAGCAATGATAGCCATCTTGTCATCTGTGATTTTCTATGGAGCTATTACGGCTGGAAACTTACTGGGGCGTTTTCTTCCAGAACATTTAGCAGCAAACTTAGGCGCATTTATTTTGATCGGACTTGGTGCATGGTTCTTGATTCAATTGATCATGCCTTCAAAATCTTCAGAAGAAGAGAGTATGTCCTCCTGGTCAGCCCCGGCAGATATATTGAAGGACCCGGAGTTAGCAGATATGGATAATTCAGGATCGATCAAAGGATGGGAGGCAGTACTCTTGGCTTTGGCGTTGTCATTAGACACGTTAGGAGCAGGAATTAGTGCTGCTTTCATGGAACTTCCCGCTATAGCCACCGCTTTATCCATCGGTTTTATGACAAGTTTTTTGCTTTATGCCGGTCTTAAAATCGGCAATCGTTTCAGCCGGAGCAAATGGGTGGATAAAGCAGTTGTTGTACCAGGAGTCATGTTAATACTCTTAGGGATGTCGAAGTTAGTATAAGGAGGAATTCGGTGACATTAGTAATTGGACTTACAGGAAGTATAGCCAGTGGAAAAAGTACCGTCTCATTAATGTTTGATGACTATGATATACCAGTTATCGATGCAGATAAAATATCCAGGGAAGTCGTTATTCCTGGAGAAAAAGCCTATCATGAAATTGTCACGGAATTCGGTGAATCCATCTTGCGGGAAGATGGGTCAATCGATCGCAAAAAATTAGGATCCATCGTTTTTAAAGAGGAAGACAAAAGGAAACGATTGAATAATATTGTCCACCCGGCGGTACGTAAGCGTATGATCGAACGCAGGGATCATTTTTGTAACCAGGAAGTGCCGGCGGTAGTAATGGATATACCTTTGTTATTTGAGAGCGAACTGACTCATTTGGTAGATAAGACGTTAGTAGTGTATGCAGATGAGAATGTCCAGTTGGAACGACTGATGGAAAGGGATGGGTCTGTGCAAGAAGAAGCTATACAACGAATAAATGCTCAGTTACCTGTTAAGAAGAAAGCGGAAATGGCTGATGAGGTCATCGACAATAATGGAACAAAACATGAGTCCTATCAGCAGCTTAATGCCATTCTGAGAAAATGGAATGTGATTTCATGAATATATAGTAGAATTTTAGGGAACGACGCTATTAAAGCGTCGTTTTTTAATGAAAACACGAACTTTATTGACCACAATTGCTTACAATGTGTTATACTATTTGTGATTAATCGTAATTAAAAGTATATCATATATATGGGAGGCTCTTATTATGAAACAAACGCGCATCGCTATTAATGGTCTAGGCAGAATTGGAAGGATGGTACTCCGCAGAGCAGTGATGGATGAAACTTTAGATGTCGTTGCCATCAATGCGAGCTATCCTTCAGAGACACTTGCTCACATGATCAAATATGATAGTGTACATGGGCGCTTTGGGAAAGAAGTGAAAGCGCTTCAAAATAGCTTAGAAATAGATGGGAAAGAAATCAAACTTTGCTCTACACGCGATCCTCGTGAATTGCCGTGGAATGAACTTGACATAGATGTAGTGATTGAAGCTACAGGAAAATTCAAAACAAAAGAAGACGCAGGTCTGCACTTAGAAGCTGGTGCTAAAAAAGTAATCATTACTGCACCAGGCAAGCAGGTAGATGCTACGATCGTCATGGGGGTTAATGATGAGGAATATAATGCTGCCGAACATGATGTCATCTCGAATGCATCCTGTACAACGAACTGCCTTGCTCCAGTAGTAAAAGTGCTTGATGATGAATTTGGTATTGAAAATGGATTGATGACAACCGTGCATGCATTTACCGGTGATCAGAAAAATGTCGATAATCCACATAAAGATTTGCGTAGAGCCCGTGGGTGTACGCAATCGATCATCCCTACCTCCACTGGTGCTGCCAAGGCGCTTGGAGAAGTGATTCCCCATATGAATGGAAAATTACATGGGATGGCTTTACGTGTACCAACACCAAACGTTTCGCTTGTCGATTTGGTAGTGGATTTAGAACAGGATGTGACCGCTGAGTTGATCAATGAAACGTTCAAAAATGCAGCTGATCATGGTTTGAAGGGCATATTACATTACAGTGATGAACCACTGGTTTCCATTGATTATACGACATCTGAATACTCATCTATCATCGATGGTTTGTCTACAATGGTGATGGGTGACAGAAAAGTCAAAGTGCTGGCCTGGTACGATAATGAATGGGGTTATTCCTGCCGTGTTGTGGATCTTGCAAAGCATGTCGGAAGCAAATTGCTTCAAAAGAAAGAAGCAAGGGTATCATAAAATTAGCCAAATGAAGCGCAAGTCATTTATAATATGAATCAACACTTGGTTTGTCTTCTGCCTTTAAATAATTATCTTGCAAAATAGGGGCAAACCGTATATAATTTCTTTGAACTTCTGAATTCTAGTAATCAGATGGCTACTCAAAGGGTTAGGACCTCTCTGGACTAACTTTCCCCCGTGGTAGTTATTTCCGAAGTATTTGGAAGTCGATTTTTAACCGCTAAAAGGGGGATTCATATTATGGATACAATGGGAAGACATGTTATTGCAGAATTATGGAACTGCAATATGGATAAATTGAACGATATTAACTATATTGAAAAAGTATTTGTAGATGCTGCACTAAGGGCTGGAGCTGAAGTGAGAGAGGTAGCTTTCCACAAATTTGCACCTCATGGAGTAAGCGGGGTAGTCATTATTTCAGAATCTCACTTGACAATTCACAGCTTCCCAGAACATGGCTATGCAAGTATTGATGTTTATACCTGTGGGGATCGTATTGATCCTAACGTAGCAGCCGATTATATTGTCGAAGCACTAGATGCACAAACGAACGAGAGCGTTGAAGTACCCAGAGGAATGGGTCCAGTTGAAGTCAAACAATCCAAAGCCTTGTAATAAAATGGGAAAAGCCACAGACCTAGTGTCTTGTGGCTTTTTTTGATATAAATTACGACATAATATCCGACATTTTTTGCTGTCGTCGTTTATGCTCGACCAAAAAACATGTTAAAATGAAATAAGTATATGTCGGGAAAGGTTAATAGAGAAGGAGATTACCATGAAAAAGTTTGTTTCGAAATATTTCACCAGCCATTCAGAGACAAGAGAACATCATCAGGATGAAGCATTACAGACACACTATTTTAAGACTACTAAAGATAAAGCCTTGCAAGCTGTGAAGGAAATTTTCGATAGTGAAGCATTTACAATCCTTTCGACGTCAGAAGAACATGGGGAGATAAGTGTTAATTATAAAGGCAAAAAGAAGGCATTTATTGTAGCTAGTATCGTAATGGTAAAACCGTTCCGTACCGCGGTGGACTTTTCTGTGACCACGGAATCAGGCGGACCGGTAGACTTCGGCTTTAGCCGTAATCTGATTATCCAGTTAAATGAAAAGCTGAAGAAACGTTTGACTTATATTGAATCTTCGATGGCTAATAAATTGAATCAATAGAATAAATGCTTGTTGTATAGCGGTGGAGATGATAGTAATTGAGATGCCCAAATTGTCAATTCAAGAATACAAAAGTACTGGATTCACGTCCGATAGAGGAAGGAAGAGCGATTCGCAGGCGCAGGGAATGTGAACAATGTGGTTTTCGTTTTACTACCTTTGAACGGATTGAAGAGGTTCCGTTGATTGTTGTCAAAAAAGAAGGGACAAGGGAAGAATTCAGTCGTGAAAAACTGATGCGCGGGTTGATAAAAGCTTGTGAAAAAAGGCCTGTCGCATTAGAAGAAATCGAGAAAATTGCCTTGGAAGTAGAAAAAGAATTAAGAAATCAGGGTAATGCTGAAGTATTGAGTGAGGATATTGGAGAAATGGTGATGGAGCGACTTTCTAAGGTAGATGATGTCGCTTATGTCCGGTTCGCATCGGTTTATCGTCAATTCAAAGATATCAATGTCTTCTTAGATGAGCTGAAAGATTTAATCAAACGTGAGGATTGATGTCCGGAGCTACAACCGGGCTCTTTTTTCTTCTAATTACGAAAAAAACAGGGGGTGGGGAGATGAATCAATCGATTGGTAAGATATTGCCTGTAGATGGATATAGTGTGCAGTTGAATGGCGTGGTTCCGAGAGATTTCGGCATGTCTTTATCTCATTTATATCAACCCATCATAGGTATGGAAGCAATCACGCTTTACCAAACACTGTTGAGTGAACATGATTTATCCTCGAAGCCTGAAATCCATTCGCACCATACACTGATGAATTATTTGGCAGTCCCTCTGGATCATATTTATGAAGCACGCAGAAAGTTGGAAGCCATCGGTCTTATGCAGACGTTTTCCACAGAAGAAGAAGGACGTACCTGCTATATATATGAATTGCAGCCTCCATTTTCACCAGAACAATTTTTTTATGATGACATGTTGTCCTTATTGCTGAACCACGAATTGGGAGCTGACAAATACAGTCGTTTACGTGATCGTTTCCTTAAAGAAAAATATCCTTTGGAACAATGTGAAAATGTTACTGCATCGTTCGATGAAATTTTTCATGGCTACCAGAAATCTGGACCAGCTTTCACAGCAAGAATGCCAGAAAAAGAAACAAATATTGTAAAGCTGCAAACAGCCTCTGGCCCATATCTTGAAAATGACCGAATTGACTTTACCTATATATACCAGTCACTCAAAGAAAAGATGTATCCCGCTGAGAAGATATTGACTGTACGCCATAAACGGATTATGATGCAGCTTGCTTCTTTGTATGATCTATCCTCACAGGAACTTGAAAAAGCTATTGGCTGGGCTTTGAATGAAGAGAATCAATTGATCGTGGAGGAATTAAAAGAAGCTTGTCATGACCTTTCGCCAAAAAAAGGCAAAGTCACCTCCCTTAAAACCATAGAAAAAAAGGAAAAAGTCACTGAAGATCCAAATGTAGATGGAAATGCTACAAAGGAAGATCAGTTTATCGCTATGCTGGAAAGAAAGTCTCCCAAGGAATTGCTCGAAGACTTATCTTCCGGTAATGAAGCTTCTGCCCAGGATTTGAAATTGATTCGTGATGTTATGACAGAACAGGGATTATCACCTGGAGTAATGAATGTACTCGTCCACTACGTATTATTGAAAACCGATATGAAGCTCTCCAAAGCTTATTTGGAGAAAATCGCCAGCCATTGGGCAAGAAAGAATGTCACTACGGTGCGCCAGGCAATGACAATGGCTAAAGCAGAACACCAGAAATATCAGCAATGGGGTAAAAATAGTAAAGGACGAGTTAAAAAACAATCGAAAGAAATTATTCCGGATTGGTTCAAAGAGCGGGAAAATGATACGAAACAGAAAGAAGAAAAAAAGGGTTCACAAAAAGTTGATAAAGAAGAAATTGCTGCCCGCATTAAGCGGATCACCAATAACGGAAATTGATAAACAGGGTGTGATGGAAGATGGAACCGATACAATCCTCTTTAAAGAAATGGATGCGTGAAAATAAAAATTTCAAAGGTCATTTTACCAAGATAAAACAAGAGTTGTTGTCCTCCCAAGAAGTATCCAGACTATTGCGTGATCATCCTGAATTGGATGAGCAATCATTAGAAAAACAACTGATGAAACTTTATGAATATCATAGTCAATCTAAAAAATGTGAAAAATGTCCTTCGTTAGAGGGTTGTATCAATATTCTTCCTGGATATACACCGAACCTTGATGTTGAAGGACAGCAATTGCACCTTTCCTATGATAAGTGTCCCCGAAAATTACGCCAAGAGCATCAGGAAAAACAGCAGTCGCTTGTGAAGAGCCTATATATGCCTAAGGAAATTTTAGAGGCAAATTTGGAACGGATCGATTTGTCAGATGACGATAGGTCGGATGCTATAGCAAAAATGATTGGGTACTTGGAAAATATCCAAGAAGAACTACCACAAAAAGGTCTTTATTTCCACGGCCCATTCGGGGTAGGAAAGACATATTTTCTAGGTGCAGTGGCCAATAGACTGAGTGAAAAGAACATACCTTCGATGGTCATTTATATGCCTGAATTTGTCAGGGAAATGAAATCATCGATAAAAGATGATACATTGAACGAGAAAATCCAGGCATTTAAGACCGTGCCAGTATTAATGCTTGATGACATTGGTGCGGAATCACAGTCTGCCTGGTTCCGTGATGAAATACTCGGTTCCATACTCCAATACAGAATGATGGAACGTCTGCCAGTCTTTTTCAGCTCCAATTATAATTTAAAAGAACTCCAGGAAGTGTTTACCACTTCTAATCGTGGAGATGTGGAAAGTGTTAAGGCATCAAGGATAATTGAACGGATTAAGCAAGTCAGTGAAGTTATACCCTTATATGGCGAGAACCGTAGAAGTTAACAGCTTTTATTTTTAAATTGCCCATGCAGTTATCAAACTGTATGGGCATTTTTTCATCCCCTTGTCCATATAGATAGAATAGATTGATTGTTGTTAGGGGGAACGGGGCCAATATGATACGTTTCTTTTTTATCTCGAGGCAAGAGACGATTACTTTTTGTGATGCCATCATGCAGGAGGGGGCAAAGTTCCAGGTCCAGTGGGAAGGAGATGACCAGGGTGGTAACCAGGTCTCTCTCATCGGAGAAGAATGGGGGGAGGGCGAGAAAGATATTCTGGTGAATATCCTCTCATCATTAGTTTTCAAATATCGCCTCCCATTATGGCAAAATCAGCTGATCCGTCAAAAATTCTATTATCAGGACGATGAAGAAATTCATAGAATAAGGGAAATTTGTGATTGGCTGAACGATACAGAACAGCGAAAAAAACTGGGCGTCAGACTGCCTTCACTTGAAGATAGTATACAAGTTTTCATTCGAAAAAGAATTCAACTTAAAAGTGTGGTTAATTTTAATGAAATGATGCCTTTTTGCTTCCAGCATGTACGCACGCTATTACTTAGCTATATCGGTGCGGCACTCGATGAATTCAAACGCGAGGAAGATTATCTGCTATGGGTGGAATCTCTCCGGCACTACATGCAGGATAAACCATCCAAAGTGGAAGAGCTTTATTTACTGCAAGGCAGCCAACTTCATTATTATTTAGAAGATGGCAAGCTGCTGTCAAAAATGGAAATAAAATCTTTATTAAAAAAAGAACCACTACGTATATTTTCAGGAGAAGTTGACGATCATAGTATCACTGCAGCCCTGGTATACGCGCCGAAAAAATTATATGTATATGGGGATCCAGCTGAACCGAAAGTTCAAACCATCATCAATATCTTTCAAGAACGAGTGATTTGTAAACCTGTTCATGCGTTTCCATTCCATCACCCGTCTCATGTTCATTGAAAATGGGCTTGATTTCTCTTTGCACTATCGCTATAATACGTACATATCCTATAACATCAAGGTAACGATGAGGACACGGACGCAAGTCGCCGATGCATAAGAGAGGGAAGCCACCGGCTGAAAGCTTCCTGCAAACGAGCTTCCGTTCACCACCTCTGAACCCTTTCTGTGAATCTACAGTAGCAGAAAGCGTATGGTCTGCGTTAAAGATGTCAAAGAGCCGCATGATTTTTGCGGGAATTAGGGTGGAACCACGAGCTAACGCTTGTCCCTTTGCCAATAGAGCAGAGGGATGGGCGTTTTTTATTTACACAAAAAAGATAGGAGTGAAAGGCCATGTCTGATCAAATTCAAATCACTTTCCCGGACGGTAATGTCAAAGGATTTTCAAAAGGTACGACAGGGGAGGATATTGCAGGTGATATTTCTCCAGGACTGAAAAAACAAGCGCTTGCCATCAAGCTGAATGGGGAAATGTATGACTTACGCCGTCCGATTGAAGAGGATGGAGCTATCGAAATCGTAACCTATAAAAATCCTGAAGGACTGGAGGTTCTTCGCCACTCTACAGCACATCTGATGGCCCAGGCGCTCAAACGTTTGTATGGAAATGTCAAACTTGGTGTTGGTCCTGTTATTGAAAGCGGATTTTATTATGATATTGATATGGAAGAATCATTAACACCAGAGGACCTTCCTAAGATTGAAAAAGAAATGAAGCGAATCGTCAATGAGAATCTTGAAATCGAACGGTTGGAAGTCAGTCGGAAAAAAGCGAAAGAAATGTACCGGGAAATCGGGGATGAGCTGAAAATTGAACTAATCGACGATATTCCAGAAGATCAGCCGATTACAATTTATAAACAAGGTGAATTTTTCGATTTATGTCGTGGTGTCCATGTTCCGCAGACAAGCAAAATCAAGATATTTAAGCTGCTCAGTATCTCCGGTGCATACTGGCGTGGTGACAGTGATAATAAAATGCTTCAACGTATCTATGGTACTGCATTTGAAAAGCAGGGACAGCTGGATGAATACTTGCGTCTCCTGGAAGAAGCAAAGGAAAGAGATCATCGTAAGCTTGGAAAAGAGCTTGAAATCTTTACTGTCAATCAGAAAGTCGGTCAGGGGCTGCCACTTTGGCTTCCAAAGGGTGCAACCATCCGCCGTACAATCGAACGTTATATCGTTGATTTAGAAGAACGTCTGGGTTACGACCATGTCTATACTCCAGTATTAGGAAGTGTCGATTTATATAAAACAAGCGGCCACTGGGATCATTATAAAGATGATATGTTCCCGATTATGGAGATGGATAACGAAGACCTTGTACTTCGCCCGATGAACTGTCCTCACCATATGATGGTTTATAAAAATCAATTGCACAGTTACCGTAATCTTCCTGTGCGAATTGCAGAATTAGGAACCATGCATCGCCACGAAATGTCCGGTGCATTAGCAGGCTTGCAGCGTGTCCGTGCGATGACCTTAAACGATGCTCACATCTTCAGCCGGCCTGATCAGTTGAAAGATGAATTCATCCGTGTCGTACGTCTCGTGCAGGCAGTCTATGAGGATTTCGGAATCAACGATTATTATTTCCGTTTGTCCTATCGTGACCCTGAAGACAAAGAAAAGTATGTCGATAACGATGAGATGTGGAACAAAGCGCAGGCCATGTTGAAAGAAACAATGGAAGACCTCGGGGTAGAATATGTGGAAGCTGAAGGAGAAGCGGCCTTCTATGGTCCTAAGCTGGATGTACAGGTGAAGACTGCTCTAGGGAAAGATGAGACACTTTCCACTGTTCAGCTGGACTTCCACCTGCCAGAGCGATTTGATCTTACTTATGTAGGAGAAGATGGAAAAGATCATCGCCCTGTCGTTATACACCGTGGTGTTGTTTCTACCATGGAACGTTTTGTCGCATTCTTGATCGAAGAATATAAAGGAGCTTTCCCTACATGGCTTGCTCCGGTACAGGCAAAAATCATCCCTGTCTCTGCCGATGCTCATCTGGATCACGCTAAGAAACTGGAAGATGAGCTGCGTGAAGCAGGAGTAAGAGTAGAAGTTGACGAGCGCGATGAAAAAATCGGCTACAAAATTCGTGAAGCACAGATTCAAAAGGTGCCATTTGCGCTTGTTATCGGGGACAAAGAAATCGAAAACAATTCCGTGAATGTCCGCCGTTATGGAGAGAAAGATTCCGAGACTAAGCCATTAGACACCTTCAAAGCGGAAATAAAGAATGAAATTGAGCAGAAGCTGTTAACTAGAAAGTAGAAGGGTGTAAGGGATCAATAGCAATCGAATTTATAAACGAGTATGAAACCGCTAAGGTTTTATACTCGTTTTTTTGTTATCCCGAGTTAATGAAGGATACTTGACATTAACTGAATTGATGATACCTCTTCTATAATTATTGGAATATAATAAGGACTAATCATACATAATCTTAAAGAAACTGCACACGGCCATATTATTGGTAAGTTGGAAAAGTTTTGTTTTACCCGTATCTTTTTTTGATATTTATCCGTTATAAGTGTGAGAGGATAAAAGGAGTGATTTATATGCGCATGGGCCCAAGCACAAAGTTCGAACATAAGCGGAAACTTGATCCGCTAGAGGAACTGGTTCCAAAGCTGAATCAATATTGTCACTTTCTGACAAAGGATAAGTGGGATGGGGAAGATATCGCACAAGAAACAATAGTAAGAGCACTGAAACATTACGAGAATCAAGAGGATTGGAGTGCTTCGCTGCTAAAGAAAATTGCGTATCATCTATGGATTGACCGTATGCGAAAACATGAGAAAGAATCGCTTCTTTCTTATGGGGAATTGCCGGAAAAGTCCGATAATAGCAATGGCGAAGTGTGCTTTGATTTAATAGAAGAGTTGTCAAAGCAGCTTACCCCTAAGCAGCTTGTTTCATTTGTTCTTAAAGAAGCTTTTCAATATAAAATAGCAGAAATCGCTGAGGTTCTGGATATGTCAGAGACAGGGGTCAAATCCCTGTTGAATCGTGCACGTGTAAATGTTAAACGGCTTCCGGACAACAATAAGGAATCGTGCTGGCCGGAGGAGGTTAATGAAATCTTATCCACTGCTCTGAGCCGATCGATTACACTGCAGGATCCTACGGATCTTATCAGGGTAGTTTCAAAAACCTTCATCCATTCCGCTCATCCTTACAGATCCTTTCATAAGTCTCCTTCCAATGTCCTCTCATTAGCATCATAAATGACATGATGAAGGAGGAAATGGTTATGAATACTATCCCTTACGTTATCGAACAATCAAACAAGGGGGAACGTTCCTACGATATATTTTCACGATTACTGAAAGACCGCATTATTATGGTTAGTGATGAAATCAACGACGGTATGGCAAATAGTATTGTAGCCCAGCTGTTATTTTTAGCTGCGGATGATCCTGATAAAGATGTTTCTTTATATATTAATAGCCCTGGCGGTTCTACTACCTCCGGTTTTGCAATTTTTGACACTATGCAATACATTAAACCGGATGTACGGACGATATGTACTGGCATGGCCGCATCTTTCGGTGCGATGCTTTTACTAGCTGGTACAAAAGGGAAAAGATATGCCCTTCCTAACAGTGAAATTATGATCCACCAGCCTTTAGGAGGTGCACGAGGGCAGGCAACCGACCTCGAGATCACAGCAAAAAGAATCTTGAAGCTCCGAAGCCACCTTAATGAAATAATTGCAGAAAGAACGGGGCAGCCGATAGAAAAAGTTGCTGTAGATACCGATCGGGATTATTTCATGAGCGCTTCTGAAGCAAAGGAATATGGAATTATTGACGAAGTTATTGCCATGGATAAATAAGAAATAGCATACAAAACACTCCAATCAGCATACAGGTTGGAGTGTTTTGTAGCTTCCCTCAGGTGGAATCAAAGTTATTTCTGTTTAAAACAAGGACCTTTTCTTGAGGAGAAAGTTTCTCAATAGCAGTTGATTTTTACTGTTGTTTCCGATATTCTTATATAGTCAGTCTGATGGACGCTGGTGGATGGTTGACATGTTACCCATCCCGTGCTATTATATTTTAGGTGAACAACAAAAGAACGGATCTGAGACAAGTAGAAGCACCCGCTTCTCACCTGATCGACGCGTAAAGCAGTTGGCAGGTCACTAATCCTTTTGAATTCGAATGGGATACGTGTGGGTGCATCGTTATGTGCCGACACTTTTTTTATTGGTTTAAAAGCACTTGTCGATGACAGATCTCTATATTTCCTAAAATAATTTGGAGGTGGCTGGTTATTAGCAAAGATAACATGAACGTTAATGAGAAAATCCGAGCACGTGAAGTACGTCTCATTGATAACAACGGTGACCAACTGGGAGTCAAATCACGTCAGGAAGCACTTGAGATTGCTCAAAATGCCAATCTTGATCTGGTATTGGTTGCTCCTAATGCAAAACCGCCGGTCTGCCGCATCATGGATTACGGTAAATACCGTTTTGAGCAGCAGAAGAAAGAAAAAGAAGCGCGTAAAAAGCAAACGACCATCAAGGTCAAAGAAGTTCGCTTGAGCCCTGGTATTGAAGAGCATGACTTTAACACGAAGTTGCGTAATGCTCGCAAATTCCTGGAAAAAGGCGATAAAGTGAAAGCTTCTGTACGTTTCCGTGGACGCGCCATTACGCATAAAGAGCTTGGTCAAAAAGTTCTTGAGCGCATGGCTGAAGAGTGCAAAGATGTTGCACAAGTTGAAACGAAGCCGAAGATGGAAGGCCGAAGCATGTTCTTGATGCTGGCTCCATTGGCTGAAAAGTAAGCACACATTGAATTAAGCAGAAGGAGGAACAACTCATGCCAAAAATGAAAACCCATAAAGGTTCTCAAAAACGATTCAAAAAGACAGGTAGTGGAAAGGTGAAACGCTCCCATGCGTTCACAAGCCACTTGTTCGCTAACAAGTCTACTAAACAAAAGCGTAAATTGCGTAAGGCTACACTTGTATCTAAGGGCGACTTGAAGCGTATCGCTCAAATGCTGCCAAAAAAATAAGACAACTGAGATATATGATCCAAAATAGGAGGGATTTATCATGCCACGTGTAAAAGGTGGAACAGTGACACGCCAACGTCGTAAACGTGTCCTTAAATTAGCAAAAGGTTACTATGGTTCAAAACATTCATTATTCAAAACTGCAAAACAGCAAGTGATGAAGTCAGGTCAATATGCATACCGTGACCGTCGCCAGAAAAAGCGCGACTTCCGTAAGCTATGGATCGCTCGTATCAACGCTGCAGCTCGTATGAACGATATTTCTTACAGCCGTATGATGCACGGTCTTAAACTTGCAGGTATCGAAGTAAACCGTAAGATCCTTGCTGATCTTGCTGTTACTGATGAAAAAGGTTTTGCCAGCCTTGCTGAAAAAGCAAAAGCAGCACTTAAGTAATATTGCTTGAATTAAGAGGTCATTTCCGGACGCCGGGAATGGCCTCTTTCATATAGGGAACAAAGGCGTCCTTAAAGGAGAAGGGGTAGAGTAGCTGTCATGAATCTGATTACTTATATTATAGTTTATGTATGTACAGTTAATGTGCTGGCGTTTGTCATGATGGGTTTCGACAAGCATCGGGCTCGGAGACAAAAGCAAAGAATTCCGGAAAAACAGTTATGGGGTGTTGCGCTTCTTGGAGGTGCGCTTGGTGGTAGTCTTGGAATGCAGCATTTTCGCCACAAGACAAAGCATGCAGCATTTAAATTCGGTTTTCCTTTACTGGTGGTATTAGAAGCAATAATTGTCGGATACCTTGTCCTAAAGTTATATCAACCCTAATCTTGTCATAGTATAGGATAGGGGGGATACGCATGGAACAGTTTACGCTTGGCTTTGTGGATGTAATGGAGGTGAGTGGCTGGTACGCCCCGTTATTATTCATTATGTTTCACGTGTTGCGTCCGTTGTTCTTTTTACCAGTGGTGCTAATCTGCATTACGGGAGGGGTATTATTCGGAGCAGTAGCAGGGACGATTTATTCCATTGTCGGAATCACGTTGTCCAGCACCGTGTTCTACCGGATAATAAAAAGCGTGCCGAGTATACTGAAACGATTGCAGCGACTAAAAAACAAAGTATGGAAACAGGAAAGTTCGCTTACGGTTAGCCAGGTGGCTGTATTGCGTTTAGTGCCATTCATACATTTTCATCTCTTATCCCTTTGTCTGATTGAGATTTGTGTAGATTTCAAAGATTATGTAAAGGCTTCCTTCCTATCCAATATACCCTTGGCCTTTGTATATACCACTGTCGGTCAATGGCTGTCCAGAATCTCCCTGCCTTTGATGATCTTATTTCTTTTCATGCTTGCCATCATTACTTATTTGTTCCGCAAAAAACAATACAGTCTCACCTTGAATGAATTCTTCCAGCCGAATGGCTAAAACAAGGAAAGCGAACATTCAACCTTTAGGAAGGGTGTTCGCTTTCCTCTTTTGGTGGATGAATAAACAGACGGTTAAGTGGATATTTCCACTCAATAGCAGCGTAAGGGTAGCGGATCAGGATTTCTTTTTCTAGAAAATAAATGTCCTCACGTTCAATCCCTTTCAATTGATTCGGCTGCCTTGCCGAAACATTGATATTAACCACCTCAAAGGCATTTTCAGTAGTGCCTAAATATTTTTCTCCTTCGAATAAGACCCCTTTATAGGTCATCAGGAAATTTTGTTTTGTATTGTCCGGGTCATCATAAAAGTAAAATGTTTTGCTCTGTTTTGCCAACTCCAGCTTTCTCCCCGGACTCGACATATAGGAGTAAATAGTATAAAAAATGAAAATGATTGCAAGCAATATCAGTAGCCGGAATAAAATGACAATCATAAGGGTTTCCTCCTGAAATAGGAATTAATTAACTTGTTTACGTTTGAAAATACCAAAACGTTTCATGAAATGGTACATTTATGATAGAAATTTATTAAAAAGGATGAATCTACTATGAATTGGGACGAACTATTTCAAACACAATTACACTTGGATCGTTATATTGAAGAAAATAACAACCTGGAAGAGGCTGATTTATTTGAAAACAAAGTGCTGGCACTCCTGGTAGAGGTCGGGGAGCTGGCCAATGAAACAAGGTGCTTCAAATTCTGGAGTCAAAAACCAGCAAGTCCGGAAGGTGTTATTCTGGAAGAGTATGTAGATGGACTTCATTTCATGCTTTCCCTGGGGTTAGAAAAAGAACTTCGTTATGAGAAACAGTCAATTGAAAGAGTGAATGATTTGACTGAAGGGTTTCATCAGGTTTACGAGAATATAATCAAATTCAAATCTGTTCCTGATAAACAAAACTTTCAACAGATGTTCTCCACATTTTTAAGTCTTGGAGCAGGTTTGGGCTTTTCAGAACAAGCAATTCAGTCTGCCTATCATAAGAAGAATGCACGAAATCATCAGAGGCAGGATGAAGGGTATTGAAAGCGTTTTTTTAAATATTTTGTTTATTATGGAAAAAAACGATATAATGAAATAGTCAAAATTTTTGGAGGGGGCAATTACATATGGCAAAAACAGATGAAACATTAACCATGCTGAAGGACTTGACCGACGCAAAGTCCATTCCTGGTCATGAAAAAGAAGCTAGAGATGTAATGAAAAAATATATTACACCTTTCGCTGATGAAGTATATACCGATAATTTAGGGAGCCTGATTGCGAAAAAGTCAGGCGAAGCAAACGGTCCAAAAGTTATGGTAGCCGGCCATTTGGATGAAGTTGGTTTTATGGTTACACGTATTGATGACAATGGATTTATTTCTTTTCAAACAGTAGGAGGCTGGTGGAGCCAGGTAATGCTTGCACAGCGTGTGACGATCGTGACTCGCGAAGGTACTGTCACTGGTGTGATCGGTTCCAAACCGCCTCATATTTTACCGGCTGAAGCTCGTAAGAAGCCAGTTGAAATTAAAGATATGTTTATTGATATCGGTGCTTCCAGCAGAGAAGAAGCAAAGGAATTCGGGGTACGTCCTGGGGACTCGATCGTTCCTTATTTTGAATTCACCCAGATGAAGAACGAAAAAATGCTGCTTGCTAAGGCATGGGACAACCGTATTGGTTGCGCGATTGCAATTGAAGTATTGAAGCAGTTGAAAAATGAAAAGCATCCGAACGTCGTTTACGGTGTAGGAACCGTCCAAGAAGAAGTAGGTTTACGTGGTGCACGCACCTCTGCTCATGCCATTAACCCAGACATTGCATTTGGTGTAGATGTAGGGATTGCTGGAGATACTCCGGGAGTGTCAGACAAAGATGCATCCAGTAAAATGGGAGAAGGTCCACAGATCATTCTTTACGATGCTTCGATGGTGTCTCATAAAGGACTGCGTGATTTTGTAGTAGATACGGCTGATGAAAAAGAAATCCCTTATCAGTTTGATGCTATTGCAGGTGGTGGTACGGATTCAGGAGCTATCCATTTGACAGCAAATGGTGTACCTGCTTTATCCATTACAATTGCAACCCGCTACATTCACTCACATGCAGCTATGCTTCACCGTGATGATTTTGAAAATGCGGTCAAATTGATTGTAGAAGTCATCAAAAAGTTTGATGCCGATACTGTCAAAGAAATTACTTTCAACTAAAAAAAAGCTCTGCCTTCGTGGCGGAGCTTTTTTAAATGATTATTGCTGCTGGACACTTTGTTCCAAGGCTTCAAGCATCTCATCTTTTTCACTTTCGCTGGATTCCTGCCAAATTAATTCAAACAACACACCAAGACCTGGGAGCATTTTTTCTTCTCCTTTTTGAATGGCATCAACGATGGTTGCTTCCAGTTGCTCTCTGTTATTTCCTGAAATATTAGACAAAATAGCTTCACGTAAGTTCAAATTCATTGGATAGCACTCCTTTTTTTCAACTTTTTCTTTGGTTAGTTTGACCTTTCTTCCTTAAAATATGTATGATAGTCAAAGAAGCTAAGAAAAAGAGGTAAAGTAATGCTAACATCCCTACAGAATACACGAGTTAAACAATGGATGAAATTAAAAAAGAAACGCGAACGAGAGAAATCGAAATCCTTCCTTGTTGAAGGTTACCATTTGGTAGAAGAAGCGATCAAAAGTGAATGGGAAACCAAAGAAGTGATTGTCAAAGAAGAGACCGATGTTCCTGAATGGATAGAAAAAGAAAGGGTTACACGAGTTTCTAAGGAGATTTTCACAGCACTTTCAGAAACGGAAACGCCACAAGGAATAGCAGCAGTCGTGGAAATGAAGGATTTTGAAACGCGCTCTTTTCACCATGTCTTACTTATAGATGCTGTCCAGGATCCGGGAAACCTGGGTACGCTAATAAGAACCGCAGATGCGGCGGGATTTGACGGCGTCATCATTGGGAAAGGTTCCGTCGACCCCTTCAATGAAAAAGTTATACGTGCGACGCAAGGTTCTTTGTTTCACTTACCTGTCATTCAAGGTGAGCTGAATGATTGGATTTCACTGTTGAAGCATCAAGGGCTGACAGTATTTGCTTCCACTTTGGAAAACGCCAAACCATACCATGAAATAACCTTCCCTAAAAAAGCAGCCCTTATAGTGGGAAATGAAGGGGCTGGTATTCAGGAGGAAATGATTGGGTTAGCTGATAACCAGGTGTACATTCCCATTGTTGGTCAGGCAGAGTCATTGAATGTTGCTATCGCCGCAGGGATTTTAATGTATCAGATGAAAATATAGACTTGCAAGATTGAAAATGATTTTCTATAATATATGAATAGTTATAGAGCGAATAGCGTTGAAGGAGCCAGTAGATGATCATAAGATCGATACAGGGAAGAAGTGCCAGAGATTGCGAGCACTTCCATCGTGGTGATTATTGAACTTTCACTCTGGAGCTGGCATCTGATCATAAAGATGTCCCGGATGTAAATCCGTTATCCGTAATGAAGTGGACACACAATACGTGTGTCAACAAGGGTGGTACCGCGAAATGACCATACAAGTCTCGTCCCTTTACCAGGGGAGGAGACTTTTTTTTATACTTTATGAAAATTTAACATTGTTAAAAGAGTAAAGTATAAATTAACAACTTAGGCTCGCTATTTAGACTTGGCGTTTATCTGGGTTTTTTAATGTAAAAAAGGAGGAGCAAATGATGAAGGATCGCTTGCAGGAATTACAATCAGAAGCTTTAGGAAAAGTGCAGCAAGCCGAAGATTTGAAAGCTTTACAGGATGTACGCATCGCATATCTTGGAAAAAAAGGACCGATTACAGAAGTCCTTCGAGGAATGGGGAAATTATCCAAAGAAGAACGTCCGGTAATCGGACAATTAGCCAATGAAGTAAGGGAAACAATATCCGAGGCTATTCAAACGAAGCAGGATAAGTTAGAAGAAGAAGCTTTGGAAAAGCAACTGGAAGAGGAAAGTATTGATGTAACATTGCCGGGACGTCCAGTTCAGGTAGGCGGACCTCATCTGTTGACCAGTATCATAGAAGAAATCGAGGATTTATTCATCGGGATGGGTTTTGAAATTAAAGAAGGACCGGAAGTAGAAACGGATTATTATAACTTTGAGGCGCTTAATTTACCCAAAGGGCATCCAGCACGTGATATGCAGGACTCTTTCTATATCACGGAAGAATTACTGCTGCGTACCCATACCTCTCCGGTACAGGCACGTACGATGAAGCAGAAGGACGGGCACGAACCAGTCCGAATGATTTGCCCTGGTAAAGTTTATCGGCGCGATACAGATGATGCAACTCATTCCCATCAATTCACCCAGGTAGAGGGTCTGGTAGTGGATGAAAATATCAAGATGAGTGATCTAAAAGGAGTACTTAACGCGTTTGCCAAGCAGATGTTCGGTTCGGAACGTGATATCCGTCTTCGTCCCAGCTTTTTCCCTTTTACTGAACCATCTGTCGAAATGGATATCTCCTGTAAGGTTTGTGGTGGTGATGGATGTTCTGTGTGTAAAGGAACTGGTTGGATCGAAATCTTAGGTGCAGGGATGGTACATCCTAATGTGCTTGAAATGGCAGGGTACGACCCGAATGTTTATTCCGGTTTCGCCTTTGGAATGGGGCCGGAGCGGATTGCCATGTTGAAGTACGGCGTCGATGATATCCGCCACTTCTACACCAACGATATTCGATTCTTAAAGCAATACCATAAAGCGTAAGGGAGAGATCTATCATGTTAGTATCTTTAAATTGGTTGAAACAATATGTTGATATAAATGATCATACGCCTGAAGAGTTGGCAGAGCTTATTACAAAAACAGGCATTGAAGTAGAAAGCGTCGCCCCGATAGCTGAAAAAATGACCGATGTAGTAGTGGGGCATGTCCAGTCCTGCGAACAGCACCCGAATGCAGATAAATTGAATCTATGTCAGGTAGATGTTGGAGAAGAAACGCTGCAAATTATTTGCGGTGCACCTAACATCGCTTCCGGCCAAAAAGTGGCGGTTGCCAAGCCAGGAGCAGTTCTTCCAGGGAACTTCAAAATTAAAAAAGCTAAACTCCGCGGAGTAGAATCTAATGGGATGATCTGTTCTTTACAAGAGCTTGGCGTAGATGAGAAGGATGTGCCAAAAGAATTTGCAGATGGCATCTTTGTATTTCATGACGAAGTGAAAATCGGGGACAACGCAGTTGAGTTGTTGAATCTGGATGATATTATTATCGAACTAGGACTGACTCCAAACCGTGCGGATTGTCTAAGCATGCTAGGGGTCGCTTATGAAGTGGCAGCTATTTTAGATCAGCCATTCACACCACAGGAAGAAGTCATCAATCCTGTGGAAGAGCCAGCTGCAGATTATATCTCTGTGAAAGTAGAAGCACCTGACTTAAACCCTTATTATGGCGCTTTTATTATAAAGCATGTAAAAATCGGTCCATCGCCTTTATGGCTTAGGAACCGCTTAATAGCTGCCGGTGTACGCCCAATCAATAACGTAGTTGATATTACGAATTATGTGTTGCTTGAATATGGGCAGCCGCTTCATGCCTTTGACTTGGATCGGTTCGGCTCTGACCAGGTCGTAGTACGGAGAGCGAAGGAAAATGAAACAATCACTACGTTGGATGGTCAGGAGCGTACACTGAAGCCTGAACATTTAGTGATTACCAATGGTGAACAACCGACAGCTATTGCTGGAGTCATGGGTGGGGCTGATTCAGAAGTACAAGAGGATACGACTGATATCTTGTTAGAAGCAGCTTACTTCCACCCAAATGCAGTACGTACATCTTCCAAGGATCACGGTCTAAGGAGTGAAGCCAGTACCCGCTATGAAAAAGGTATCGACCCTAACCGGGTCATCCTTGCTGGTAAGAAAGCGTGTGAATTACTGGAAAAGTATGCTGATGGAAAAGTGTTAAACGGGGTAGAAGAGTTCGATGACTTGAATAGAGAGCCAAAACAAGTGGAAATCACCACCTCTCATATCAATGAAAGACTGGGTACGGTCATATCGGATGAAGAAATCGCTGATATTCTTCGCCGGCTTCAATTTGGGTATGAACAAAACGGTGAGTTGTTCAACGTCACCGTACCTACTCGCCGTGGGGACGTGGAGTTGTTTGAAGATATGCTCGAGGAAGTGGCAAGGATTTATGGTTATGACAACCTTCCTTATACGCTTCCTGGAGGAGCTTCGCAGGCTGGAGGTCTCACGTTACAACAGCAACTCAAGCGAAAAGTAAAAAATTATCTACAGGGAGCAGGGCTTGATGAAACGATTACTTACTCGTTGACAAAAGAAAATCGAGCAGGGCAACTGGTCAGTCGTGAGGTGAAAGAGCAAGCAAAGGCAGCCGTCAGGTTAGCGATGCCAATGAGTGAAGAGCACAGCCATCTCCGTTTAAGTATATTGCCGGAATTGCTGGACTCTCTTTCTTATAACATAGCGAGAAAACAAACAGATCTCGCTTACTATGAACTTGGTACAGTGTTCATCAGTGCAGAAGAACAGGTGACTGTGCAGCCGAAGGAGCAATTGCGTTTATCAGGCGCCCTTACTGGCGAATGGCACGTACATCCTTGGCAGCAAGAAAAGAAATCCGTCGATTTCTTTGTTGTTAAAGGAATCGTAGAGGGATTGACTGAATTACTTGATTTGCCGTTGAGTTACCAACAGGCTAAACTTCCAGATATGCATCCTGGTCGTACAGCGGAAGTATTCCTCAATAATCAAGTGATCGGTTTTATTGGCCAAATACACCCTAAGTTGCAAAATGAGTTGGATTTAAAGGAAACATATGTATTTGATTTGAATGCCGAAGTTTTATTCGATAGCTACGAGAAGGAAGAAGCATTCCAGGCTATCCCTAAGTATCCTTCCATTAACAGGGATATTGCCCTAGTGGTGGATGAGCAATCTTTTGCAGGTGAAATTGCTGAAACGATATTGGAAGCTGGTGCTCCATTAGTCAAAGATGTACGCATTTTTGATGTTTATCAAGGAGAACACTTGGAACCAGGCAAAAAGTCGATAGCCTTCAATCTCTTGTATATGGATCCTAACCGGACCCTAAAGGATCAGGAAGTTGAAAAAGCGCATGAAAAAATCCTTTCCGCAGTAAAGGAGAGGCACCAGGCAGAATTAAGAGCCTGATAAAACTACAGTCTGGATAACGTGGAGAAACATCATAATAGACAAGTTAAATCGAGTATGAAATCTCAAAGGTTTCATGCTCGATTTTTTGTTGGCTAGGAAATTATAAAGTTTTCTTGTTGTGGATAACTTTCTGTAGTGGGTGTCATCCAGCTCCAGCGCCTACCCCCTCGAGGTCTTAAGTCAATCCTCTCTGTGACAAAGAACGTCACGCCGAGGCTTGTCTTAAGCTTGTCGGGGGTGAGCAAGGCGCTTGCTCTTTTGTTCATACACTACTGAATTAACTTGGGTTTGGGGATATCGGGAGGGGACGTCAGCAAACGGCCGCTTTCCGTGAATGAGTCAGCCTCATTAAGACCGGTTAACTATTAAAATACAGGGTGAATGGTTTGGGTAGGGTGGATGAATACTATATAAGAAAGCAAGTATTCTTAAGAAATGGTTCTTATGAGTTTTTGCGATATATTCCTATTTTTTGATGGAAACATTAAAATTCGGGTTAGTTTACTTCTTTTCAGGGTAGGAAATAGAAGTATTCAAATCTTAAGAATAGAATGGTGATCTTATGGGGTTCTTTTACTACATAAAGAAATATTTTAAAATGTCGAGACGTCAGCGGAAAAGTGAATTAAAATCAACACTTTGGTTTATGCCTTTTTGGTATATCGTTGGAGCTGTCGGTTTATCCGTTTTTACCTTTTATCTTGATTATGTAGTGGATGTCAGTTTATATTTGCCTGCTGCAATTGGATTCAGCGGACAGACCCTGCAGGTGCTTTTGAGTGCCCTCGTTGGTGGGGTGCTGACCTTGAGCGCGTTTACCATCAACTCCCTGCTCGTCGCACTGACGACGTTCAGCGGGCAGTTTTCTTCCAAAATGCTTGTAAACTTTGTCAGTGACAGGGCGACCCAGCACGTACTCGGTATTTTTAATGGTAGTTTTATTTATGTACTCTTAAATTTCTTGTACGTTACCCATGAAGAAGAGGAGTTTATTGTTGCTACACCGGTTTTATCCATTCTCACAGCTATTACGGCTGCCGTAACATTTATTTATTTTATCAACCATACAACCACCTGGATGCAGGTTCATAATATCAGCTTCAATATGAATGCCAAGTCAAAATCGGTGCAGGCTTCTCTTGAAAAAGAATTAAAGCCTTACCGCATGGAGAAGGAGGTAGAGACGGATACCCTCCCGCCTGATTCAGATGGAAAGGTTCTAACAACCAGCCAATCTGGTTATCTTCAAGTCGCTGACTTTTCAAGGCTGATTAAACAGGCGAACAGAGATAACATCCTTTTGAGGTTCGATGTCAGAATCGGAGAATTCTTAGTTGAAGGCGCACCGATACTTACTTATTGGGAGTACGGACAAACCATAGATCCTGACCGTTATTTCAAGTCCGTTGAAATCGGAGTTAAACAAACAGAAATTCAAGACTTGGAATATGGACTGATCAAGCTTGCCGAAGTAGCCATCAAGGCTTTAGGTCATAATGACCCGCTTACGGTTACGAATACGATTCATCAGATTGCTGATTTGTTGAAAAGCATTGGCCAGTCAACGAATTTCTCACCTTATCTCTTTGACCAGGAACAGGAGCTTCGTTTGATTTTAAATCAAAAAAATTTTCGTTATTACTTGCATAAGGGGTTTGCTTCCATACGTGAGTATGCAAATCAGAACTCGACCGTTATGACAGAGCTTATAACGATGGTGTCCCTGCTGAGTAAAACGATGGATAAGGAAGTACACGAGGATCTCTGGGAATTTGCACGCCAGACTATTTTAGGATTTGATAACTATAGCCTATATGAAAATGACTGCTTGTATATTTTAGAGCAATTATCCGAGCTTGCTAAAAACACAGGTCACCAGAAGGATTATCTTTTCCTGCTTGAATATATGCTGCAACGAGTGAGTTCGAAGAGTGCCGCCGAGTTGCCTTCTTCACTTTAAGCTATTCTTAAAATAAACGATCAAGCTAAATGTTTTTGAGTTTAGTTTTTCAACTATCCGGAGTTTTAATCGAAGAAACCTTGAATTTGAGGTATGCACGGAGCCAGTAAGATGCCCCCGTAAGATAGTCCGGTGAAAACCTGTTATCTTAAGGGGACATAGACTGGAAGGTCATGTATTAAAAAGGGAGATAAGGGTCAGGACTATTTTTTTAAGTATTTGTTAGCTTTTTGCGTAGTTGCAAAATGTACTTTAGCAATCTCTTCTAATTTGTCCCTGCCAAACTTTTTAATGATAGCAGCTGCAGCCCTGTCTACTTGAAGGGATGCACCTTTAGGGACAGTCAGCCCAACTTCTCTAGACATATCTTCAATCGCTTTTACGAAGCTTGCCCTGGCAAGAATCGATCCTGTAGCGACAGCGATCGAGTAGCTTTCTGCCTTGGTCATGAAATAGACATTCTCCTGCAGTTTATTCCCTTCTGAAGCAAGGTGACGTTTATATACCTCAGGTTCTGAAAATTGATCGACTAAAATACCGGCGGGACGTTCCGGCTTTATTTTTTCCAGCAGTTTTTCTAAAGCGTGATGGTGAAGCATCGTTTTCATTTTTCCCTGACTCCATCCTTTGGCTTGGAGCTTGTTGTACTTTTTGTTAGTTAATTTCAATAATGTATAAGGGATATCCAGGTGGACAATATCCTTAGCGATGGAGCGGATTTTATCATCTGTCAAATGCTTAGAATCTTTGACACCAAGTTCTTTCAATAAAGCGATCTGATCTTTTTTTACATATGCAGCAGCTACGGTAATTGGTCCAAAGTAATCTCCTGTTCCTGCTTCATCCGAGCCGATATGAGAACACGTGAACAGCGTTTCTGGCGGATGGTAAGCATGTTGCTTTTTGACTTTTTTCTTTATAGGCTGGTCGGTTTTCCCCCATTTAGCCGCTTCATCTTCAGGACTTTTTCCCTGGAATAAAACTTTCCCGGATTGGTAGGCCGTGATGGTGCTTCCAGGCGTTTTTGCCACAAATAAGGCAGCTGGAGGCATATCCGGTTTTATTTGTTCCTTATAATAATTTTTCATTTCATTCAGGGTATGTTTTGCTACTTTAAGTACAACTTGGCCCATGTTTGAATACCTCTCTCTTTTTTGCGTTTAGGTTTTCACTCATGACAAGTATACCAGACGACACAATAAGACAGAACCATGCAATATACGATAGATTTAGTTTCCCAATTTTTCTCCTTCGTGTTAATATAAACTTTAGGATTCTATTGTCAGGGGGGATAATATGTCCCGTTCAGAAAATAAAAAATCACGTACTACGGTTGAAATATATAATCGTTCCTATACGATTGTGGGTGATGAGCCGGCTCACCGTGTGAAAATGGTGGCAGGACTTGTGGATCAAAAAATGCGTGAAATCCAGGAGGGCAACCGTTCTCTGGATACTTCCAGACTTGCTGTACTTACTGCGGTCAATACGATGAATGATTACATAGCCTTGAAAGAATCGTATAATGAACTTATAGACAAGCTGAAAATCAACGAAGAAAAGGAAAGAAAACAAGATGATTGATTTATTACTGATTATAATTTTGATTATTGGGATACTGAACGGATTACGCAGGGGCTTTATCCTTCAGCTGTTCCATATTATTGGCTTCATAGCCGCTTTTGTAGTAGCAGTACTATATTATGATGACCTTGCAGAACGACTGACACTTTGGGTGCCGTACCCGAATTTACCTGAAAGTGCAGAATGGTCCGTATTTTTGGATAGCTTGCCGCTGGAAGTAGCCTTCTATAATGCGGTTGCCTTTGCCATTCTCTTTTTTGGTGTAAAAATCATCGTGCAAATCATTGCCTCAATGCTTGATTTCGTAGCTGATCTTCCAATTTTAAAGACATTGAATGGATTATTAGGAGGCGTTTTAGGCTTTATTGAGACGTACTTGATTTTGTTTATTTTACTTTCTATCGCAGCCCTGATGCCGATTGAGTCTGTGCAAAGTGCACTAGATAACGCCGGAATTGCCCAGGCAATAATCGAACACACGCCAATGTTCTCACAGCAGCTGAAAACGCTGTGGTTTGAACATGTAGCAGCACTACTATAAAACTTCTCTTACTTGGAGAAGTTTTTTCTTTACGATATCACTAAACTCATTAAGAGGAGTTGGATAACATGGCAGTAGATAAAAAGCAGGTTATTAAGTTACTGGAACAGGTAGCTGTTTATTTAGAACTAAAAGGAGAGAATCCTTTTAAAATATCTGCATATAGAAAAGCTGCTCAAGCCTTGGAACAGGATGAGCGATCCTTAAGCGAAATCGAAGACTTCACTAAGTTGAAAGGGATAGGAAAAGGAACTGCTGAAGTTATTAACGAATATATAAACAATGGTAAATCGGATACATTGATGCAACTTCAGGAAGAAGTGCCTAAAGGCTTAGTGCCATTGCTTGACTTACCTGGACTTGGGGGAAAAAAGCTTTCTAAATTATATCAGGAATTAGGGGTTACAGATGCCGCAACCCTGAAAAAAGCGTGTGAAGATGGAAGCGTCGAACAACTGCAAGGTTTTGGCAAAAAATCAGCAGAAAAAATATTAAAAGCATTAGAAGATGCAGACAGCAGACCAGAACGTCTGCCGATAGCCATGATGCTTCCACTGGCAGAAAAAATCGAAGCCTTTCTGGACACAGTGAAGACTGTAGAACGTTATTCAAGGGCTGGAAGTTTGAGGAGAATGAAAGAAACGATCAAGGATCTGGATTTTATCATCGTATCAGAAGATGCTCCAGCAACCCGTGATCAATTGTTAGAGTATGAAGATATAGAGGAAGTGATCGCATCCGGGGAGACGAAAGTATCCGTAGTTGTTAATGAAGGCTACGATATCAACATTGATTTCCGGATTGTAAAACCAGAAGAATTTGCGACAACACTCCATCATTTTACAGGATCGAAGGATCATAATGTGGCGATGCGCCAATTAGCGAAACAGCAAAATGAAAAAATCAGTGAATATGGAATTGAAAATGTTGAAACCGGCGAAGTGACAACCTTCAAAAAAGAAGAAGACTTTTTTGCTCACTTTGGGCTCAACTGGATTCCGCCTGAAGTTAGGGAGAATTTAGGAGAGATTGAAAAAGCAGAAAAGAAAATAGACTTAGTAGATCTGAAGGATATTAGAGGGGATCTTCATATGCACAGCACCTGGAGTGATGGCGCCCAGTCCATACGTGAAATGGCAGAGGAAGCAAAAGCGAAAGGCTATGAATTCATTGCTATCACCGATCACTCCAAATATTTACGAGTTGCAAACGGATTAAATGAAGAACGTTTACGTAAGCAACGGAAAGAAATAGACAAGCTGAACAATGAAATGGATGACTTTCATATTTTTGCAGGAATTGAAATGGATATCCTTCCTGATGGAACGCTTGATTTTGAAGATGAATTCCTCAAGGAGATGGACTTTGTAATCGGTTCTATTCATTCAAGTTTCACTCAATCTCAAGATAAGATCATGAAACGGTTAGTTCATGCTATGGAGAATCCATATGTCCATATGATTGCCCATCCAACCGGGCGGTTGATTGGCAGAAGAAAAGGATATGCCGTGGACTTGGACGTATTAATAGAGACAGCTCAGCAAACTGGAACAGTGTTAGAGTTGAACGCAAACCCGAACAGGCTTGACTTGAGTTGGGAAACTTTAATCAAAGCTCAAGAAGCTGGTGTCAAGGTAGCTATCAATACGGATGCTCATAACTATTCCATGCTGGACCATATGAAAATAGGTGTTGGAGCAGCACGCAAAGGGTGGCTGCGAAAAGAAAATGTCATCAATACCTGGAAAAAGGAGGAGCTAGTGAACCTTTTCCAAGGGAAAGCTAAGAAATAAAGGAGTCAATCACTCATGAATCCACGTGTATTTCATGTATTAGAATATAAAAAAATAATTGATCAATTAGCAGAATATGCAGCTTCTTCACTCGGAAAGGCAAAAGCTGCTGCCTTAAAGCCATCCACTGATTTTGAAGAAGTAGTACGTTGGCAAAATGAGACAGATGAAGCTGCCCAAGTGATCAGATTACATGGCAATGTCCCACTCGGCGGTATCTTTGATATTAAACCGAGCATTAAGCGAACTACCATCGGCGGCGTGTTGAGCCCATCAGAATGTTTGGATATCGCTTCAACTATATATGGCGGGAAACAGATGAAAAGATTCATCGACCAAATGGAAGAGCCGGTGGTCCCTATCCTGCGTGATTTAGTAGAAGGGATTGTTCCCTTAAATGAATTAGAGCGGCTAATCCGGGGATGCATTGATGACAATGGTCATGTCATGGATGGTGCGTCGGATAAACTCCGTACGATCCGCTCTCGCGTCCGCACCTATGAAAGCAGAGTGCGGGATAAAATGGACAATTATACAAAATCAAAAAGTAAAATGTTATCAGATGCTATTGTAACCATCCGAAATGACAGGTATGTACTTCCAGTAAAGCAGGAGTATCGTGGAGCGATTGGGGGAATCGTGCATGACCAATCAGCTTCAGGTGCTACGTTGTTCATAGAACCCCAGGCCATCGTTGACTTGAATAATCAACTTCAAGAAGCAAAAGTTCAGGAAAAACATGAAATCGAGCGGATTTTAAAAGAATTATCAGAGGCTATAGCTTCGGACGAATCCTTCCTTTATCAAAATGTTGAACTTCTTGAAAAAATAGATTTTATGTTTGCAAGAGCCAAGTTGGGACAGTCCATGAAAGCAGCCATGCCTACTATGAATGATCGTGGAGTCATTAAAATGAAACAAGCGAGACATCCTTTAATCGATCAGGAAGAAGTAGTAGCAAATGATATCGAACTTGGTGCATCTTTTACTTCTATTGTAATCACAGGCCCTAATACAGGCGGGAAAACAGTTACATTGAAATTGGTCGGCCTATGTACGTTGATGGCTCAATCCGGACTTCAGATCCCTGCCTTAGATGGTGTGGAGATGGCAGTGTTTGAAAATGTCTTTGCGGATATTGGAGATGAACAATCAATCGAACAGAACCTAAGTACTTTCTCTTCCCATATGACTAACATTGTAGATATACTACAACACGTCAATGACAAAACCTTGGTGTTATTCGATGAACTGGGGGCCGGTACAGATCCGCAAGAAGGAGCAGCACTGGCTATGTCTATTTTGGATGAAGTAGTTAAAAGGGATGCAAGAGTGATTGCTACCACCCACTATCCAGAATTAAAAGCCTATGGTTATAACCGGGAAGGTGTCATTAACGCATCGGTTGAATTTGATATACAAACTTTACAGCCTACTTACCGGTTATTGATCGGCGTGCCAGGACGAAGCAATGCTTTTGAGATATCAAGACGTTTAGGATTGGATGAAGACGTAATAGAAACAGCTAAAGGCCATATTGGCAGTGATTCGAAAAGTGTGGAAAATATGATTGCTTCTCTGGAAGAATCCACAAGGGGAGCGGACCGGGATTATGAGGAAGCTGAGAGGATATTAGAACAGGCCCAGGAGCTTCACAGAGAATTAGAAGATAAATGGAAAAAGTTCGAAGATAAGCGGGAACAACTTTATCAACGTGCAGAACAGAAGGCTGAAAAAGCTGTAGAAAAGGCTAGAATGGAAGCTGAAGAAATTGTAAAAGAACTACGTAACCGGAAACAACAGGCAGATTTCAAGGAACATGAATGGATTGAAGCGCGTAAAACATTAGAAGAAGCCCGCCCTGAACTTGCTGACAAGAAACAGAAACAAAAGAAACCGGTAAGTGTAAGTAAACGTGAGTTAAAAGCTGGAGACGAAGTCAAGCTGCTTTCTTTGAATCAGAACGGTACAGTTATAGATGTGATAAGTGAAAATGAGTTTCAAGTCCAGGTTGGGATAATGAAAGTAAAGGCTAAGCGGAAAGATTTAGAATATATCAAGTCTGAACAGCCTTTGAAGGAAAAAACAATGGCTACAGTCAAAGGTAAAGGCTACCATGTAAAGACAGAATTGGATTTACGTGGGGAGAGATATGAAGAAGCCTTAAACCGTTTAGAAAAATATATTGATGATGCCATATTAGCCGGGTACCCTAGAGTTTCCATCATTCATGGGAAAGGTACAGGAGCGTTAAGGAATGGTGTTAAAAATTTCGCAGATAACCATTCTGCTATCAAGTCTCACCGTTCTGGCGGAATGAACGAAGGCGGCGGTGGAGTTACTGTGTTAGAATTAGCTTGAGAAACAGGGGGGGATCGTAGATGAATAGCTTTTGGGAGCACCCATTAATTGAAACTGCAGCAAGATACAGTGTGGTTATTTTATGTTTGGTTATTTTTATGGCAGTTTTTGAACTGGTAACCCGGTACAACAACTGGAAAGAAATTAAACAAGGAAATTTAGCTGTAGCTATGGCAACAGGAGGAAAAATATTCGGCATTGCCAATATTTTTCGTTATTCCATTGAACACAATGATTCTTTGCTGCAAACCATGGGTTGGGGATTGTATGGTTTCTTCTTACTCTTGATCGGCTATTTCATTTACGAATTTTTGACACCTAATTTCAAAATAGATGCGGAAATAGAAAATGATAACCGGGCTGTAGGATTTATTTCTTTAGTTATATCGGTCGGTCTTTCTTTTGTTATTGGAGCAAATATTATTTAAGGGGCGAACAATAAGCATGGAAACATTAGCAAAGGTGCTGGGTGTCGTCTCAGTCCTATTCATTATTGTCGGCGTGGTTTTTGTTATTTTGAATTGACAAAGGACGGGCTTTGAAGCCTGTCTTTTGTCCTTTTTTTGTTACTATAGACCTACGTTATTTTTTCAAATTTTCAAATAATAATTCATTTTATGGGCATAAATCGTTATAATAGATATAAGCGAAGTAAAGGGAGGAATTCTGATGACAGAAAAGTTTGAAAGACCATGGCACCGTCATTACCCAGAAGAAATTCCCGCTACCTTAGATTATGACAAAAAAGCCTTGCACCAATTTTTATATGAAGCGGCTGAGCTATACCCCAAAAAGAAAGCGCTTCATTTTATGGGCAAAGAACTTACGTACGAAGAAGTGCTTCAACAAACAGAGATATTTGCCGCATATATGCAAAAGCTGGGTTTAGAAAAAGGAGACAGGGTGGCAATCATGCTGCCGAACAGCCCCCAGTCGGTGATAGCCTATTATGGAATATTGATGGCTGGAGGAATTGTCGTCCAAACCAACCCATTATATATGGAAAGGGAATTGGAATATCAGATGAACGATTCCGGAGCAAAAATGATCATCTGCCTGGATATACTTTATCCTAAAGTAAGTAATGTCAAAGGGAATACTGATTTAGAGCATGTGATCATAACAGGCATCAAGGATTATTTGCCATTTCCTAAAAACCGAATCTATCCGTTCATTCAAAAACGGCAATATAAACTGGTAGTTACACCGGAACAAACGAATGATACGCATCTTTGGGAGCATATTCTGCAATCTACGGAGGACAAAGTGACGCCTGTTGATATCGATCCTGAGGAAGATCTTGCATTATTACAATATACAGGAGGAACTACTGGTTATCCGAAGGGTGTAATGCTGACCCATTTGAATCTGGTAGCTAATACGCAAATGTCAATGAATTGGCTGTATAAATGTAAAAGGGGTGAAGAGATAGTACTCGGTGTTCTCCCATTCTTCCATGTGTATGGCATGACAGCAGTGATGAATCTATCAATTATGATGGGGTCGAAAATGATTCTACTGCCAAAATTCGATGCCGGTGAAGTGTTGAAAACAATCGATAAACAGAAACCAACATTGTTTCCTGGAGCACCGACTATTTATATTGCACTGTTGAATCATCCTAGTTTGAAAAAGTATGATTTATCTTCTGTTGAAGCTTGTATTAGTGGTTCAGCACCTTTACCTGTAGAAGTTCAAGAGAGATTTGAACGAGTGACAGGTGGAAAATTAGTAGAAGGATATGGACTGACAGAGACATCGCCGGTCACACATTCTAATTTTGTATGGGGTCGAAGAATAAATGGTAGTATCGGCGTACCATGGCCGGATACAGATGCGAAGATTTTTAGAATGGAAAGTGATGAAGAAGCTGAGTTTGAGGAAGTGGGAGAAATTGTAGTGAAAGGACCTCAAGTAATGAAAGGGTATTGGGGACGAAAAGAAGACACAGATGAAGTGTTGAATGCTGAAGGGTGGTTCCGTACTGGAGATTTGGGTTATATGAATGAAGAAGGTTACTTCTACGTGGTAGACCGGAAAAAAGATATGATTATAGCTGGCGGATTTAATATTTATCCAAGAGAAGTAGAAGAAGTGCTTTATGAGCATGAGGCGGTCCAGGAAGCTGTAGTCGTAGGCATCCCAGATCCTTACCGGGGTGAAACGGTTAAAGCATTTATTGTTAAAAGGGAAGATTCTTCTGTTTCGGAGCAGGAATTGAATGATTTTTGTCGAAAGCATATGGCAGCCTATAAAGTACCGAGAATTTATGAATTCAGAGATGAGCTTCCAAAGACAGCTGTAGGGAAAATATTGCGCAGGACCCTTATCGAAGAAGAAAAAAACAAACAGGGTACAGGAAGTACGGAACCTGTATAACCTTGAGAGGCTTGTCCTCTTTTTATTGACAGGAACAAAATAGGAATGTAGAATAATAGATGAATGACCATTCATTCATTTTCAGAAGAGATAAGGCAGGAGATTGCAATGAAAAAAAATAAGCCGAAGTATACGCAAATCATAGATGCAGCTGTCAAAGTGATTGCTGAAAATGGATACCATTCCTCGCAGGTTTCAAAGATAGCAAAACAAGCAGGGGTGGCAGATGGTACCATTTATTTGTACTTCAAAAATAAAGAAGATATATTGGTGTCTTTATTCCAGCAAAAGATGGGAAACTTCATTAAGAAAATTGAGGAAGAAACCAATTCACAGCAGACAGCGGTTGAAAAGTTGCTGAAGTTGATTGAAATGCATTTTAAACAGCTCACAGCAGATCATCATCTTGCTATCGTCACACAGTTGGAGTTAAGACAATCAAATAAAGATTTACGATTGAAAATAAATGAAGTTTTAAAAAGGTATTTGACCGTTATTGATCAAATAATAGAAGAGGGGATCCAGGATGAAATTTTCCGGAATGACATCGACACGCGGCTGGTCCGTCAGATGATTTTCGGAACCTTGGATGAAGCAGTCACTAACTGGGTGATGAAAGAGCAGCATTACGATTTAGTTGAACAGGCCGGGACGGTCCATGACTTGATCGTCCGTGGCTTGACATATAGATCTTAGCAAGGGGAGGTAGTGGTTTGGGGAACATATCCTATCATGTAGAAAACCATGTAGCTACACTTACATTACAAAGTCCGCCTGCAAATGCGTTATCTACGTCTTTGTTGGAGGCACTTTCAGAAAGATTGGATGAGGTAGAAAAGGATAGCAGCATTAAAGCGATCATTTTAAAGGGGGAAGGTAAATTCTTTTCAGCGGGAGCTGATATCAAAGAATTTACTTCACTGCAAAATGAATCCGATTACACAAGTCTCTCCCAAAAAGGACAGGCACTGTTCAACCGGGTGGAAAATTTTAACGTTCCTGTCATAGCAGCCATTCATGGTGCTTCACTGGGCGGTGGTCTGGAACTTGCAATGGCATGCCATATTCGGTATGCAGCTGATAATGCAAAATTCGGATTACCTGAACTGAACCTGGGTATCATCCCTGGTTTTGCTGGAACGCAGAGGCTGCCTGCATATGTAGGTGCTGCAAAAGCATACGAAATGATGTTGTCCGGGATTCCTATCACCGGCGAAGAAGCGGCTCGCGCAGGTCTGGTAAATAAAAGTTTTCCAGAAGAAGAATTGTTTGCCGCTGCGGAAAAGTTAGCAGACGCAATTGCGGAAAAAAGTGGTCCGACGATTCGTCAAGTGATGGAATTGGTGACATACACCCGCAGTTCCAGGTTTGAAGAAGGAGCTTTGGCAGAGGCGAAAGCTTTTGGAGAAGCGTTTGGCACGGCAGATGCCAAAGAAGGTATCCAGGCATTTATGGAAAAAAGAAAACCTAAATTTAACGATCAATAGTCTAGGAGGTTTTTGTATGAATATTTATGTGTTGTTGAAACGAACATTTGATACGGAAGAAAAAATCACCATCAATGATGCGCGTATTGACGAGGAAGGCGCTGAATTCATCATTAATCCATATGATGAATATGCGGTGGAAGAAGCGATCAACCTCCGTGATGAACATGGCGGTGAAGTCACAGTCGTCACCATTGGTGAAGAGGAATCAGAAAAACAACTGCGTACTGCGCTTGCTATGGGAGCAGATAAAGCAGTCCTTATCAATACAGAAGATGATTTGGAAGATGGCGATCAATATACTACTGTCAAAATCTTAGAAGCTTTCTTCGAGGATAAAGATGTCGATCTTATCCTTGCCGGGAATGTAGCTATCGATGAAGCGAGTGGCCAAGTCGGTCCACGTTTAGCTGAACGATTGAATATTCCTTATGTTACGACGATTACTTCCATTACTATAGATGGTGAAACTGTACAGATCGAACGTGATGTGGAAGGTGACGTGGAAAAGGTAGATACTTCCCTGCCATTATTAGTGACCTGTCAACAAGGGTTGAACGAGCCACGCTATCCATCCTTGCCTGGAATCATGAAGGCGAAGAAAAAACCATTGGAAGAATTAGAATTGGATGATCTTGATCTTGATGAAGATGAGGTAGAACCTAAAACGAAAACTGTGGATATTTTCCTTCCTCCTGAGAAAGAAGCAGGGAAAGTACTGGAGGGTGAAATTGACGATCAAGTGAAAGAACTTGTTTCCTTATTAAGAAACGAAGCGAAAGTACTATAAATATTGGAGTTACCGGGAAAGGAGAATCGGTTATGGGTAAAAAAATGCTAGTGATTGGGGAAGCTCGTGAAGGCGCTTTACGTAATGTAACGTTTGAAGCCATCGCAGCTGCAAAACAAATTAGTCCGGATGGTGAAGTGGTAGGTGTGTTGTGCGGTGATGGTGATTTAACTGAACAAGGAAATGAAATGGTCTACTATGGTGCAGATCGTGTCATCACTGTTTCAGACGAAAAATTGAAAACGTATACATCTGAAGGCTATGGACAAGCGATTAAAGCAGTGATTGATGATGAAAGTCCTGAAGGAATCGTAATGGGTCATACAGCTGTCGGTAAAGATTTGACACCTAAGCTTGCCAGTAAGCTTGAAACCGGGTTGATTTCAGACGCCACAGAAGTGAGCAATGAAGGTGGAAATGTTATTTTTACTCGACCTATCTATTCTGGTAAAGCGTTTGAAAAGAAAATCATTACAGACGGAGTCATTTTTGCCACAATCCGTCCAAATAACATCGCCGCACTGGACCGGGATGATTCACGTTCTGGTGAAGTAACTTCCAAGAGCGTTGAAATTGCAGATCTTCGTACCATCATCAAAGATATTATTCGTAAAGGGTCTGAGGGTGTCGATCTATCAGAATCTAAAGTGATTGTAGCAGGTGGGCGAGGCGTGAAGAGTGCAGAAGGCTTTGAACCATTAGAAGAGCTGGCAGAAGTGTTAGGAGGAGCTGTCGGTGCATCTCGTGGGGCGTGTGATGCAGGGTACTGTGATTATTCCCTTCAAATTGGTCAGACAGGTAAAGTAGTTACACCGGATTTATATATTGCGGCTGGCATATCCGGGGCTATCCAGCACTTGGCGGGAATGTCCAACTCGAAAGTGATTGTAGCCATCAACAAAGATCCGGAAGCTAATATTTTCAATGTAGCTGATTACGGTATTGTCGGGGATCTCTTTGAAGTAGTGCCGAAGTTAATTGAAGAAATTAAACAAATTAAAGTGAATGCTTAATAGAAAGATACCGGAGCAAGTTTTCATGCTCCGGTATTTCTTTGCATAAGAGAAGCTGATTTGTGGTATAAACAAAGTATTAGCCACTAATTTTAGGACATGATATACTCTATCTATGTTTAAAAAGATTGTTCGAGGAGGAATTTTTAATGGCAATTGTAACTGCAACTGATCAAAACTTTACAGAGCAAACTAATGAAGGTCTAGCACTAGTCGATTTTTGGGCACCTTGGTGTGGACCTTGTAAAATGATCGCTCCTGTACTAGAAGAAATTGATGACGAAATGAGCGATCAAGTAAAAATTGTAAAGCTGGATGTGGATGAAAACCAGGAAACAGCTAGCAAATATGGAGTAATGAGCATCCCGACACTACTTCTTTTTAAAGATGGAAAAGTAGTAGATCAAGTAATCGGCTTCCAGCCAAAAGAAGCGCTTACTGACCTTATCAACAAACATGCTTAATATTGCGTAATTCTGTATACCCTAAGCCACGTTGCATCTGTAACGTGGCTTTTTAAATGGAAGAGAACATGATTCTGTATATACATGGCAGAATATGATAAATTTATCATACACCCGATAGATGGGAGGGGAGTGGTTATGAACCAGCAAATACAAGAGAAATTAGCTGTCCTTCCTGATCAGCCAGGCTGTTACCTAATGAAAGATAAAAATGACACGATTATATATGTAGGTAAATCAAAAGTGTTAAAAAATCGAGTCCGTTCTTACTTCAGAGGAGCTCATGACGGAAAAACACAGCGACTGGTTCAGGAAATTGTAGACTTTGAATATATAGTCACCACATCTGAAATAGAAGCATTGATCCTGGAAATGAATCTTATCAAAAAA
This sequence comes from Halobacillus sp. B23F22_5, assembly GCF_043497085.1. Taxonomy (NCBI): domain Bacteria; kingdom Bacillati; phylum Bacillota; class Bacilli; order Caryophanales; family Bacillaceae; genus Halobacillus; species Halobacillus sp. B23F22_5. Next base: position 49,995 of record NZ_JBIEKI010000012.1, on the reverse strand, counting down.
TATGACCCTAAATATAATGTGCTGTTGAAAGATGATAAAACATATCCTTATTTAAAAATCACAGCAGAAAAGCAGCCCCGCTTGATTGTTACACGAAAAATCAAAAAGGATAAAGGGAAATATTTCGGGCCTTATCCTAACGTATTAGCCGCACGTGAAACCAAGAAGCTGCTGGACAGGCTTTACCCCTTAAGAAAATGCAATACCATGCCCGATAGAGTCTGTCTGTATTATCACATGCACCAATGTCTTGGACCTTGTGAGTATCCTGTCTCTCAGGAAACGAATCAAAATATAGTCCAAAACATAACTTCTTTTTTGAACGGAGGGCATAAAGAAATAAAAAAAGATCTCAAGAAAAAGATGTATCAGGCTTCAGAGGACTTGGATTTTGAGCGGGCGAAAGAATTGCGAGATCAAATCGAACATATCGAGTCTGTAATGGAACAACAGAAAATGACACTGAATGATCAAGTCGACCGTGATGTGTTCGGTTATTCTTATGATAAAGGGTGGATGTGTGTCCAGGTTTTCTTTGTAAGGCAAGGTAAACTGATCGAACGTGACATTGCCCTCTTTCCTTTCTTCGATGACCCGGAGGAAACGTTTTTATCCTATATCGGCCGTTTTTACCTTCATCAGAATCACCCTTACCCAAAACAGGTGCTGGTACCAGTCGCTACGAATATCGATTTACTGGAAGGTGTATTGGATACCAAAGTCCATATCCCTATGAGGGGCCGTAAAAAAGAGCTGGTAGAGCTGGCAATGAAAAATGCGGAAATAGCTTTGGATGAGAAATTTGCATTGATTGAACAGGATGAGGAACGTACGATCAAAGCGGTTGAAACACTTGGTGAAAAGCTTCATATTGAAACCCCAAGACGAATTGAGGCATTTGATAACTCTAATATACAGGGAACTGACCCGGTTTCTGCTATGGTCGTATTCATTGATGGCAAACCTCATAAGAAAGAATATCGTAAGTATAAAATCCGTAATGTAAAAGGGCCGGATGATTATGAGACGATGAGGGAAGTTATCCGCCGCAGGTACTCGAGAGTTTTGAAAGAAGGGGCCCCTTTACCTGATTTGATTCTAGTTGATGGTGCTAAAGGCCAAATGAGCGCTGCTATGGATGTGCTTGAAAATGAGCTTGGTTTAGATATTCCACTTTGTGGGCTGGCTAAGGATGATAAGCATAAAACAAGTGAACTATTGTATGGGGAACCGCCGCAGGTAGTAGAATTAGACAGAAAATCCCAAGTGTTTTACTTGATTCAAAGAATCCAGGATGAAGTACATCGATTTGCTATCACATTCCACCGGCAATTAAGAGGAAAAGGGGCAATTCAGTCAGAATTAGATGAAATTCAAGGTGTAGGCCAAAAGCGAAGAAAGTTGTTATTGCGTCACTTCAAGTCTGTACAAGAAATCAGAAATGCGTCACCTGAAGATATTACTAAATTAGGTATTCCGTTACCAGTTGCGAAAACGATACTAGAACAACTGAATCAAAAGCAAGAAAAGGAGCCAGCGGAAGAATGAGCTGGCTCTTTCATTTATGTATGCATTACAGTGAATGTAACCCGGTATTTCTTTTCATCAACTTCTTCAAAGCCCTCTCCATTCACATCATTGATGACGGTTACTGCCTCAGCGAGGAAGCCGGCTTCCATCCTGAAATCTACTTCCAGTAGAGGGTTTTGTAACCTTTTTTCTAACACATGTCCGCTTAGTTCGAAGCGGGTCTCTTTCTTCTTTTCTTGTGAAATAGATAAGGAACCCCAGCCAAATTGCTGAAAATATTGGATGATATCATCTAAAGTTTTTATCTCGCTCTGTCTGGCCAGATTTTTCCCCATGTAATAAAGGAGGAAAGGTGCTTCTTTCCCCAATAAGTCCGGAAGTGTATAGTACCTGAGCAGGTCATAACCCGCTCCTGTATGTACAAGCGATTGTAATTGATCCAGGTTGATCTTGGTTGTTGTGTTTCCCTTCATAATTGGTCATTCCTTTCTACATGATTCATTATCACTTGATTTGAATTATAGTGCAACCAAAATTGAATGATTTAGTTATTTTTGATTAATCTCTTTCTCTAAATTCTTAAGTTGGCTTCTTGACGCTCCCATCCGATAGAAGTACAATAAATATGTCACTTTTTGTACATTTATCAACAAAATACGCCAAGCGGGGCTTACACCCCCATGAATTTTTATACTTTGCCATTACCGCTTTAATATGGCAAAGTATAAGAGGAACGGGCTTGCGTCCTGTTTCAGGCGTATGCTTTATTTTGTTCGTGCGCTTTTTAAAGCGCTTTTATAATGGATGAGTGTTCACATAGAGAGAAGAAAGCCTTTAGTGTCTAAGGAAGCGCTGTCTTGGAACTTGTATATTACTGGAGTGCCTATTGAGAGACGACCTTTACATTTTAGGCGGATTTTTTCAATTCTTGAACCTCAGTATTGGTGATAATGTACACATAACAAACTATTCATTTAACTTGAGGGGGGTAAAACATGGCGGGAAATCGCGACTATATTAACAGAAGAATCCATTCTTTACTTGGGGTCCTTCCCATCGGGATCTTTTTGATCCAGCACTTGACGGTTAACTTTTTTGCTACAAGAGGTCCAGAAGCATTCAATGCTGCAGCACATTTTATGGAAAGTTTACCATATCGGTATGTACTTGAACTCTTCATCATTTTCTTACCGATTCTTTTTCATGGCATCTACGGGGTGTATATTGCATTCACAGCAAAACACAATGTTTCCAATTATGGATATTTCCGTAACTGGATGTTTATGCTCCAGCGCTACACCGGAGTAATCACCTTGATATTCATCGCATGGCATGTATGGGAAACTCGTATAGCTATTGGTTTGGGCTGGGTAGACCTCAATTACCAATTGATGGAGAATATTTTGACTAATCCATTTTTCTTCTGGTTCTATGTAGTGGGTGTAGTATCAACAACCTTCCACTTTGCAAATGGACTTTGGTCTTTCTTTGTCAGCTGGGGAATTACGATGACACCAAGATCTCAACGCATCATGACGTATGCAAGCATCATCGTTTTCTTGGCTGTTTCGTATATAGGCGTACGCACACTATTCACATTCGCCTATGGAGTTTAAATTAAACATAACGTATTTAGATAGAAATGAAAGTACTTAGAGGGAGTGAGTTTTAAAAATGAGCGATCGAAATATAGTTATTGTCGGCGGAGGTCTGGCTGGTTTGATGGCAACCATCAAAGCGGCAGAGGCAGGCGTTCACGTCGATTTGCTTTCCATTGTACCTGTAAAACGTTCTCACTCTGTTTGTGCGCAAGGCGGTATTAATGGAGCCGTAAATACAAAAGGTGAAGGTGATTCCCCGTGGGAACACTTTGATGATACTGTATATGGCGGTGATTTTCTTGCCAATCAGCCACCAGTTAAAGCGATGACTGATGCAGCTCCTGGCATCATCCATCTATTGGATCGTATGGGTGTTATGTTCAACCGTACCCCTGAAGGGCTGTTGGACTTCCGCCGCTTCGGTGGTACACAACATCACCGCACAGCATTTGCTGGCGCAACAACAGGACAACAGTTGCTTTACGCGTTAGACGAGCAAGTCCGTCGTCATGAGGTGAACGGACTAGTTACTAAATATGAAGGCTGGGAATTCATCTCGGCTATTATTGATGAAGAAGGTACCGGCCGAGGGGTAGTTGCTCAAAACTTGCACTCACACGAAATAAAAGCCTTCAAGTCCGATGCGGTAATTATGGCAAGCGGCGGACCGGGAATCATTTTCGGCAAGTCAACCAATTCTGTTATCAATACTGGTTCTGCTGCAGGTGCGCTTTATCGACAAGGCGTAAAGTATGCGAACGGGGAGTTTATCCAAATTCACCCTACAGCCATCCCTGGTGATGACAAACTTCGTCTGATGAGTGAGTCTGCTCGTGGTGAAGGTGGACGAGTTTGGACTTATAAAGATGGAGAGCCTTGGTATTTCCTTGAAGAAAAATATCCTGCATACGGAAACCTTGTGCCTCGTGATATCGCAACACGGGAAATTTTTGATGTTTGTGTCAATCAGAAATTAGGAATAAACGGCGAGAACATGGTATACCTGGATCTTTCTCATAAAGATGCTGAATTCTTAGACGTCAAACTTGGTGGTATCATCGAGATATATGAAAAGTTTGTCGGTGAAGATCCTCGTAAAGTTCCAATGAAGATTTTCCCTGCTGTCCACTATTCTATGGGTGGCATGTGGGTCGATTTTGACCAGATGACCAACATTCCAGGAATCTTTGCAGCTGGTGAATGTGATTATTCCCAACACGGTGCTAACCGTCTTGGTGCCAATTCGTTACTTTCTGCCATTTACGGCGGTATGGTAGCTGGACCAAATGCGGCGAAATATATCGATGGCTTAGAAAAGACTTATGAAGATATCGATGAGAGCGTATTTGAAAAACAATTACAGCTTGAGAAGGATAATTTTGAAAAAATCATGAAAATGGATGGAGACGAGAACGCTTACCAGCTCCACAAAGAACTTGGGGAATGGATGACAGATAATGTAACGGTTGTCCGTGACAATGCTAAATTGCTTGAGACAGATAAGAAAATCCAGGAGCTTATGGAACGCTATGAGCGTATCAATGTCAATGACACCTCCCGTTGGAGCAACCAGGGAGCTATGTTCATCCGTCAATTACAAAATATGCTGCAGTTAGCTCGAGTCATGACGCTTGGAGCATACAATCGTAATGAAAGTCGCGGGGCCCATTATAAACCAGAGTTCCCGGAACGTAATGATGAAGAATGGCTCAAGACAACCATTGCCACGTATGATAAAGCCGAGAACAAACCTGTGTTCACCTATGAAGAAGTGGACACTTCCTTGATCAAGCCACGTAAGCGTGACTATTCAAAAAGCAAAGGGGGTAAATGATCATGAGTGAAGAGAAAAAAATGATCACACTCATCATCGAACGACAAGATAGTCCTGATTCTGCCCCATATGAAGAAACTTTCGAGGTCCCTTATCGTGAAAATATGAATGTCATTTCCGCTTTAATGGAGGTTCGTCGTAATCCTGTAAATGCAAAAGGGGAAGCAACAACGCCTGTATTTTGGGATATGAACTGTTTGGAAGAAGTTTGCGGCGCCTGCTCCATGATCATCAATGGAAAGGCACGTCAGTCTTGTACGGCATTAGTCGATCAGTTAGAACAGCCAATCCGTTTGGCTCCGATGAGTACATTCCCGGTCACACGTGATTTGGCAGTAGATAGAAGCCGTATGTTCGACTCATTGAAGCGAGTAAAAGCATGGGTACCGATTGATGGAACGTATGACTTAGGACCTGGTCCTCGTATGGCAGAAAGCAAGCGGCAATGGGCGTATGAATTATCCAAGTGTATGACTTGTGGTGTCTGCTTGGAAGCATGTCCGAATGTTAACAGTAAGTCAGATTTCATTGGACCTGCTGCTATTTCTCAAGTGCGTTTATTCAACTCCCATCCAACAGGGGAAATGAATAAGAGTGAACGTCTGCAATCAGTCATGGGAGACGGAGGAATCATGGGTTGTGGAAATGCACAGAACTGTGTGCAATCATGCCCGAAAGGGATTCCATTGACCACATCTCTTGCAGCAATCTATCGTGATACTGCTATTGAATCTTTCAAAAGCTTTTTCGGTAGCGACAACAAGCTGTAATCATACGCTTATCCATTTAAAAGAGCCTCGCCTATCACGGAGGGGCTCTTTTATTACATAGTAATATTACCTGAATGGAGGAAGTTCCGATGAAAAAGGCAGCATATATCAATGACCTGGAGAAGTGGAGAGCTGGTTTTCACTTTAATACTCAAGTTCGTATCCGCTTTTCCGAAACCGATCAATTCGGACACATGAACAATACAGTTCCTTTTGTGTATTTTGAAGAAGCGCGTATTGAATTTATGAAGCACTTAGGTTTTTTTCTGCACAAGAATAAAGAACAGAAAGTAGTGCCGGTAGTCGCAGACCTTCAATGTGATTTTCATAGACAGTTATATTTCGATGATACACTGGATATTTACGTGAAAGCCGATCATATTGGAAATACTTCCTTTGACCTTCATTATCTTGCAGTCAATCAGGATGGTGACATAGCTTTAACCGGACGGGGGAGACTCGTGCAGGTCGACTCAGTGACAGGGAAATCTGTCCCTCTTGATGAAGCATTCAAAGAGAAACTGGCAGAACAATCGACTGCTTGTATTTGACAGCGAAAATTCTTTTAAGATTTTGTATAATAGAGAGGTCAGCGGTTGACTGCTGACTTCTTTTTATAATGTAATGTTTTCATAAAGGAGGGGAGCACCGTGGGGATCTTCAGCAAGAAAAGTTTAATCATAAGTTTATTCTTTGTTCTGTCAGCTTGTTATTTGTTATACGTATCATTGGCTTACCCCTACATAGGAATTGAAGTAGAGGAGCGGGCTGGAAAAGTGACAATTGTAAAATTAGAAAAGCAAGGGTGGGCGATTAACAATAATGTCCCCATTGGTAGTAGTGTCATTTCAATTGACGGTAAGCCTCCGATTGAACACTTCTCGGTACCTTTGAATGGAGAAATTGAAAAGGTACACACGTTTACGGTCGAACACGAGGGACAACGTGTGCTATATGAAAATATTGATGGAGTGAGTCTGCAACATTGGCTGCTCTACATCATTCTGCCTGTATTGTTTTTTTTAGTGATATCAGGTATTGCCTATGTTTTATATGGACAAGGACGCCCGCGGCATTCTTCTCATTTGTTGATATTGTTTTTTTTGACTATTGCTCTTGGGTATATGACGAATAGCGGAGCAATTCGCAATGATTTATATGCCTCTTTTCTCAATGTAGCAATGTTTCTTTTTGCGCCAGTAATACTGTTGCATTTCTTATATGAATATTTTAATGAATTTGATGTTAAATGGTTTTCCCGCTATATCTATCAATTGTTGTATATTATTGTAGGTGCGATATCTTCCGCGGAAGCGTACTTTTTGATGACGCTTTATTATCCGTCATTTATGGACAGATTGCCAGCTATCGTTCTATTTTTTCTGATTCTATTTTCACTTGGATTGATCCTTTCCGGATATTTTAAATACAGGACAACCCGTTACGGTCCTATGTTCAAATATATAAACCTTGGAATGGGTATCGCTTTTTTGCCTTATATTTTATTTTATCTTATTCCAGGTTTGCTTATTAGTGAGCATATTATTCCATTGGATGTTGCAGCTATTTTTGCTTTTGCATTACCGGTTACGTTCGTGTATTTGGTTACACGACAACGATTGATGGATATTACCTTTGTCATGGGAAGGGTCCGATATTATACAATCATCAGCTTTTTACCCAGTATTATTATCTTAGTGGTTGGATCTATGTTAGTAGACCCTTTATTACCTGCTATTACACTTGTGCAGTTATATTTATTTATCCATGTCGTCTTCATCATTTTTTTATCTTTGAAAGAAAGTCTCGACTTTCGATTGCAGCGTAGGCTGATTGCAGCTAAATATAGCTACCAGGATAGTATGCACCGGTTATCCCAGGATATGAAAAAGGAAACAAATGTAGTGGAATTACTGAAACGTTTACGTTATGAAATAAAAAATGTATTGAATGTAAGAGAAGTCCATGTCTTCTCGAAAAATTTGAAAAACCAATTTTATTGTGTTTACAAAAATGTACCAGAAGGGGTATTTGGTTATGTCGAGAGTTATCTGAAAGATTCGCCTGCTGAAATTGGTGAATTGATTGAGACCGATGAAGGGTTTGGGATTGTGGTCGGTCATTCATTGAATAAAATGACTTTGCTGTGGTGTACAGGAAAGAAAGATTACACAACGTTGAATCGTGATGAAAAGACGTACCTTCAAACTATCGCTCACAATACAAATATTGCGCTTGAGAACTTATCGTTGATAGAAGACCTGGTGAAAGAACTCAAAGCATTGAAAAATGACCAAACTCAGCAATACCCGACTTGGTTGTCACGTCTGCTCTTTACGATAGCAGAAAATCAAAGAAAGCAATTATCCATCGACCTTCATGATACGGTACTTCAGGAGCAATTGTATCTATATAGAAAAGTGGATGATTTATTACAAAATCGTCCCACATTATCTGAAAGTTTGAAAACGGAGTTGAACATGTTCAGGGAGTCATTACTAGACAGTATTCATTTAATTAGAGAAACTTGTAATGAATTACGCCCTGCTTTCATTGAGGAATTAGGGTTGGTTCAATCACTCCGTAACTTGATTCAGCAATACCAATTGCGTTCAAATTTTACTGTTTATTTTGATGATCGCTGGTTTGAGGCGGAATTAGATCAGGAAAGAATCCTGGCAATTTATAGAATTGTACAGGAATTGCTTTCGAACGCCATGAAACACTCGGATGCAAAAATTGTAAAGTTGCATTTATATAGTGACGATAACAACATTTATTTACAGTATGCTGATAACGGGATAGGGATGGATTATTCCGTGCAAAAGGATCTTTTCTCTCATTTCGGTCTATCAGGAATTGAGCAAAGGATTAACGGATTTTTTGGAGAAATGAATGTAGAAACAGCACCTGGGAAAGGTTTTCAGATGCAAGTTTCCATTCCTCTTACGGTTAACAAGGGGGTATTGGCATGAATAATATATTAATAGTTGACGATCATCCAGCTGTCGGCGAAGGTACAAAAGCGATGTTGGAACAAGAAGAGGATATTCAAGTAGATGTAATTGCTAACAGTGAAGAGACAGACACCTACTTGGCAGAAAACAAATACAATGTCCTCTTGCTTGATCTTTACATGCCAGGTTTAAATGGAGTCGAATTAGCAAAGAAGGTGAGGCGCCGCTTCCCCGATATCATCATATTGATTTATACAGGATTTGATTTGAGCACTCACTTCAATATGCTTGTTGAAGCTGATATTTCTGGATTTGTAAGTAAAACCGCAAGTAAGGAAGAATTAGTGACAGTTATTCGGTGTGCGTTGCGGGATGAAGTAGTTATTCCGCTCCATTTATTCAAGCAATTACGCAGGACTGAAGCGTGTCCGAGTAATCAGGCTGATTCACCCGAAGGGGCTGCTATCTCCTTGAATGAAAAAGAACAATCGATTCTGCAAGAAATCGCTGCTGGTCTGACGAACAGGGAAATCGCCCAAAAGCTTCATATGTCCCAGCGTAGTGTAGAATATACGTTGACTGGAATATTTAATAAATTGAATGTCAGATCACGCACGGAAGCACTATTACAAGCCCAAGAATTAGGATTAATCTCCAAATCTTCATAGAAGCGGAACAGCAGTCAATCTCCCTTCATACGATATCATGACTAAATAATTCCCTCTCAGGGCAGCTCAGAGAGCAAGGAGGGGTACACATTTGAAGGAGAACGACTACAGGCCAAAACAAATCCTGACGAAACGCGAAAAAGAAGTTTTTGAGCTCCTTGTCCAAGATAAGACCACAAAAGAAATAGCAAACGAACTTTTTATCTCTGAAAAGACTGTCCGCAACCATATTTCAAATGCCATGCAAAAACTGGGTGTCAAGGGGCGATCCCAAGCGGTCATTGAGCTGTTAAGGATGGGGGAATTAAAGCTTTAGTTCACTTTTTATTGACGGTTAATGAACTACCGTTCCTTCAAGAATCACAAGTTTTTTGTGATTCTTTTTTTATACTTAAAGAAAATTCACCTTTTCTAAAGGATTAGAATATAAGAAAATAAAAAGGCTTAGCCAGAATAACCTGGCGTCGAGCCAGGTTATTCTAATATTTGCTTTGCATATTTTTAAATGAAGAAGAAATATATAAACTTCTTTCTTGAAATTTTATACGGAAACGATGAGAATGTAGGAAAAGCTTATTCATTGAGGAGTGCGTGGATTTGGCAAAGACCCAATCAACAACCGTAATTTCTGAAATCGAGAAAGAAATGAGATACATATCCGGTATTATAAAACAAAAAGGCCGGGAAATATTAAACCATTATCCGATTACAGCCCCGCAATTCCTAGCATTGCAATGGTTGTTAGAGAAAGGGGACATGACGATCGGTGAACTTTCTAATCATCTGAATCTTGCCTGCAGCACTACCACGGACCTTATGGATCGAATGGAGAAAAACGAACTGGTAGAGCGGATAAGAGACCCTAAGGATCGTCGTGTAGTGCGCATACATGTTTTAGCGAAGGGGACGGCAATCATTCATGAAGTTATTGAAAAACGACAGGCTTATTTAGAAGGTGTATTGAAAAATGTGCCTGCTGAACAGGTCGAAACCTTAAACCAGCTATTGCATATGCTTCATGATCAAATGCTGGAATCCGATCAACAAGCAACAGAATGATCAGTCAACTAAGAAAGAGGAGGAAGGTTTGTGCGACAAGCAATTGGTGTTATCGATTCTGGAGTAGGCGGGTTAACGGTGGCGAGAGAGTTGATGAGACAGCTGCCTAATGAGCAACTGATTTATCTGGGGGATACAAAGCGCTGCCCGTACGGCCCCAGGTCAAAAGAAGAAGTGATTGAATTTACGTGGCAAATGGTTAATCACTTGCTTGAAAAAAATATTAAATTATTAGTAGTTGCCTGTAACACAGCAACCGCGTTCACCTTGGATCAATTACAACAAAAATTGGATATTCCGGTTATCGGAGTCATTCAACCCGGAGCGAGAGCTGCTATTAAGGTAAGTAAGAATAAACGGGTAGGTGTAATAGGAACGGAAGGAACAATCAGCAGTGAAGCCTATACAAAAGCATTACACGGTATCGATAAAAGCATTGTCGTAAAAGGTCTTGCCTGTCCGGCATTCGTGCCGATGGTAGAAGACGGGATATTAGAAGGTGAAGTAGCTGAGGAAACTGTTAAAAATTCGCTTCACCCACTTAAGGTGAATAATGGCATCGACACGATGATTCTAGGATGTACCCATTACCCATTAATAAGGCATCTGATTCAGAAAGAAATGGGATTAAATATACAAGTCATCTGTTCCGGGGAAGAAACTGCCCGTGAAGTAAGTTTGATTTTAGCCTATCAGGATTTAAATTATCAGGGAGAAGAGAAACCGAATCATGAATTTTACTCCACGGGTGATTTGGATAAATTTGAAAAAGTAGCCAACGTTTGGTTTGAAGAACCGATACAATATTTGAAACCAGCTATTATAGACTGATACTTACCTTTTTAAGCCGTCTGGAAATCCTCCAGTCGGCTTTTTTTGATTTTTAATAATCAGGTCTTTGGTCTAAATTCCCCACGTGCTCGTATATATAATAGTACAAACCATCATAGGAGGGGAAAGCATGAAAATGCGTGTTATTGGCACACTGGTGATCGGCCTGTCGAGCACTTTGTTATTAACAGGATGTTTTTTTGAAGGCGAGCAGTCCATAGAAAAGATGGACGCACCTCAGGACGTAGACTATATAGATAAAAATGGTGAGGAAGCAGAGATGAACGCCGGTGAAACGGCTGAGGATACAAGCGAAGAAGCAAGTGAGGAAGCGACAGGAACTACCAGCCGTGAACTCTATTTATTAGATGCCAATGGAATGGTAGTACCTCAAACTTTGGATCTTCCTAACATTTCCAGTAAAGAGGTAGCTACCCAATCGCTGCAGTATCTGGTGAAGGGTGGTCCAGTAACAGAGCTGCTTCCTAATGGGTTCGAAGCAGTGCTGCCAGCAGGTACAGAAATTCTGGGATTGAATCTTAAGGATGGGACAATGATTGTTGATGTCTCAAAAGAATTTGCAGATTATGCACCAGAGGATGAACAAAAGATTTTACAGGCGATGACCTATACGCTTACCCAATTTGATAGTGTCGATCGCATTAAATTGTGGATCAATGGCCATGAGCAAGAGGTTATGCCGGTTAATGGCACCCCGATTTCCAGTGGAGTTTCCAGAGCGGATGGGATTAATGTATATGCGAGTGACGATGCTGACCCGGTGGATAGTAAAGCAGTTACGCTTTACTATCCTGCACAAAACGACAATCAAGAATTCTATTATGTACCTGTAACCACTCATCTCAATACATCGAATGATCAATCCTATGAGTCAATCGTCCAGGCATTAGTGGAAGGACCTGCATTCGATCTTCCTCTGTTATCAGCTTTCAACGATGAAGCTGAACTGAAAGGGACAAGCTTGGAGGAGGGGGTTTTAACCTTATCATTTAATGAAGCCCTACTCTCCAATCAAGAAAAGCAATCTGTTTCCAAACATGTTATGAAGAGTTTAGTTATGACAATGACTGAACAAGCTGATGTAGAAGCCGTGGAAGTACAGGTGGATGGAATGGATCAAGTTTACAGTGAAGAAGGTTCTCCGTACGCTGAACCTGTTACAAGAAATGATATCATTGGAGCAGATAGTTTATAATTAAGTTTTTAAAAGCCCCCGGAACAGGGGGCTTTTTGACGTGCGATGAATCATGCTGATGCTACGCATTTCTGATTAATTATGTTAAGATGGGCAAGGATATGGAAAAAGGAGGACGTTATCATGAGATCAGACGAGCGAAAGAGAAATCAGTTGAGACCAATTGAAATAGAAACAGAATATGTAATGCATCCAGAAGGATCTGTGTTGATCAAGGTCGGAAACACAAAGGTTATTTGCAATGCCAGTGTCGAAGATCGCGTTCCCCCTTTTATGCGCGGCCAAGGCAAAGGTTGGATTACCGCTGAATATGCAATGCTTCCTCGTGCTACGGATCAGAGGAACATCCGTGAATCTTCCAAAGGGAAGGTTTCCGGTAGAACAATGGAAATACAGCGCTTGATCGGAAGAGCATTACGAGCTGTGGTTGATCTGGATAAAATTGGTGAACGAACTGTCTGGGTAGATTGTGATGTGATTCAGGCGGATGGAGGGACTCGTACAGCCTCCATTACTGGTGCTTTTGTAGCGGTAGTACTTGCTTTTGGTAAGCTTCTCGATAAAAAGGTATTGAAAGAAATGCCAATTAAAGATTACTTAGCAGCTATTTCTGTCGGGGTGCTTCCTGATGGTTCAGAAATCCTTGATTTATGTTATGAAGAAGATAGTAAAGCACATGTTGACATGAATGTGATCATGACAGGAAACGGGGAGTTTGTAGAATTACAAGGCACTGGGGAAGAAGCGACTTTTTCTATGTCTCAATTGCAGAATATGCTTGAATTAGCACAAACAGGGATGGAAGAGATTTTTACTATCCAAAAAGAAGCGATTGGTTCTTATACAGACCAAGTGGATAAAGTGATAGCAAGTGATAAAAAATGAAAGAACTGATTATAGCTACCAAAAATGTAGGTAAAGTCAAAGAGTTTCAGGAATTATTCCATAAATATGGCATCCAAGTCAGGTCGCTTCTTGATTTAGAGAAACCAGTTGGTGATATTGAAGAGACAGGCGAGACTTTTGAAGAGAATGCCCTAATAAAGGCAGAAACGATTTCCAAAAAGTTAAAAGCACCCGTGCTGGCGGATGACTCAGGTCTTGAAATAGATGCCCTTGATGGCAGACCAGGGATATATTCTGCACGATATGCCGGTGAAGAAAAAAATGATCAAAAAAACCTGGAGAAAGTTTTAGCTGAATTAGAAGGGGTAGCTCCAGAAAGCCGGACCGCCCGGTTTGTTTGCAGTATAGCTATTATCCAGCCTGGTCAGGAATCTATTGTAAAAAGAGGGACATGCGAGGGAAGCATCGGTTTGGAGCCGAAAGGCGAAAACGGGTTTGGATATGACCCCATCTTTATTCCGGATGGGTATGACCGATCCATGGCCGAACTTAAACCAGAGGAAAAGAACACCATCAGTCATCGCAAGGATGCAATTATAAAAGTAGAGAATTGGCTGAAAGAACTAGTGTGAGAGGAGGGTTTTCTATGCCAAGTATTCTTATAATGAGTGATAGCCACGGAATGACTGATGAGGTAATGGATGTTAAACAAACGTATGAAGGGCAAGTAGATGGTATGATTCATTGTGGAGATTCTGAGCTTGAACTTTCCTCTGAAGAACTGCGAGGCTTCTATTACGTTAAAGGCAATGTAGACTTTGATCCTGGTATGGAAGAAGAAAAGTCTTTTACTATTGAAGGAATGACATTTTTCATTACTCATGGACATCTTTTCAATATAAAGTCAACATTAATGCCGTTGAATTATCGGGCTGAAGAAGCTGGAGCTGATGTTGTCTGTTTTGGACATTCCCATATGGCGGGTGCTGAAAAAGTGGACAACCGGTTATTCATTAATCCCGGCAGCTGTCGTCAGCCGAGAGACCATAGAGAGCCTACTTATGCATTGTTAAGCTGGACGGACAAAAGCGATGTAAAGCTTCAGTATTACAATATGAATCATCAGCCAATAGAGTTAAAATTTCATACATCTTTAAGGTCAGAGGGCTAGACCTCTGACCCGATTTAGGTGTTGACAAACTAAAAGAGAGTTAATATAATAGGTCTTGTCTCTAAAAAGACCATGCTGTTACATACCTATATTTTTCAGTGCCTTGAGAAGTTTGATAGTTTCCATAAAATCACAAAAGAGGCATGACAGTGCGTAAGCAAGACGAAAAAACATCTTTTATATTATGCGGGTGTAGTTTAGTGGTAAAACCTCAGCCTTCCAAGCTGATGATGTGGGTTCGATTCCCATCACCCGCTCTTCTAAAACTGTATCATCTTTATAGGTATATCCTTCATTTTCATTTACAATGTCCCAGTAGCTCAGCAGGATAGAGCAACAGCCTTCTAAGCTGTGGGTCGCAGGTTCGAATCCTGCCTGGGACGCCATTTTATTACTACATACAAAGCGTTGGGGAAGCCCAATGCTTTTTTTATTTACCTAAATACGGCTATGCTAAATCTCAGTGTTGATTTTACAGATAAGCTCCCTTTACTTGAAGACTCAGTTTCAAGACAATCGGGTCCGTTACCATGATAGGAATGGGATGGTTTGTGAAACGACTCGCTTTCCTGCGGGGGACCTGGCAAGCTTCCTCAGGCTTCGCCTTGCGGGATCTCGCCTAGCCCCTTCTCCCGCGGGAGTCTCGCCGTTTCCCTTCCCATCCAGCCAGTTGTACTAAACGGACCCTTCAAAAAGAGAAAGTATGTAGCTTAAACCTTCATATTGACGCATTTATAAAACGAGGCATAGTTTTCTTTCTATATGGGCGGTTTTCACAAGTGTGATTTCGAGAACTTCCTAATTATGGCAAGGGGCGTAAGGAAACGGTGAGACTCCTGTGGGAGTTGAGTGATAGCTGAGGCCCCGCAAGGCGTAGCCTGAGGAGACTCAGCACACGCCCACGGAAAGCGAATCGTTTCCTGGAGCCCTAAACTCCAATAATATCTCGAAATAAAGTCTTCGACTTTTCGGCCCTATAGTTGAGTAAGCCTATTAGGAAAGATCAATAACGGCCATTAACAGAGTCAAAAGAATAAAGCTACCATAAAAATTTCAGGATGCATTTTTTATAAATTAAATGTTTGTTTTACTTGAACTCGGGAAAAGATAGAAAGATAATAGAGGTTAATACATAGAGCGGTTAGGAAGGGTGTCCTATGAAAAAGAAACAAGGGAATATTGTCATGTTCCCCAAATGGAAAACCAGGCTGGAAAACGAGGGATTAAAGGCCATACAAGAGAAGCGTTATGAGGAAGCGCTGGAAACATTTGAACCTTTGTTTGAACATGATGTCGCTTCACACGATGTTGTGACAGGGAAACTGGTCAGTTTGATGGAGCTCGGAAAGTATGAAGCTGCTGAGGAGCTTTGTGAATACCTCATGAAACACGATGAGGATAATTATTATCAATATTTACATATTTATTTAACAATCCTGTTTCAAACCAGCCGATATGAAGAATTGGTAGGTTTATTGGATGAAGTCTTCCAGGAAGAAGATATGCCCCAACAAATGCGCACCCAATTCTGGCAATTATATGAAGTTAGCAGGAAGCTGGTCCAGGAAGATGACGAACAGCAAAACAACAAGTTAGTAGATGAATTTTTTGAAGGCTTGAGTGATGAAGATATACATAAGCAATGGCGGTCGATCATCAAACTTAGAAAATTAAGTGCTGCTCCTTATATTCAACCTTTTGAGGACCTGCTTACATCAGAACAACTGCATCCAATAATTAAAACAGGGATTATCCAATGGTTTCAGGAACATCAGGTCAATCGTAATATGGAAGTTTCTAAATTTGGATTGACTGAACGTATCAATCCATCTGAATTGAAAGAACTTCATTCTGATTATGTGATGCAGCAAATGAAAATGAGGCTGGGTGATATGGAGCAAAAGAATCCGACAATGTATGATATTGTACAGAATTTGCTTTATCGCTACCTGTTTGTCCGGTATCCATTGTTTCCGGGGGAAGAAGAAGTGCCGCAAATTGTTGCTGCCTTAAGACAACTGGGACATGAATACTTGCAGCTGCCTTCTCCAGTCGTCGAAGAATCAGAAAAAGTGGAGGAGTACAAACACGAAATTCTTTTATGCGAGCAGCACTATGCACTGATAATGGAAGAATAGCATTACCTTTATAGTAAATTCCTTATTCGTTAGGGATACATATGTTGAAAGGTGTTTCTTTTATGTTATAATGTAGTGGTTGCAAATTTAGATTCGTATGTAAATAGAATCAGAGAAAAAATGAACCTCGCCATTGGCGAAAGGAAATCATAGATGTTGGAGGGAATTTTTATGTCAGCAAAATGGGAAAAAAAAGAAGGTAATCAAGGGGTCCTTACGGTAGAAGTCCCTGCCGAAGAATTTGATCGTGCGTTAGATCAAGCGTTTAAAAAAGTAGTGAAGCAAGTACAAGTGCCAGGATTCCGTAAAGGGAAAATGCCACGTAAACTTTTTGAACAGCGCTTTGGTGTAGAATCTCTCTACCAGGATGCATTGGATATCGTTCTTCCAGAAGCTTACATGAACGCTGTACAGGAAACTGAAATTGAACCTGTCGATCGTCCGGAAGTAGATGTACAAGAAATTGAAAAGGGTAAAGGAGTAACCTTCACAGCCGAAGTTACTGTTAAGCCTGAAGTAGAACTTGGCGAATACAAAGGACTTGAAGTGGAAGAAATGGATACAGAAGTAACTGACGAAGATGTAGAGAACGAATTGAAAACACTTCAAGAGAAGCAAGCAGAGCTTGTGGTAAAAGAAGAAGGGGAAGTTGAAGAAGGCGATACGGTTGTTATGGACTTTGAAGGCTTTGTTGATGGTGAAGCATTCGAAGGCGGCCAGGCGGACAACTACTCCTTGGAAATCGGTTCCGGGAGCTTCATTCCAGGATTCGAAGAACAACTGCAAGGGAAAAAAGCTGGAGAAGAAGTAGAAGTAGAAGTTACTTTCCCGGAAGAATACCATGCAGAAGAACTAGCTGGTAAGGAAGCTACTTTCAAAGTTAAAATTCATGAAGTAAAAGCAAAAGAACTGCCTGAACTTGATGATGAATTCGCTAAAGATGTAGATGAAGAAGTTGAATCATTAGACGAATTGAAAAAGAAAACTCGTGAGCGCCTGGAAGAACAGAAAAAGACAGACGCTGAAAATACGAAGCGTGACTCTTTAGTTCAGCAAGCATCTGAAAATGCGAGTGTGGAAATTCCAGATGCGATGGTTGATACAGAACTCGACCGTATGATCCAGGAATTCGAGCAACGCCTACAGATGCAAGGCATGACTAAAGATATGTACTTCCAGTTCACTGGATCCGATGAAGAAGGTCTTCGTGAACAAATGAAAGAAGATGCTGAAAAGCGGGTTAAGACTAACTTGACTCTAGAAGCAATCGCTAACGAAGAAAATGTGGAAGTATCTGATGAAGACGTCAACGCTGAGCTGGAAAACATGGCTGGAATGTATCAAACAGATGTAGCTAATCTTACACAAATGCTTGGTGGCAACACGGACATGATCAAAGAAGATCTAAAAGTCCGTAATGCAATCGATGTGCTAGTCAACAACAGTAAAACCAAATAATTTTTCATTCAAAAACAAGGCGCGGCTAACGTGCCTTGTTTTCTCATATCCATGTATATATTAGGTAAAGGAAAGATAGACTATTTTGTAACTGCAAGAATGAAGGTGGGTTGTAATTACATATATTATAAGAAGTGGGACGGACAGTATTTAGAACAACATTTTATGTCGAATTTAGGTATATTCTATTGTTTGACTTATTACTTACAAATCTACATAATGGGGTTGACGCAAGTAACAGAAAATGTGTCATTCTTATAGTGTTTTACTTTGTATGCCAACTTATATTTGTTATGATAAGCTAAAGAAACTGTTTGCAATTGGTGAGACCGAAATGTTTATAGATTTTTTGGCTGATATAAATAAGGGGTGAATTGGATGTTTAAATTTAATGATGAAAAGGGACAGTTGAAATGTTCTTTCTGTGGGAAAAGCCAAGAGCAAGTTAGAAAGCTTGTAGCTGGACCAGGTGTTTATATATGTGATGAATGTATCGAGTTATGTACAGAAATTGTAGAAGAAGAACTCGGGAATGAAGAAGAAGTAGAATTCAAGGAAGTACCTAAACCGCAGGAAATCCGTGAAATCCTGAACGATTATGTTATCGGGCAGGATCAAGCAAAAAAGAACTTGTCGGTTGCAGTATACAACCATTATAAGCGTGTAAATGCTACTCCTAAGAATGATGATGTCGAGCTGGCGAAAAGTAATATCTGTATGATTGGACCTACAGGTAGCGGTAAAACATTACTAGCTCAAACATTAGCACGTATTTTGAATGTGCCTTTTGCTATAGCAGATGCTACTTCTTTGACTGAAGCTGGTTATGTAGGAGAAGATGTAGAAAATATCCTGCTTAAACTAATTCAGGCTGCAGACTATGATGTAGAGAAAGCAGAAAAAGGCATCATCTATATCGATGAAATTGATAAAGTGGCCCGTAAATCAGAGAATCCATCTATTACACGTGATGTTTCGGGTGAAGGGGTACAGCAGGCATTGCTTAAGATTCTGGAAGGTACTACAGCCAGTGTACCTCCTCAAGGTGGAAGAAAGCATCCACATCAGGAGTTCATTCAGATTGATACCACAAATGTCTTATTCATTGTTGGGGGAGCATTTGATGGAATCGATCAAATCATCAAACGCCGTCTTGGTAAGAAGGTAATTGGTTTCGGTTCCGAAGATACAAATGAAGAACTGGATAAAGGTCAATTACTTTCAAAAATTCTACCGGAAGATCTCCTTCGTTATGGTTTGATTCCAGAATTCATCGGACGTCTTCCTGTCATTGGAAGCTTGTTGCCTCTAGATGAAGATGCATTGGTTGAAATCCTTACACAACCGAAAAATGCTCTTGTTAAACAGTACCAGAAACTGTTACAAATCGATGATGTCGAGTTGGAATTCGAAGAAGATGCGCTTCGTGAAATTGCGAGAAAAGCAATTGAACGGAAAACAGGTGCTCGTGGACTACGCTCCATCATTGAAAACATCATGTTAGATGTCATGTATGACCTGCCATCCAGGGATGATATTGAAAAATGTATCATTACCAAAGAAACTGTTGTGAATGAGGATGGTAAACCGAAGCTGGTTTTGACCGATGGAACCGTTCAGGATGAAAATAAAGAATCACCAAAAGAAAGTGCTTAAGCTTAGATAGTTATCGTCAAAGCGAATGAGCTGAAGATTCAGGCCGCGCTGCAATCAGACTGTAGCGCGGCCTGCTTTCATTACTGCTTTCTGGATTGATACAGAATGATGGTAGAGCAGGTTATATAGGATGAAATGTACTACATAGGTAACACTAAATATCAGGAAGAAACCGGTCAAAAGACCTTATTCATTTTACAATGTACTTGCTATTTAATACGATAAAAGTACGAAATTGCTAATCCATTTGGAGGTGCGCAAAATATGACAGCTGATCAAAAGAAACAGATTCCCCTCCTGCCCCTAAGAGGACTGCTTGTATATCCCTCAATGGTGTTACACCTTGATGTAGGTAGAGATAAGTCCGTCAAAGCCCTAGAGCAGGCAATGATGAATGATAATGAGATATTTTTAGCTTCTCAAAAAGAAATGAATATCGATGACCCAACTCAAGTGGACATTTATCCATTTGGCACCATAGCTAAAGTGAAACAAATGGTTAAACTTCCTAATGGCACAAACCGTGTACTTGTGGAAGGGCTGGTTCGTGCTGAAATCCTCAATTTCTTATCTGACGAGGAATTTTATGTGGTAGATGTAGAAACACATAAGGACCAGCATGGCAGTATTAATGAAGAAGAAGCACTAATGCGTACGCTATTACAACATTTCGAACAATTTATTAAAATTTCAAAGAAAATCAGTAAAGAAACCTTAGATACAGTAGCCGATATCGATGAACCAGGTCACTTGGCCGACATGGTCGCTTCCCATTTACCATTAAAACTGAAAGAAAAGCAGGCAGTTCTGGAAACTGTCAACGTAAAAGAACGGTTACGGCATCTAATCGAACAAATAAGTAATGAAAAAGAAGTCCTTCAAATTGAAAAGAAAATTGGTCAACGAGTCAAACGTTCGATGGAAAAAACTCAAAAAGAATACTATCTCCGGGAGCAAATGAAAGCCATCCAGAGTGAGCTGGGAGATAAAGACGGAAAAAGTGGAGAAGTAGCTGAATTACGAGAAAAGATACATGAGGCAAACATGCCAGAACGTATAGAAGAAGTGGCACTAAAAGAGTTAGGCCGCTACGAAAAAGTACCACAAAGTTCAGCAGAAAGCTCTGTGATCCGGAACTATATCGAATGGCTGGTATCACTCCCGTGGAGTACCGAAACGGAAGACAACCTGGAAATACACAATGCTCAAAGGATTTTAGATGAAGACCACTATGGACTCGAAAAAGTGAAAGAGCGAGTATTAGAATATTTAGCTGTCCAGCAGCTGACACAATCTATCAAAGGACCTATTTTATGTTTGGTTGGTCCTCCGGGGGTCGGTAAAACTTCACTGGCAAAGTCGATTGCCAGGGCAGTCAACCGAAAGTTTGTACGAGTTTCCCTGGGAGGAATACGTGACGATGCTGAAATTCGCGGTCACCGGCGTACCTACATCGGGGCTATGCCTGGCCGGATTATTCAGGGGATGAAGAGAGCTGAATCAATCAATCCAGTCTTTTTGCTGGATGAAATTGACAAGATGGCAAGCGATTTCCGCGGGGACCCATCAGCAGCCATGCTGGAAGTTCTTGATCCAGAACAAAATAGTACATTCAGTGACCATTTCATTGAAGAAAGTTATGATCTTTCCAAAGTAATGTTTGTCGCAACAGCCAATAATATGGCTGCTATTCCAGGCCCATTACTTGATCGGATGGAAGTCATTTCGATTGCCGGCTATACAGAAGTTGAAAAGCTCCATATTGCTAAGGAGCATTTGCTTCCTAAGCAAATTAAAGAAAATGGTTTGACGAAGGGCCAATTGCAATTCCGTGAAGAAGCTTTGTTAAAACTGATTAGGACCTATACACGTGAAGCTGGCGTTCGTAACTTGGAACGAGAACTTGCTTCTATTTGCAGGAAGTCTGCAAAAATCATAGTTGCAGGGGAAAAGAAGCGTGTAGTTGTAACAGAGAAGTTATTGGAAGAATTATTGGGCCGTCCCAAATATCGTTATGGACAGGCGGAAGAGGAAGACCAAATCGGAACAGCTACTGGCCTGGCTTATACCTCCGCAGGTGGAGATACACTTTCTATTGAAGTATCGATTTATCCAGGAAAGGGTAAACTGACGCTGACAGGTAAGCTTGGAGATGTAATGAAAGAATCAGCCCAGGCAGCTTTCAGCTATATTCGTTCTCGAGCAGAAGAATTAAAAATCGACGTGGATTTCGTTGAAAAGAATGATATTCATATTCACGTACCTGAAGGCGCTACACCAAAGGATGGGCCATCAGCAGGTATTACAATGGCTACTGCCCTTGTTTCAGCATTAACTGGTCGTCCGGTCAGAAAAGAAGTGGGTATGACTGGGGAAATAACACTGCGTGGACGGGTATTACCGATCGGAGGTCTGAAGGAAAAATCCCTCAGTGCTCATCGAGCGGGCCTTCGTAAAATTATTATCCCTGCAGATAATAAAAAAGACTTAGAGGATATCCCGAAAAGTGTTCGTGATGATTTAGAATATGTGACTGTCAAACATTTGGATGAAGTGCTAGAACATGCTTTGTTGGAGGATAAAAATGAAAGTAAATGATGCTGAGCTTGTCATCAGTGCTGTCAGTAAAAAGCAGTACCCGTCTGATCACTTACCTGAAATAGCATTGGCAGGCCGATCTAATGTTGGAAAATCATCTTTTATTAATAAAATGATCCAAAGGAAAAGTCTTGCCAGGACTTCTTCTAAACCTGGAAAAACTCAGACTTTGAATTTTTATAAAATAAATGAAAAGTTTTATTTTGTAGACGTACCTGGCTATGGGTATGCTAAAGTTTCCAAGAAAGAAAGGAAAAAATGGGGCGAGATGATGGAAGAATACTTCGCAGAAAGAGAAAACCTGCGAGCTACCGCTTTAATCATCGATATTCGTCACCAGCCAACTGAAGATGATATCATGATGTACGATTACTTGAAATATTTCGAATTGCCGGTAATGGTGATAGCTACAAAACTTGATAAAATCCCAAAAAATAAACGTGATCAATATATAAAAGTTGTAAGGAAAACCCTAGAAGTAGAAGAAGAGGATATAGTCATTCCTTTTTCATCTGAAACAGGAGAAGGCAAAGATAAAGCATGGACAGCTATGCTATCCTATTTGAACTAAGTGAAAACCCGGTCATCTTGAGTAGATGGTCGGGTTTTTTATAAAAAAACAAGTTTAACTTGAACAAAAAAGGGTATTATAAACTTGGATAGTTAAATATTTACATAGTAAGTCGAGTATTCCACTGAAATTCTAAGGAAAAGCAATGTTTACGTTGTTCTTCCTAGCCCAGGCGGGCTTTGTTCGATATAATAGCCTGATTTGAATTTTGAGAAAAATCAGATTGATTGTTATGATGAAGGGTGTTCTCATTCTAAAAAAAGAAAAGGAGAGGATTACGAGAAATGAAAAAATTACCTTTGTTCTTATTTAGTGTATTAATGCTTTTCGTACTTGCTGCCTGTGGGTCCGGTGAGTCGGAAGAATCAACAGAACAACAGAATGGTGAATCTCAAGGGGGAAGCGAATACAATTTAGTAGAAAATGGGAAATTCACTTTTGCTGCATCTGGTGAATTTCGTCCATTCAGTTCAACCGGACCTTCTGGAGAGATGGAAGGATTTGATATAGACGTTGCTAATGCAATTGCTGAAGAGCTGGGCTTAGAGCCGAATCAAAAGAAGTTCAAGTTTGCATCGATTGTAGAAGGTGTAAAAACCGGTCGTTTTGACGCCGCAGTTGCCAGCCACACAATCACCCCTGAACGTCAAAAGGAAGTTGATTTCTCCACCCCTTACTACTACTCAGGTGCCCAGGTTTTTGTTCGCCCCGATAGTGACGTAGAATCCCTGGATGATTTAGAAGGTAAAGAAATTGCTGTTTCTAAAGGTTCTACGTATGTAGAATTCGCTAATCAGGTAACCGATAAGGTTCAAAGTTATGACAGTGATGTCGTGGCATTACAATCATTGGATAAAGGACGTCATGATGCGGTAATCACTGACTTTCTAACTGGTAAAGAAGCAAAGGGCCAAGGTTTGAATATCGAAGGTAAAGAAATGATTGAGCGTAGTGAACAGGCAGTAGCAGTAGCAAAAGATAACGAGAAACTTTTGGAAGCTGTCAATGAAGCAATTGATAAACTCCGTGAAGACGGGACTTTAACAGAAATAAGTAAAAAATATTTTGGAGAAGATATCACCACAAAACCAGAGTGAAAAAGTCAATAGAAGAGCACGCCGGGCGTGCTCTTTTTACACTTTAAAAAGCTTAACTGGGCTGAATGGTTAAAGTATAAAAAATACTAAGACTCTCGCCATAAAGTTTTGGCGATAAGCCAGGTTTTTTAAACATGAGGAGGAGCTGAACGTTTTGTACTTGAATATCATCAAATTTGGTGAAGCCTTATTCGAAAGTAGAAATCTTTTTGCTGAAGCTGCATGGCTGACGCTTAAGCTGACTGCAGTTTCGATATTCATTGCTATATTTATTGGACTATTTTTTGCATTAATGAAAATATCAAAAATCAAAGTTTTGGAATGGATAGCGAACTTTTATATTTTTATAGTAAGAGGTACACCATTAATCGTACAAATATTTGTTTTCTATTATGGGCTTACTGAAATAGCGATGATTTCAGGATTCTGGTCTGCGACGTTAGGTTTGGCATTCCATAATGGGGCCTATATAGCTGAAATCTTCAGAGGCTCGATTCAGTCGATCGGGAAAGGCCAGACGGAAGCAGGCAGATCTCTTGGAATGAATCGCTCACAGACGATGAAAAGGATCATTCTGCCGCAGGCATTCCGAAGAGCCCTCCCTCCACTTGGGAACCAGTTCATCATTGGTTTAAAGGACTCTTCTCTCGCGGCATTTATTGGATTGACAGAAATTTTTGGAGCGGCTACTACGATGGGGGCCAATACCTTTGATTATATGACCTGGTTATTGGTGAGTGCTGTTTACTACTTGATACTAGTATTCTTGTTGACATTAGTAGTATCATTCATCGAAAAGAAAATGGCAGCAAGTGATTAAAGGAGGAGGAACAAAAGCGTGTCAGATGTTAGAGAAATGATTCGAGTAGAAAAACTGAATAAATCTTTTGGTGCTCTTCATGTGTTGAAAGATATAGATTTTACAGTAAAAGAAAGTGAAGTGGTTGTACTCATAGGGGCAAGTGGCTCAGGGAAGAGTACGTTACTGCGCTGTTTAAACTTTCTAGAGTTGAAAAATGATGGAAAGGTTATTATTGAAGGAAAAGAGACAGACCCTAAAAAAGATAACCTGAATGAGGTAAGGCAGAAGGTGGGAATGGTATTTCAGCATTTCAACTTATTCCCTCACAAAACGGTGCTGGAAAATGTCATAGAGGCTCCTACTCAAGTAAAAAAAATCAAAAAAGCACAGGCGGTAGAAGAAGCAAAGGAATTATTAGCTAAGGTAGGCCTGGGAGATAAAGCAGATGATTATCCCTCGCGTTTATCCGGTGGACAAAAACAACGAGTGGCCATTGCGCGTGCGTTGGCGATGAAACCGGATATCATGCTATTTGATGAACCAACTTCCGCTCTCGATCCAGAACTTGTAGGGGAAGTGCTGGCAACTATGAAAGAACTTGCGAAAGAAGGGATGACAATGATTGTTGTCACCCATGAAATGGGGTTTGCTCGTGAAGTTGCCGATAAAGTCGTGTACATGCATGACGGGCGTATCGTTGAAGTGGGAGAGCCTAACCAATTGTTTGATAACCCTCAAGAACAACGCACACAAGAATTTTTGAGTTCTATATTATAATTAAAATCCCGGGCTAAAGGCCCGGGATTTTATTTTTTTCTTTTATTTTTAGTATTCTTCTTATTCTTTAAGAGGAAAAGGCCGATAATGATCAATGCTAATGGCCAAAATTGCTCAATAAGGGCAAATAACTGATAGACCCAATGAAACCATCCTGGGTTAACCGGAGAAAATAAGGCGAATAAACCAAGAACAACTAATAATAGCCCCGGTATCAACCCATGTTTTGTTTTATTAGAGCGAAGTACGAACGCAATTCCGATGATGAGCGGGTAGACACCCCAATGATCAAGCCAAAATCGATAAGTAGTAAGCCCGTGGAAGTGGATCCCGAATCCTAACAGTACAGCGCCAGCAAAAATATTATGGAATTCATTCGTAATATAGCTATGTAATAAAAACGAAATACCGATAATCATTAAAATTGTCGGCCAAGAATAAAAATCAGTTAATAGGGGAATATGTAATTGTCGCAGTAAAAAATAAGCTCCTAAACCAATCAATAGAAAACCTGTAAAAGTGTTCTGTCTTTTCATGTCCAGCCTCCCCTTACATATGTCGAATTGTTGCGTATATACCTAGGTTGTGGTACATTACAGTCGGGTTTGATTTGTTTACGAAGGAATTACATTTATTTATCTTTTATTCAATCCTACCATAGAGTTTCATATTCTGTTCACAATTTCCATCAGTTAGTACTATTTCTCATGTTATAATGTACTTTATAAAATACTGCTCGTCAGGAAAGTTTTTTGGGGGTAGATGATATGCACATTTTAGTTGTCGGCGTAAATTATAAAACAGCCCCAGTAGAAATCAGGGAAAAACTCACGTTTTCTGAAAACCACATTTCGGAAGCTATGGTTGAATTGAACCAGCGAAAGAGTGTGTTAGAAAACGTGATTATTTCCACATGTAATCGAACGGAAATTTATGCCGTCGTTGATCAACTTCATACAGGACGCTATTATATCAAACAGTTCTTGTCTGATTGGTTTGAGGTGGAGAAAGAGACATTCTCCCCTTACTTGTCTATTTATGAAGGCGATGGTGCCATGGAGCACCTGCTGCGCGTAACCTGTGGTTTAGATTCCATGGTCCTGGGTGAAACTCAGATTCTTGGGCAAATGAAGCAGGCCTTCTTACAGGGGCAAGAAGCGAAAACTACCGGTACCATTTTCAACCAATTATTCAAGCAGGCAGTAACACTTGCTAAGCGTTCCCATAAAGAAACAGAAATTGGAGAAAATGCAGTGTCCGTCAGTTACGCTGCTGTTGAACTGGCTCGTAAAATCTTCGGTGACCTCGTCAACAAGCATGTAGTCATCTTAGGTGCAGGGAAAATGGGCGAACTTGCTGCCAAGAACCTGCAAGGGTCCGGGGTGAAGCAGGTTACCGTAATCAATCGAACGCTTGCTAAAGCACAAGTAGTTGCCGACCAATTCAATGGAGAAGCTAAAACGATTGATGATTTGTCAAAGACATTGAAAGATGCGGATATTCTAATCAGTTCCACTGGTGCTAAAGATTATGTGATTACTAAAGAAGTGATGGCTCCTATTCAGAAAGCGCGCAAAGGGAAGCCGTTATTCTTAGTAGACATTGCTGTACCACGGGATCTGGATCCAGCTATGGAAGCATTAGAAAGTGTATTTTTATATGACATTGATGATTTACAAGGGATTGTTGATGCTAACCTGGCTGCAAGACAACAGGCAGCAGAGGTTATCGAAATCATGATTGAAGAAGAGATCATCGCATTTAAGGATTGGCTGCAAACCATTGGAGTAGTGCCAGTTATCTCCGCTCTAAGGAATAAAGCTTTATCGATCCAATCAGAAACGATGAAAAGCATTGAGCGTAAAATGCCTGATTTAACTGAGCGGGAGAAGAAAGTGTTGAACAAGCACACGAAAAGTATTATCAATCAGATGTTGAAAGACCCTATTTTGCAGGCCAAAGAATTGGCAGCTCAACCAGATGCAGATGAGTCACTGCGGCTGTTCACGCAGATATTCGGCATCGAAGAGCGGGTGCAGAATGAAATCCAGGAGCAGCAACAGAAAGATAATAAAGTGGTGTCCCTGGATCGGAATGGGGAACTATCCCTTCCTTCCATAAGAAATGCTTCCACACACTAGTAAGGAAGGATTACTATATGCTTGATGTGAAATGGCTTTATGAGTTTATTATTTTCATTTACGCTCTAAGTGTTATTGGCTATTTTATTGATTTCATTCAACAAAACCGGAAGGCGAACCTTGCAGCCTTCTGGTTACTTAGTATGGTTTGGTCTTTGCAAACCATTTTTTTATTAACACAAGTTTTTATTGAAGATAACTTTCCAGTAATGAGCGTTTACGACGGATTATATTTTTATGCTTGGATTCTAGTGACTTTTTCATTAATCATCAACCGCTTGTACCGTGTGGATTTTCTAGTATTTTTTACGAATGTGGTTGGTTTCTCAGTCATGCTGCTCCATATCACTACCAAAGCGCAGGCTGATTTAGTAGAACAAGGGGTTCGTTTTATAGATGAAATGCTTGTCGCTCATATCACATTGGCACTCATCTCTTACGGTTTTTTTACGTTTTCGTTTATTTTTTCACTAATGTACCTGCTGCAATACCGCTTGTTGAAAAGAAAAAAATGGGATAAGCGGTTGTGGCGTTTGGGAGACTTATCTAAACTCGATCACTACTCTTACCTGTCAGTGACTGGAGGAGTCCCTTTACTGTTATTAGCTGTCATACTCGGTGTGGTATGGGGATATAACTCGGATGATGTTTTTTATTGGTATGACTCGAAGACAATGGGTTCGTTCATTGTGTTATTCGTCTATATAATCTTTTTATTTTTACGGATAGTGAAAGGGTATCAAGGCAGGTCGATAGCTGTGTATAATGCTGCGGCATTTTTGTTTTTGCTCGTTAACTTCTTTTTATTCGGTTCACTGTCGAACTTCCACTTTTAAGATTGAGGAGGCAATTTGGTGCGTAAAATTATTATTGGTTCAAGAAAAAGCAATTTAGCAATCACTCAAACAGAATGGGTCATCGATCAATTGAAAAAGGTGGAGCCAGCCGCTGAATTTGAAATTAAACGTATCTCGACTAAAGGAGATCAGATTTTGGATGTCACTTTATCCAAGGTTGGTGGCAAGGGTTTGTTTGTTAAAGAGATTGAAAAAGCGATGTATGAAGAAGAAATTGATATGGCTGTTCACAGCATGAAAGATATGCCTTCTGTCATTTCCGAAGGCTTGATGATTGCCTCTGTTCCAGAACGTGAGGATCACCGCGATGCGTTCGTTTCTAATAATCATATAAAATTGAAGGATCTGCCGGCCGGTGCGGTCGTTGGTACAAGCAGTTTAAGAAGAGAGTCCCAAATTCGTGCAGCCCGTCCTGACCTTGAAGTAAAATGGATCCGAGGTAATATCGATACGCGTCTTAAAAAATTAAGAGACGGTGAATTCGATGCGATCGTTCTTGCTGCAGCTGGTTTGAAGCGCATGGGCTGGAGCGAGGACCTGGTTACTGAGTATTTGGATAAAGACGTTTGTGTCCCGGCTGTCGGTCAAGGGGCATTAGCCATTCAAACAAGAGAATCTGACAATGAATTACGCGAATTGTTGTCGAAAATCAATGACAGTTATACGGAAAAGACAGTCGCAGCAGAACGTAAATTTCTTCACGACTTAAATGGTGGCTGTCAAGTTCCAATCGGTGGCTATGCCTATCTCGAAGGAGAGGAAGTCGTCTTGACTGCGCTCGTAGGTACGCCTGATGGGGAAACCATTCTAAAGGAGACGTTCAAAGGGGAAGATCCAATCGCGGTGGGGAAAGAAGCTGCTGATCATTTGAAACAGTACGGCGCCCAGAAGATTGTGGATGATGCGAAAGAGGAGCTGGATCAATAATGGGAGCACTGACGGGCAGGAATATTCTTGTCACCCGTGCTCAAATTCAGGCCGCCTCATTATCGGATAAAATAAGGCAAGCAGGAGGGACCCCGATAGAGGTCCCGCTGCTTCATTTCACTTTGCGCAATAACCAAGAAAATAAGCAGTTTATAGAACAACTTCACGAATTCGCTTGGATTTTTTTCACAAGCTCTAATGGCGTGAGGTTTTTTTTCAAGTTATGGGACAAGAAATCTAGATCATGGCCTGAAAATTTGAAGGTAGGAGCCGTAGGCGAGAAAACAGAAAAAACGCTTATAAAATATGGGGTATCTGCAGACTTCGTTCCCAGTACATATACCGCAGAAGTGATGGCAGAGGAATTTTTGAAAAAATATGATAGTCCCGGTTCAACATTATTGGTTCGGGGGAATTTATCGAGGGATGTTCTGCCTGTAGCATTGAGGGGGCATGTTTTTTTCCAATCAATGACCGTGTATGATACGCTATTAGCGAAGGATCAAAGACCATTAATGGAGGCGCTGGAAAACATTTCTATAGATGCTTATACTTTCACGAGCCCTTCGACGGTAGAAGCGTTCGCCCGTTTATGTCACAAGCACAAGAAATTTAACAAATACCTCTCTGTCCCTTGTATTTGCATCGGGCCTACAACTGAGGAGAAAGCAAAACAGGAAGGGTTTATGAACGTCCTGATGCCAGATGGGCATTATACGACGGAAGGTATGGTCGAACTAATGGAAAGTTATTTCAGTGAGAAAGGAATAGATATAGATGAACAGTAAAGAATTTAAGCGACATCGCCGCCTGCGCCGTACGGAATCCATGCGTGCGTTAGTCAGAGAAACTAAATTAACAAAAGATGATCTCATTTATCCTATATTTGTGGTAGAAGGAAAAGGAATCAGAAATGAAGTATCCTCCATGCCAGGTGTTTTCCATGTATCTTTAGACTATTTGACTGAAGAAATGGAGGATTTGCAGTCAAAAGGAATTCGTTCGGTGATCGTCTTTGGCGTACCGAATGAAAAGGACGCTCAAGGATCACAGGCTCATTGCGAACACGGTATCGTACAGGAAGCAATCAGGCAAATCAAGCGGGATGTTCCTTCATTAACTGTAATTGCAGATACCTGTCTTTGTCAGTATACGGACCATGGTCATTGCGGCCTCGTAGAAAATGGGGAAGTTTTGAATGATCCATCCTTGGAGTTGCTGGTCAAAACTGCTGTCAGCCAGGCTGAAGCAGGAGCTGATATCATCGCTCCCTCCAACATGATGGATGGGTTTGTCGCTGCTATCAGACAAGGATTGGATGAAGCGGGTTACAGTCAGATTCCGATTATGTCCTATGCTGTGAAATACGCTTCAGCATTTTATGGCCCGTTCAGGGATGCTGCCCATAGTTCGCCTCAATTCGGTGACCGCCGGGCCTACCAGATGGATCCTGCCAACCGCTTGGAAGCCTTGCGAGAAGCGGAATCTGACATCGAAGAAGGGGCTGACTTTCTTATTGTCAAGCCAGCCTTATCCTATATGGATATCATGCGGGAAGTGAAAGACCGTTTTAATGCCCCGCTTGTTGCTTATAATGTCAGTGGAGAATATTCTATGATAAAAGCAGCAGCGATGAATGGCTGGGTCAATGAACAAGAAATCGTCATGGAAAAATTGACCTCGATGAAACGTGCTGGCGCTGATTTAATCATCACTTACTTTGCTAAGGATGTAGCAGACTGGCTCAAGGAATAATATTTCTAAGGTGGTGCGGAGCAATGAAAAAATTTGATCGTTCAATTGAAGCTTATAAAGAAGCCGAGCAGCTGATGCCGGGCGGAGTGAATTCACCGGTACGTGCTTTCAGATCTGTCCAAATGGACCCGGTGTTTATGGAACGGGGGAAAGGGTCAAAAATCTACGATATCGATGGAAATGAGTATATTGATTATGTATTAAGCTGGGGACCATTGATTCTCGGGCATGCGGACGACCGTGTCGTAGAAAAGCTTAAATCTATTACAGAATTAGGGACAAGCTTTGGTGCCCCGACAGAAATTGAAAATAAGCTTGCTCAATTAGTCATCGACCGTGTACCTTCTATTGAAATGGTTCGGATGGTTAATTCAGGTACGGAGGCGACAATGAGTGCGCTACGTGTTGCAAGAGGATACACGGGCAGGAACAAAATTTTGAAATTCGAAGGAAACTATCACGGGCACGGAGATTCTCTCCTGATTAAAGCAGGTTCAGGAGTAGCTACACTTGGACTGCCTGATTCTCCAGGTGTCCCAGAGGGAATAGCCAAAAACACGATTACCGTGCCATATAACGACATGGAGAGTGTGCGCTATGCATTTGAACAATTTGGTGATGATCTGGCAGCAGTAATTGTAGAACCTGTTGCCGGAAATATGGGAGTTGTACCTCCACAGGATAATTTCCTGCAGGAACTTCGCCAAATTACAGAAGATAATGGAACAGTATTGATTTTTGATGAAGTGATGACCGGGTTCCGCGTAGGTTATAACTGTGCTCAGGGCCATTTCGGTGTAACGCCTGACATGACTTGCCTTGGCAAGGTCATTGGTGGCGGACTTCCTGTTGGAGCTTACGGCGGCAAAAAAGAAATCATGGAGCGAGTCGCGCCTACTGGTGATATTTATCAGGCAGGAACATTGTCAGGAAATCCATTAGCAATGACAGCAGGATACGAAACATTAAAAGCGATGGATAGGGATGCTTATGAAGCGATCAATGAAAAAGTGGACCGTCTGATCCAAGGGTTTACGGATGCAGCAATAGAAAATGATATTCCATTTACAGTAAATCGGGCGGGGTCCATGGTAGGCTTTTTCTTCAATAAAGAAGGGGTTTATAACTTTGAAACAGCCAGCTCCTCTGATTTAGAATTATTTGCAACGTATTATCGTGGAATGATTGAAGAAGGAATTTTCTTACCGCCTTCTCAATTTGAAGGTTTATTCTTATCCACTGCTCATACGGATGAAGATATTGAAAAGACAATAGAAGCAGCAAGAAAAGTATTTTCTGATTACAGTAAAAAATAGAAACTTACCCACCCCAAATAGATAAGGCCATAGAGTTATTATGGCATAAAAAGGCTTAGAGGAATTTTTCCTCTAAGCCTTTTGTATGGGCTTTTCTTTTTGTTTCGTATATTTTCCCTTCCCTGTGCATAAAGTGGAACAGAGATGGATGTTGCGTCACAAGGGAGGAGGAAAAGTACGTGACTAATGATAATGCCAATGTGTTTTCTTTTTATTTAGACGAATCGTTATGGTTTGAAAGAGGACAGGAAGTCAATGAGTTGATGGGGATTTCACTGGATCCGGAAATTGTCATTCATCCCTTGGATGAGACAGTATTGATTCAAGGGGCGATCAATCTTACTGGGGAGTACTTTGCTAAATCAGGAGAGGACTCAGAAACGGAAACTGTAGCACCTTTCCCTTCCAGAAAGCTAGTCGAAAGAGTGGAGCAGGAAGAAGAGGGGGCAAGCCAGTTTTATCATCAATTTCCTGTAGAGGTTTCCATACCGAGGAATCGTGTTGAAAATGTAGATGATGTATCTGTAAGTATTGACGTTTTTGATTATGAATTGCCTTCTGCAAACCAACTCAAACTGCATGCCACTGTCGCTATTCATGGAATAGAGGAAGCGGATAGAGAAAAAGAGAAACCTGCATCTTCCAAGGAAAGGAGTGAAAACAACACTGCCTGGGAACAATCCTATCAATTTGAAGTGGATTACCCAGAAAATGATGAAGTGTTCACATCTCCTGAGGAAAATTCTCTATCTTTGGAGCAAGAGAGTTCAATCATCGAGGATGAAGCAGTTGAATCAAAATCAGAATCTTCAAGTGGGGATCGCTGGAAATATAAAAAAGTCCAGACACTCTCTGAATTTTTTAACCATGGAGCCGCTCCGGAAGTAGAAGAGAATGAGCCGAGCCCGTCACCATCCTATGAGGCATCTCCTTCCTTAGAATATATGGAGGGTGAGATGGAAGTACAAGATGATGAGGGAGAAGCTGATGCTGAAAGCCGGAATATTGGTAACCAATTACTCTTCAGTATGTTTGAAGACCGCGAAGAAACTTATACAAAGATGAAAATGTGTATTGTTCAAGAAGAAGATACACTTGAAAGTATTGCAGACCGCTATCAAATTTCCATAACTAACTTGACGAAGGTGAATAATGTATTCGAAGATGATCTTAGACCTGGTAAAATCATTTATATTCCTTCGCAATCATAATAGGATTCCTAAAAGGCTGTCCTGGAAGATTCCATCCCTTCCTCGACAGCCCGATCTGTTTTGAGGGAGGGATTTTTTGAATTACTTACAAACTATTATCCACAGGTATGGGATGTCGATTCATAGAACCGAACAAATCACAAATAAGTTATATCGTATTCAAACCGATTTTGGTGATTTTGCGCTAAAACAGTCCCGCTATCACTCCAATGAAGAAAGCAAATGGCTTTCCATTGCAGAATGGCTGGAAGCTAACGGGGGACAACTCGCGCCACCGATAGCCAGAACCAGGGATCGAACCCCATATGTAAAAATCGAAAATTGGCTTTATTATCTTACCCCATGGGTGGAGCACACCAAGGATGAGTATCCAAGTCATGATATAGAAAGTTTTTATCGCAGCCTGGGGATATTGCATAAACAAACGAAGCAGACATCTCTGGATAATCACCACTATGTTGAATATCTATGGAATAGAAGAGAAGCGAGCGAGCAAGCGCATCAACATCTGCTCGTTAAGATAGAGGAGTTTGAAAAGCGTCATTATATGCCCCCGCTGGGACTGGCTGTTTGTTCACAATATAAGCAGATTCATTATTCTTTAGAATTTATGAAAGATTTATTTAAGGAGTTTCCTGATCGCGAAAATATATCCGGGGATCTACCACAGGTCATTAATCATGGCAATCTGAAAAACGATCATATCATCCAATATCATGGTCATAGCTATTTTCTTAACTGGGAGCAAATGTTTGTTGGACCTGCCATGTTGGACGTCAGCAGGTTTTTTCTGAATGATTTCCGTTTTCATGATAGTCCTGTTGAAGAATATATCAAGAAATTTCCAGTGTATGAGCAATTATATGGAATGACAAACCAAGATCGTCTTCTTTTAGCGATTCACCTCATTGATCCTCATCATTATTTTTACCGGTTGGATCAATTAGCAGAGGATAAAAAATCAAGTGAGCTTGAAAAGGTACAGAAATTAGAGAAAAGTTTTCGGCGAATGGTATATGGGCGGATGATTGCCGAATCTCTTTTTTCTTCTTTTCAAGCTCAGCAAGCAAAAGAAAACGAGTCTATATCCACTCCAGATGAAACGCAATGAAAATCCCGATGAATATGCCAAGCAGAAATACATCCAATGTAGTTGGAAAGAGGAGTGTACGTAGTAATTGAAAAATCATAAGTGGCAGCATCGCTTTTTCGATGATGTAAAGCCACCTGCGGCACCATGGAGGTAGCCGGTAACGATACAGTCTACTCATTTTAATCACCTCTTTTGTATAAAATATGATGAATCGGATAAAATGATGAAAATGCGGATTTTAGCATCAAGAACTAAGTAACTGTTGATTTTAAATACATTTCTCTATACAATATGAAATATAATTGAACACGTGAAATGCCGTGATGGGGAAGAGTACAGGATGCAAACCTACAGAGAGGGAAACATGTGCTGAAAGTTTTCCAGGATATTGTATGCTAGAAGGTCGCCCCGGACGCAGCTTCTTTGAAAACGAATAAAAGTAGAAGGAGCCGGTTTGAAGCCGTTAACGAATGAAGCGCACAAGGGAGAAATATTATACCTTGTGAATAAAGGTGGTACCACGGAATCAATCTCTTTCGTCCTTTTTTGGATGAAGGGGATTTTTTTATTTTTACTTTATGAAGGTTTAACTTTGTTAAAGGAAAAAAGTATAAAAAAACTTAGGCTTTCGCCATAAGACTTAGCGATAAGCCAAGTCTTTCTAATCACGGTAATTTAAAGGAGGAAATGCAATATGACCAATCAGGAAGTATCATTACCGCCCAAGTATGATCCGACCACAGTTGAAAATGGAAGATACAAATACTGGGTGGATGGAAAATTTTTCGAAGCAACAGGTGACAAATCGAAAGAACCTTATACAGTTGTCATTCCGCCACCGAACGTTACCGGTAAACTACACCTTGGTCACGCATGGGATACTACATTGCAAGACATCATAACACGAGCAAAAAGAATGCAAGGCTACGATGTATTATGGCTTCCAGGTATGGACCATGCAGGTATCGCAACCCAGGCAAAAGTAGAAGCCAAGCTGAAAGAACAAGGCCTTTCCCGTTATGATCTAGGAAGGGAAAAATTCTTGGAACAGGCCTGGTCCTGGAAAGAAGAATATGCGGATTTCATCCGCACCCAGTGGGAGAAACTAGGGCTGGGACTGGATTACTCCCGTGAGCGTTTCACCTTAGATGAAGGGTTATCTGATGCAGTTAAAGAAGTTTTTGTAAAGCTATATGAAAAAGATTTGATCTATCGTGGTGAATATATCATCAATTGGGATCCGGCTACGAAAACCGCGCTCTCTGATATCGAGGTTATTTATAAAGATGTTACCGGGCATTTTTATCATATGAAATATCCATTAAGTGATGGTTCCGGTCATATTGAAATAGCTACTACCCGTCCGGAAACGATGTTAGGCGATACTGCAGTTGCTGTGCATCCTGAAGATGAACGCTATAAGCATCTGATTGGTAAAAAGGTTACATTGCCTGTTACCGGCCGTGAAATTGAAATTGTAGCGGACGATTATGTGGATATGGAATTTGGTTCAGGTGCAGTGAAAATCACCCCTGCTCATGATCCAAATGACTTTGAAATTGGAAACCGTCATAACTTAGAACGGATTCTTGTCATGAACGAAGACGGGACCATGAATGAAAACGCAGGCAAGTACCAGGGAATGGACCGCTTCGAATGCCGTAAACAACTGGTGAAGGATTTACAGGAACAAGGCATTTTATTCGAAATCGAAGATCATGATCATTCGGTAGGCCATTCCGAGCGTAGCGGGGCTGTCGTTGAGCCTTACCTTTCTACTCAGTGGTTTGTCAATATGGAGCCGCTGGCGAAGGAAGCGATTAAGCTCCAGCAAGGTGATGACAAGGTGCACTTTGTACCGGATCGTTTTGAAAAAACCTACCTTCATTGGATGGAAAATATCCGGGATTGGTGTATTTCAAGACAATTATGGTGGGGACATCGCATCCCGGCCTGGTATCATAAACAAACTGGGGAACTTTATGTAGGAAAAGAAGCTCCCGAGGATGCAGAAAATTGGGAGCAGGATACAGATGTATTGGATACATGGTTCTCCTCCGCATTGTGGCCATTCTCCACAATGGGCTGGCCGGATGAAAACAATGAAGATTTTCAACGTCACTTCCCTACAGATGCTTTGGTAACCGGTTATGATATCATCTTTTTCTGGGTGAGCCGCATGATTTTCCAGTCCATCGAATTTACAGATCGTCGCCCATTCAAAGACGTTTTGATTCATGGTCTGGTCAGAGATGCTGAAGGCAGGAAGATGAGTAAGTCTCTTGGCAACGGGGTAGACCCGATGGATGTCATTGAAAAGTATGGAGCGGACTCACTACGTTATTTCTTATCTACAGGGTCAGCGCCTGGGCAGGATCTGCGTTTCCAATGGGAAAAAGTAGAATCAACCTGGAACTTTGTCAACAAAATCTGGAATGCTTCCCGTTTTGCATTAATGAATATGGGAGATATGAAGTATGAAGATATTGATTTGTCCGGAGAAAAATCGGTTGCAGATCAATGGATTTTAACTCGCTTGAACCAAACGGTAGAACAAGTGACAAAGAATATCGACCGCTATGAATTTGGGGAAGCTGGGCGTCACCTATATAATTTCATCTGGGATGAGTTTTGTGATTGGTATATTGAAATGGCAAAGCTGCCTTTATATGGTGAAGATGAAGCGAAGATTAAAACAACTCGCTCCGTGCTTGCTTATACACTAGACAACATTATGAGAATGCTGCATCCATTCATGCCATTTGTTACAGAAGAGATTTGGCAGCATTTGCCACATGAAGGTGAGTCTATTACTCAAGCAGCATGGCCGAAAGTTAAGACGGAATTCGATAATGAGAAAGCTGTCGGTGAAATGGAACGGCTAGTCACAATCATTCGTGCAGTTCGTAACATTCGCGCGGAAGTGGATACGCCGATGTCCAAAGAAATTCAGTTGCTGATTCAGGCAAAAAATGAAGAAGTGGAGAAAGAATTAGAAACAAATCGCCACTATCTGGAGCGTTTCTGTAATCCAAGTGAACTTACGATTGCAACAAGTCTGCAAGCTCCAGAAAAAGCGATGTCTGCTGTAGTAACAGGTGCTGAGCTTTACCTTCCTTTAGCTGGACTGATCAATATCGAAGATGAGATTCAACGCCTGGAAAAAGAGAGGGAAAAATGGGATAAAGAAGTGGAGCGAGTACAAAAGAAACTTTCGAATGAAGGTTTTGTCAAAAAAGCTCCTGAGCACGTGGTCCAGGAAGAACGTGAAAAAGAAACCGACTACTTAGATAAGCGGGCAAAAGTAGAAGCACGTATCCAAGAGTTGAAAGCTTAAAGAGTAGGAAAACTTGAGGGTGTTCCAAGTGGGGATGCCCTCTCTTTGTTGTGAAGGGAGAAATATCAGATGTTGACGTATGAGCAGGCGATTGAATGGATTCATAGTCGTGAAAAATTCAAAATTAAACCAGGACTGAAACGGATGGAATGGATGATGGAAAAGCTTGATCATCCAGAACAAGAGCTGAATGCCATCCATATTGCTGGGACAAATGGAAAAGGTTCGACACTGTCTTTTTTGCGGAATCTGTTAGAAGCACAAGGAAAGGATGTCGGTACTTTCACTTCTCCTTATATCATTCACTTCAATGAACGGATCAGTGTAAATGGAAAACCAATCCAAGATGATGATTGGGTGCAGCTTGTAAAGACAATCAAGCCTTTAGCTGAAGAGTTAGGCCAGACACCATTAGGAGAACCAACTGAATTCGAAGTCATTACCGCCATGGCCCTATTATATTTCAAGCAGGCAAGTCTTGATTTCGTAATCATGGAAACAGGCTTAGGGGGGCGTTTTGATTCAACTAACGTTATTCAGCCTATTGTAGCGGCTATTACTAATATAGGGCTCGATCACATGTCAATTCTTGGTGACAGTTACGAAAAAATTGCTGTAGAAAAGGCTGGCATCATCAAAGATAATGTACCAGTGGTCACTGCTGTAGAAAGCGAAAAAGCTATTAATGTAATTAAGCAGAAGTGTCATGAGACATCTTCGAATCTATTCCGATTGAACCATGATTTCTTTATAAGTCATGAAAGCAGTGATGAAGAAGGAGAACACTTTTTCTTTTCAAATAGTTCCTATCAATCCCAATTACTGACAAGCCGTATGAAAGGAAGACATCAAGAAGCGAATGCTGCAGTTGCTTTAGAGATTATGGAGGTGCTACGGGATAAAAGTTATCCGTTCCACCGGGAAGATTACTATAATGGTATTATGTCAACAAAATGGCCTGGCAGGTTTGAACGGGTATCTGAAAAGCCTTTGGTTATCATAGATGGGGCCCACAATGAAGAGGGTACGGAAACTTTGATGAGAACAGTTGGTGAGCATTTCCCTGACAAACGTAAATTTCTACTCTATGCAGCCCTGGAAGATAAACCGGTTAAAGGAATGCTGGAGCAGCTTAAAGACAATTTTGATCACATCACATTCACAAGTTTCAACTTTCCTCGGGCAATGGAGGCGCGTTTATTGAAGGAAGTTTATGATGGGGACAATGCTAGCGCAGAACAAGTGTGGGAGGAAGCCCTGGAAAACGTTGTGGGTAAAATGACCCATAACGACGTATTGCTTGTGGCAGGCTCGCTATATTTCATATCTGATGTCAGAAAATACTTTGAATATAGGTCAAAGGTATGATAGTATAATAATTATCTGAAAATTGCTTACGCTATAAATACATCTTTTGCATTCATCATCAAGCAATAAATGGTAAAAGTATAATAGATTTGATGCAGGGAGATGCATGTGATGACGAAAGAGAAGAGGATTGCCATATGGCTGGCCTGGCTTTTCGTTTGGCCGATTAGTTTATATGGAGTATATAGTTATATGGAACCGGGTTTTGAAGGTATAATGGCTGATCTATTCTCTTTTGCCATTTTAATTTGTATTGTCTCTTTATTCCCTCTGATATTTAAAGAGGGCCCGATTTTTCTGATCCAGGGTGTCAGTCTGGCGGTATTTCTTTATTTCGGCTTATTCATGGAAATAGTTCTGACCCAAATAGGTGTTATTTCCCTACTAATAAAAATGCGGATTACACGGGAGGATCTACACCGCTTTCCGATGAACATGCTGATGTTTTTAGTGACGAGTATCGTTGGCGCTATAGTCTACTATCTTCTTGGGGGAGAGCATGGTAATGCTGCCTATAATGAGTTGTATGACATCTTTCCTATTCTTGCTTATGCGATGACTATATTTTTAGTGAATCAGACACTGATTAAAGTATTAGGAGTACTTTTGCAGAAGCGACGGTTTCAATTGATTGATCGTGCTACTTTATGGGAAACCTATACCACTGTGCTCATTTTCCCTGTAGGTTTTGTTTTGTTCAGGCTATATTCTGAGCTGGGAGTCGTGGCTGTTTATTACGTAGGTATCCCTTTTGTTTTTATTTCTGCCATGCTCATGCTTTACCATACCAGCCAACAGATCAATGGATACCTGCAAAAGACGAGTGATATCGGTCATGAGCTTACGGGACGTCTGAAGTCCAAGGAAGTGATCGACCTTTTCATCCTACGGGTAGCAGATCTCTTACCCCTGAAATACATTTATATTTTTAATGTGAAAGACGAGAAAAGCCTGAGTCTGATGAGGTTTTATGATGGAAGCGGGCAACATAGCATCACCGAATTCACCTTAAGGCCGGGGGAGGGTGTCAGCGGCTATGTATGGCAAAAAAGAAAGGGTGTACGGTACCAAAGTCGACGCGAGTGGCTGCATTTGGATAGTAACTTTATTCCGAATGACGGAGAAAGCGTTTTATCGCTTCCTGTCTTCCGAAATAATCAAATCGTTTCGGTTATTACGGTCATTTCTAATCAAAAGCGCGCATTTGAAAAGTATCAGTATATGATATTAGACATTTTGATCAATTATCTTGCTGTAGCTATTGAAAATGCGAACAATTATGAGCTCACCAAAAATAAAAGTGAACGTTGTCCACTCACGAACCTATATAATTACCGTTACTTTGAAGAGCAATTGGATAAAACATTTCTGACCCTTAAAAACACAAATCAGCCTATGTCACTTATATTATTGGATATTGATCATTTCAAGGTAGTAAATGATACATATGGTCACCAAAGCGGAAATGAGATTCTTTGCGATGTGGCAGATTTGTTAAGTAATCTGATTGGAAGTGAAGGTCTGGTAGCTCGCTATGGTGGAGAGGAGTTTGTTATCTTATTACCTTCCTATAATCTTAGTGAAACGATGAAGACCGCTGACAAACTAAGGGAAAGTATAGCTTCATCCACTTTTTATGCTTATGATCATATTGTAGACCAGGATGGACCGGCTGCTGTTTCCATTACAGCAAGTATTGGGGTAGCAGCTTATCCCGACCACTGTGAAGAAGCACTTGAGCTTGTCCGCCATGCGGACCGGGCTATGTACGTAGGCGCAAAACAACAAGGACGCAACAAAGTTGCCAACTATGAAAGTTTACTAGGGGTAGCTGAATAGTCAATATAGCTATCTCTAGTAAATTCTACACCTTATCTTCGTTTTTCCTATCCCCCAATTCCCTCGAAGGAGAATGGTTAATGAACCTAATTCTTATTTTTTATTTCTTCCTTATTGGTTTGGTATTCGGTTCTTTTTTCAATGTAGTCGGCTTTCGAATTCCAAAACGATCTTTTTTCCGTCATCACCGTTCCCACTGTCCCTCATGCGACAATCAGCTTTCCTGGCAGGACTTGATCCCTGTTTTATCTTACTTTCACCTGAAAGGAAAATGTCGGTACTGTCACACCTCTATTTCTATTATTTATCCTTTTGTAGAACTCTTCACCGGTAGTTTATTTGCGTACAGCTATAACATTTTTGGATTAACATTAGAGCTTTTCACAGCTTTACTATTAATATCCTTGTTTAGCATTATTTTCGTGAGTGACATGGCTTATATGCATATCCCAGATAAAGTGCTACTCGTATTTTTCATACTATTCCTGGTACTTCGTATATTTCAGCCTATGGTTTCCTGGGGCAATGCTTTTCTTGGGGGGATTTTCGGTATAGTGCTCATAGGAATGATTATTCGTCTTAGTAATGGGGGCATGGGGGCTGGAGATATGAAGTTGTTTGGAATAATTGGCTTCATCATGGGGATAGAAGGTTTGATGGTTTCTTTTTTTCTGTCTGTCATTAGTGGAGCTTGCCTCGGTATGGTTCTGATGTTGTCAGGGAAAGCATCGCGAAGCCATCCCATCCCCTTTGCCCCATTTATCATCTTTGGATCACTGACTGCCTTCTTTTACAGTGACAAAATCCTGCTATGGTACATCGGTTTCTTTTAACAGGGCTTCCTCAGGCTTCGCCTTCCGGGATCTCCACGACCATATTCATCCCACAGGACTTTGAATTTGCATCTTGAATAATCAGCGCACGAAGAAATGCGTAGCATTTTCTATGAGTCTCACCGTTTTCCCAGCCACCATACAAGGGGTTAGAATCTTGAAACGCCTATCAAGAATAGGGTGCTTTTGAACAGGAAAGTACGATCAATCCGTGATTGTGATAGGCTTTCATTCAAAAATTATATATGGACATTCAAGGGCGATTTCGATAATCTTTTGTGGCAAGGGGCGTAGGGGAACGGGAGACTCCTACGGGAAAAGAGTTCCAGGTGAGACCCCACAGAGCGTTAGCTCGAGGAGGCTCAGCGAACTCCCGTGGAAAGCGACTCGTTCCCCTACGCCCCTTCCCCTCTTACAATATCTCGAAGTCAAGTCTTCGACTTTTCGGCCCAATAATTAAGTCACTTATGAAAAATCCATAACAACAATAACAGGATCTTTACCTAAGGTATTATTTTTTACAAAAAGAAATTGTCGAACGTTAATTGCATTCTGGTGACAAGTTTCGTCTACTTTTTTTAAACACTTTTGGTAGAGTGGTACAAAACGACCCAGAGGTGGTGGATCTAGTGGACAAGCAGGATAAAATCTCTATAAGGATGAATGGTAAAGAGACATTAATCCCACGTGAGGACGAGGAAGCGATAAAGGAGGTAGCTACTTCTCAAGAAGAACAAGCTGCTACGGCAGAAGTTTATGAATATGAACACTCGGAACAGAAAAAAGTAATCAAACCCGAAGCTTGGAAGAAACATCCCTATTATAAAAAGAAGAAAAGGAAAAAGAAGCTATCTTCTCCCATTAAGAATATCATCGCTTCAGTAATTGCAGCACTATTGTTAGGGCTTTTACTAGGATTTATATTACTCCGTATGTTTGTAGGGATTACTGAAAGTGATGGAGCAGCAACTGATAATCCTGTCGCATATACAGGAGGAACAGATACTGAAAATGCTGAAACAGTAACAACGGATGGGGGAAAAGCCATTAAGCTCCCGGCTGTCGAAGCGTATGTGGTTCAGGCAGGATATTTTACGAGCATAGAGAAAGCCGAAGAATGGAGTCAAAACTATATAGAAAAAGGATATCCTACTGTCGTTTGGGAGCGGGAGGGCGATGTTTTCCTGTTTACAGGGCTGGCGAGAAGCTATGAGTCTGCCAATGAAAAAGCATCCCCACTACTTAAAGATGACCTTCAAACCTATGTCAAACCTTGGGAAGTCGCAGCAAATGAAAAGGTGAACCTAAAAGGAGCGGAACCTCTAAGCGGTTTCGCTGATTTATTCTATTCGACTTTGGATGGAAAAGAGACGACAGAGGAATGGAATCATCTAGCTGGACGCCTGCCTGAAAATGAAACATTCAATGAGCTTAAAGCTGCCATAAAGAATTTTAATGAATCGAATAACCGTAGCCAACAGGATGTGCTTTTATTAAAAGTTTGGAAAAGCTATGAAGGTATTCTTAAGAAATAGGTGCTTTACGTACCTATTTTTTTATTTTACTTTAATTATTAAACAAGAAAGTAGGAAAAGCTTATAATAAAAACCAGATATTGTAGAATAGAGAAGAGGTTATAATGCATTATAACTATTTTTATTATTTCTTGAAAGTTTAATACACTGGTTAGAACCTCACAGTTTTGTTATTGGGAAGGGTGTCAGGATGTACAAATCATTAGTGTTAGGGTCAGCTTCACCGAGAAGGAAAAGTCTGCTTGAATTGGCTGGCTTTCAATTTGCAGTCAGGACAAGCGATGCGGATGAATCCCTCGTTAAGATTAATGACCCTGAAATGTTAGTTCAGAAGCTTGCACAGGTAAAAGCTGAGCAAATCGCTACAACAGAAAATGAAGTATTAGTAACAGCGGATACAGTGGTAAGCTTTGCTGGGCACGTGTTGGGAAAACCGGAAACCCGAAAGGAAGCAATCGAAACACTCCAGCTGTTAAGCGGCAATTCCCATTCCGTTCATACAGGGGTGATGATTCGGGGATACAATCAATCTAAAATCTTTTCTGTAAAAACCGACGTAGAATTTATGGAATTAACAGAAACAGATATCAATCGTTATGTAGATACAGGAGACCCTTTTGATAAAGCGGGAAGTTATGGAATACAAACGAAAGGAGCATTGTTGGTAAAAGGAATCCGCGGTGATTATTATAATGTCGTCGGGCTTCCTATCGCTTATCTGGTGAAAGAGCTTGAAAAATTCAACATCACCCCCTCCTGAAAATAAATTGTGAGGAAAAACAGGAAAGGGTGCAGTGAATTTGTCAGATGCCCAGGTTATGTTGAAAGATGTGCCTTTAGCTGATAGACCGAGGGAGCGTATGATAGAACATGGCCCCCGTCATTTATCGAACCAGGAATTGATAGCTATTCTCCTTGGCAGTGGATCGAAGAACGATTCAGTGATGAACTTGTCCCAGCGTTTACTGATACACTTTGAGGGCTTGGATCTTTTGAAGGATGCTACAATTGAAGAATTGACAGCAATCAAAGGAGTAGGTACAGCTAAAGCTGTGCTCATCCAGGCAGCCTTAGAAATTGGTAAAAGAATTCATCAAATGAAG
The DNA here is from genome assembly GCF_043497085.1 of Halobacillus sp. B23F22_5. Taxonomy (NCBI): domain Bacteria; kingdom Bacillati; phylum Bacillota; class Bacilli; order Caryophanales; family Bacillaceae; genus Halobacillus; species Halobacillus sp. B23F22_5. The sequence continues at coordinate 5,100 of NZ_JBIEKI010000012.1, read as the reverse complement.
CCCCCGGAACGCTATATCATTCGCAGCCCGGAGGATGGGGCGGACTTTGTAATGGAAGAGCTGCGAGGACTTAAACAGGAACATTTTATATGCCTTTTTCTGAATACGAAAAATCAAGTTCTGCATCGACAAACGATTTTCATTGGAAGTCTCAACGCCTCAATCGTTCACCCGCGTGAAGTGTATAAAGAAGCCGTCAAGCGGTCAGCTGCCTCACTTATTTGCATTCATAACCACCCCTCTGGTGATCCGACCCCATCACAAGAAGATATCAATGTAACGAGAAGATTAGCAGAATCAGGGAAGATGATCGGTATCGAATTGTTGGATCATTTAGTGATTGGTGATCGGAAATTTGTCTCTCTTAAAGAAAAAGGGTACTTGTAAGACTATCCATTTCTTCATTTTTTTCGTATAATTGAATAGATAGTGAAAATTAGCGCCTTTTTATAAGCTGGATCTTATAATAGGCGCTTCTTTCTCTTGCTTACTGAATTTTTTCAACAGCAAATATTATTAGATATTACTAACGAATTAGAATACCCTCGAGATAGAGTAGAAAGGGAGATCGGTATTGGGTTTATTTGGTTTTTCACAAGATTTAGGAATTGATTTAGGCACAGCGAATACGTTGGTTTTTATAAAGAACAAAGGAGTCGTAGTTCGTGAGCCCTCAGTAGTAGCTCGTGATATTACGACAGGCAACATTGAAGCGGTGGGGAATCCTGCCAGAAATATGATTGGACGTACGCCTAGCAACATTTCTGTTGTACGACCTATGAAAGACGGCGTTATTGCCGATTATGATACTACCGCTGAAATGATGAAGTATTATATCAATAAAGCGATGAAAAATAGATCAAGCTTTGCAAGAAAGCCGAACGTTATGATCTGTGTACCTTCAGGTATTACGATGGTCGAGGAACGTGCTGTCATCGATGCAACTAAACAAGCCGGAGCGAAAGAAGCATACCCGATTGCTGAACCTTTTGCCGCTGCTATTGGAGCGGGACTTCCTGTATGGGAGCCGACCGGAAGTATGGTGGTAGATATCGGAGGAGGTACTACCGAAGTAGCGATTATTTCCTTAGGCGGAATCGTGACCTCTCAATCTATCAGGTTAGCCGGAGATGAAATGGATGATGCGATCATTCAATATATCCGGAAACAATACAACTTGATGATTGGAGAGCGTACCGCAGAAAATATCAAAATGGAAATAGGTGCAGCCGGCAGTCCCGAAGAAGATAAAGAAATGGATATCCGCGGAAGAGATTTATTGACAGGACTGCCAAAAACAATATCTATCAAAGCTGCTGAAATTTCCGGAGCTTTAAAAGATACAGTAGATGCTATTATTGATGCTGTGAAAAATACACTCGAAAAAACACCTCCTGAACTGGCAGCTGATATCATGGACAGAGGAATTGTATTGACTGGTGGTGGTGCTTTGCTGAAGAATATGGATCAAGTTATCAGTGATGAAACAAAAATGCCTGTTTTTGTAGCTGATGATCCACTTGATTGCGTAGCGATCGGTACGGGGAAATCCTTGGAATACATTCATCACTTCAAGGCGCAGCCTAACGTGGCTTCAAGAGCCAGAATGGAGTAACTGACGCTTCTATGCCTTCATTTTTCAAAAAAAAACGACTTATTCTTGTACTCGTCAGTTTCATTTTGCTCGTCGCTTTGATTGGTTTTTCGCTAAGAGAGCGGAGTGAACTTACCTGGCCGGAGAAATTTGTCCATGATTCGGTCGGGTGGATACAAACTATATTTAACCAACCCGTACAATTTATCCAAGGCACATACGAAAATATACAAGATATCAGTAAAACATATGAACAGAACGAAATATTGAAATCACGTCTATCCCAATATAAAAGTATCATGCAAGAAAATCAGATGCTGAAAAAAGAGAATGAAGAACTTCGTTCAAGCCTCGATTACCAGGATAGTCTGACAGATTATGATCCTATTGATGCATCAGTCATAGCAAGGAGTTCTGAAAGATGGTTTAGCCAGATGATTGTGAACCGTGGAGAAGCCCATGGGGTCAAAAGGAATATGGCAGTAATTACAGGCGAAGGAATGATTGGGAAAATTCAGTCGACCGACAAGTTTCATTCTACTGTCCGATTACTGAGCGGATTCGGTTTGTCCAACAGGATTTCTGCCTGGGTTTGGCAGGAAGACCAGCCGATCCATGGCCTGATTCAGGGATACGATGAAGATACTGAGTCATTATTATTAAAAGAAATTGACTATGACGCAGAGATCAAGGAAGGAGAAAAGGTTGTTTCTTCCGGGAAAGGTGGAGTCTTTCCTGCAGGGTTACTGATTGGAGAGGTTACTAAGGTTGAAATGGATGAGTATGGTTTAACACAAACAGCCTACGTAGAGCCTGCTGCTGATCTTTATGATATCAATCAGGTGATGATTGTAGACAGGAGCATGCCTACCTATGATATGGAGCGGCAAAATGAGGAGGAAGAGGAATGATACAACGATTCTATCTTCCTTTGATTTTACTCTTTCTTCTTGTATTCCAAGGTATGGCAATGAGCCTGCTGCCGCCAAAATTAGCTTATTCGGATTTACTGATTACACCTCATTGGGTACTTGTCCTCCTTGTCCTTATCACTGTTTTTTTTGATAATGATGATACCTATTACTCCCTGTTATATGCAATCCTATTTGGTCTATTGATCGATATGGTTTATACAAGCATTTTAGGTGTTTATATGTTCACATATGGAATCGTGATCTACTTACTGCATGGGCTAAAAAAAATGCTTCACGGTAACTTTATCGTCGCTATTCTGCTAGCAGTGCTTGGCCTGGTGCTGACAGAGTTACTTTTATATACTATCTATTCCTTCGTCCAGGTGACCCAAATGACGTGGGAAGTGTTTTTGAAAAATAGATTGCTGCCGACAGGGATAGCGAATCTTCTCTTCTTTTTACTTGCCTATCCTATAATAAAAGGAAAACTGGAAAAGTGGGCGGCAAATTTACTGAGCAACTGATCTTCCTTTTTGCATCGGGAAGCAGATCCTTGCAGGTTAGGGGGAACTAACGTGATAGCAAATCAACAATTTATAACAATTAAAGGCACGAGAGACGGACTTATTTTAAAAATAGACGATCAATGTGCGTATGAAGATGTATTAGGAGAATTAAAAGAAAAACTTTCTTTGAATGCTTTGCTGGAAGAGGACCGGCTGATATCAGTTAAGATTCAACTTGGAAACCGGTATGTTACCAAGGAACAAAAAGAAAAGTTGAAAGAAGTAGTCAGGGACAACCAAAACCTTGTGGTCGGAAAGATAGAATCTAATGTACTTACAAAAGAGGAAGCTTCAGAATGGAAAAAGCATGCCGAGGTAAAACCTTTAGTCAGGGTGGTAAGGTCAGGTCAAGTGATCAATGTAGAAGGAGACCTATTATTGATCGGAGATGTAAATCCCGGCGGTAAGGTTATGGCTACGGGCAATATATTTGTAATGGGAAGCCTTCGGGGTATTGCACATGCTGGTGTTGATGGGGACTCCCGTGCTGTGATCGCCGCATCCTACATGCAGCCGAGCCAGTTAAGAATCGCCAATGCAATCAGCAGGGCCCCTGATCATGAAACAGAGGGAGTCTATATGGAGTGCGGCTATTTAGATGAAGATGCAGACAAAATTTTGATTGACCGACTACAGGATATCATAAAAAAAAGGCCGGACATCAGCAGCTTTGAAAGGAGAATGTTTAATGGGTGAGGCTATTGTTGTAACTTCTGGTAAAGGCGGTGTCGGGAAAACGACAACTACCGCTAATATCGGTACAGCACTTGCATTACTTGGCAAAAAGGTTTGCCTGATTGATACGGATATCGGGTTGCGTAACCTTGATGTAGTAATGGGGCTGGAGAATCGTATTATTTTCGATCTTGTGGATGTGGTGCAGGAACGCGTGAAGACCAAACAGGCTTTAATTCCTGACAAACGTTTCGACTGTCTGCAATTGCTTCCGGCAGCGCAAACAAGTGACAAGTCTGAAGTTACACCAGAAGCCATGAAAAAAATAGTAGACGAGTTAAAGCAGGATTTCGACTACATAATCATAGACTGTCCGGCAGGAATCGAACAAGGCTATAAAAATGCCGTAGCAGGTGCAGATAAGGCGGTTGTCGTAACCAACCCGGAAAAATCTAGTGTTCGTGATGCCGATCGAATCATCGGTTTATTGGAACAAGAAGATATAGAACCACCCAAATTGATTGTCAATCGTATCCGTCACCATATGGTCCAAAATGGAGATATGCTGGATGTGGATGAAATAGTATCCGTGTTATCCATCGATTTATTAGGGGTGGTAGCGGATGATGATGAAGTGATTAAGGCTTCTAATAGCGGTGAACCTGTCGCGTTGCACCCGAATACAAAGTCATCGCTGGCCTATCGGAATATTGCTCGCCGGATATTAGGTGAATCAGTTCCGTTGCTTTCTTTTGATGAGGAAAAAGGCTTTTTTACTAAAGTTAAAAAGTTCTTTGGAATTCGCAGCTGATTTCCTGGACTGTCTCTGTAGAGACAGTCTTTTTTTATGTCTCTAATTTCAGTGGTGATTTCACATATAAGTTCCCTTTAGCTGAATACTCAGTTTCGAGATGATTTGGTCCGTTATTTTGAGAGGAATAGGATGGTCTGGGAAACGGCTCGCTTTCCTGCGGGGGACCTGGCAAGCTTCCTCGGGCTAAAGCCCTGTGGGATCTTGCCTAGCCCCTTCTCCCGCGGGAGTCTCACCATTCCCTTCCCATCCAGCCAGTTTATTAAACGGACCCTTCAAAAAGAGAAAGAATGTAGTTGAAACCTTCATCCTGATGCATTTACAAAGGATATAAAAGGCCAAAGTCTTCTTCCTATTATCATGGGCAGTTTCCTTCGAGAACTTCCTATGACAAGGGGCGTAGGGAAGCGGTGCATAACCGTCAAGCTAACAATGAGTGTTGCGAAAAGAGAGTTATGACCGATCTATTTTTCAATATTTTTCCAACCATAACCTTAACTTTCACTATACAAATTCAATCATTCTTAAAACCCTGTCTTT
>NZ_JBIEKI010000011.1:0-120747 GCF_043497085.1 Halobacillus sp. B23F22_5 | reverse complement strand
CTAGATGAGATTTCCCATCACTTCGAGTGAGTAAGATCCCTCAGAGACGATGAGGTAGATAGGTCCGAGGTGGAAGCGTGGTGACACGTGGAGCTGACGGATACTAATCGATCGAGGACTTAACTAATATAATTCGTGAAGAAGTTGGGTCGTTGAATGTTGCTTATCTAGTTTTGAGGGTTTACATAAAAATATAAAAAACCCTTGAATTTTTGGACTAAGGTGCATATAATATATCTTGTCCCTAAAAAAAGATTAAGGTTTGGTGGCGAAAGCGGAGAGGTCACACCTGTTCCCATGCCGAACACAGCAGTTAAGCTCTCCAGCGCCGATGGTAGTCGGGTTTATCCCCGTGAGAGTAGGACGCTGCCAAGCCTGGACTTATTTTCTTAAAGATCTGCTTGTTAACAAAATCACACCAATGATACACACCTTTACAATATTCCACCGTAGCGAAGCTAACCTCTTCGACTAAACTTCGAAGTAAGCTTTGCAAGGAGTTCAACACTGTTTATGTAGCCAGAAAGTTGAACAAAAGGGTTGAACGACGAGCATATAACTTAGGTTGTAGCTCAATGATACACACCTTTACAATATTCCACCGTAGCTCAGTGGTAGAGCAATCGGCTGTTAACCGATCGGTCGTAGGTTCGAATCCTACCGGTGGAGCCATGGAGAGCTGTCCGAGTTGGCCGAAGGAGCACGATTGGAATTCGTGTAGACCGTTACCGCGGTCTCGAGGGTTCGAATCCCTCGCTCTCCGCCATATCATATTGGCCCGTTGGTCAAGTGGTTAAGACACCGCCCTTTCACGGCGGTAACACGGGTTCGAATCCCGTACGGGTCACCACTTACATAGGAGGATTAGCTCAGCTGGGAGAGCACTTGCCTTACAAGCAAGGGGTCGCAGGTTCGAACCCTGCATCCTCCACCATTTCATTCACATTTCCAATTCAATATCGTAAGATATAATGTCTTACATTATCGCGGGGTGGAGCAGTCTGGTAGCTCGTCGGGCTCATAACCCGAAGGTCGCAAGTTCAAATCTTGCCCCCGCAACCAATTATTTTTCATTTGCATCGTCGATTAATCATCATTGCTAATGAAAGATAGTAGTACTGCAAAGTGCAACCAATTTATTTCAACTTCCTACGTCGAATAATCTTCATAGCTAGTTGAAAATCGTGTGCTGCAAAGCGCAACCAAATTATGGTCCGGTAGTTCAGTTGGTTAGAATGCCTGCCTGTCACGCAGGAGGTCGCGGGTTCGAGTCCCGTCCGGACCGCCATTATTACTTTTACATAGTTTCATAATTATTTAAATACTTAGGCTTGGTAGCTCAGTCGGTAGAGCAACGGACTGAAAATCCGTGTGTCGGCGGTTCGATTCCGTCCCAAGCCACCATTTCTGATTAGCCGGTCTAGCTCAATTGGTAGAGCAACTGACTTGTAATCAGTAGGTTGGGGGTTCAAGTCCTCTGGCCGGCACCATTGTAGGTTTTCCTGCAACGTCGAATAAACTTCTTGCTGGAAAACAACCGTGTGCTGTAAGTGCACCATTGAATAGTTTTCTTCATTACAATGGAGGGATAGCGAAGTTGGCCAAACGCGGCGGACTGTAAATCCGCTCCCATCGGGTTCGTAGGTTCGAGTCCTACTCCCTCCACCATATATAGGGGTATAGTTTAATGGTAAAACGAAGGTCTCCAAAACCTTTGATGTGGGTTCGATTCCTACTACCCCTGCCATTATGGCGGCCGTGGCGAAGGGGTTAACGCACCGGATTGTGGCTCCGGCATTCATGGGTTCGATTCCCATCGGTCGCCCCATCTTTACTTTGCCTGTTGGCCCATAGCCAAGCGGTAAGGCAGCGGATTTTGATTCCGTCATGCGCTGGTTCGAATCCAGCTGGGCCAGCCATTTAAATTGCGAGAGTAGTTCAGTGGTAGAACACCACCTTGCCAAGGTGGGGGTCGCGGGTTCGAATCCCGTCTCTCGCTCCATATTTAATTTTCAGGGTATCACAAGGCGGCATAGCCAAGTGGTAAGGCAGAGGTCTGCAAAACCTTTATCACCGGTTCAAATCCGGTTGCCGCCTCCATAAACAATATGCCGGTGTGGCGGAATTGGCAGACGCGCACGACTCAAAATCGTGTTCCTTCGGGAGTGCCGGTTCGACCCCGGCCACCGGTACTACTTAACAATTTATTTGTTAGAGAATTGACTTCTTTCATATTACTGAAAGGGTCTTTTTTCTTATTATTATACAGTTTTAAGGCCTGGTATTATTTAATACTTTGCGGATGTGGCGGAACTGGCAGACGCGCTGGATTCAGGGTCTAGTGGTGGTAACACCGTGGGGGTTCGAATCCCTTCATCCGCATCGCCTGGATGGAGAAGTACCCAAGTGGCTGTAAGGGGGCGCACTCGAAATGCGCTAGGGCGGGCAACCGTCGCGTGAGTTCGAATCTCACCTTCTCCGCCATTTTTATATGCCGGTGTGGTGAAATTGGCAGACGCGCACGACTCAAAATTGTGTCCCTTTGGGAGTGCAGTTTCGACCGGTATATAATTTAGAATTAAAATTAATCTTCACCAAGACTGATGAGATCTTTTTCTTTTTAATATATATAAAAGGTGCTTGCTAAATTGCAAGCACCTTTTTCATAATTTCCACTCGTTTGATTTCCATAGTTTCTTTAATAAATCTTCTGACTCACCTGTGTTACCATTGATTAGGAAAGTTTTTGTGAAGAAATCAGTGTCCACTTCTATTAGCCATAATGGCAAGTAAACTACCTCTGCTTCTTTAACCTCATATCTTGGTTTTTTTAATACATAGTTCCGACTGATTTGCTTTTCCTGAATATTTATTACGTATTTTTCTAGTAGTTCTTGTCTTGTAATTATAGCGTTTTTAACTTTTGATGAAGCTACTTCCTGCTGGGTGACAGGAGGTACATTCGGAAATAACCCCCGGTAGCCTGAAATAGCATCCACAAAAGCCATGTTCGGCTTTATTTTGGGTGGGAACGGTTTTCTATCAGCAATGACTAGCATCTTCACTGTCCACATTGGCTGATAGACTTTTTCGCTCCTTACGATCCCATTTTTAATTACATTCTCATTGAGTTTCTTATTCAGTTTCAACGAAGGCTTCAAGCCTTTATACATATACTTGGGAAGCTCGTGTTCCTGGATAGAATCTTCTCCTAAGATGTTCAGTTTCATTTTTTCACCTGCTTATGCTTCCATGTGATAGCTGTCTACTTCTTGTTGTATCTTTTCAGATGGTGGGGCTGTCATTAAACTTACTACAATCGTAAGAATTGCTGAAACGGGGGCAGAGACTAAGTGCTCGGAAACAAGAGCAAATGGTAATAATGCCATGATGATGAAAACTACCGTTCCTCCAATCATACCAGCTAAAGCTCCTGCTGTATTGGTACGCTTCCACCAAAGCCCTAACACTAGTGGGAAGCCAAAAGCAGAAAGCATTGCGCCACTTACCCAACCTACCATGACAGCGATCAATTGAGGGGGATCGATTGCGAAAATAATCCCAACCACACTAGCTAAGATCATTACAATTAACCCTAGACGAGTGACTTTCTTTTCGGAAGCTTTTTTATTAATATGTTCTTTATAAATATCATGGGCGATTCCTGCAGATACGGCCAGAAGCATCGCATCCGCTGAGGACATGATTGCAGCTAATAACCCGGCCAGCATAACTCCGGCAAGTAAGGCAGGCATGTAATGCTCAATTACGGAAATAAAAATCATATCCTGATTGTCGAGTGATTCTGCAATCCCCAGGCTGGCACCTGCCGATGCAATGACAAATCCGAATAGGAATACAGTAACATACAAAAAACAAGCTCCTAGAGCTGAGCGACGTGCTGTTTTCGCATCACGTGCAGCAAAGTTCCTCATAACAGCTGACGGTGATACTACTCCGAACCAAAGAAAAGCAACAAATAGACCGAAGTAAGACATCCATGGTTGAGTAATAGAACCGAATTGAGGGTCGACTGCTAACGCGTCTTGAACAAGCGAACCAACTCCACCATGATCCATTAGAATAATAATAGCGAGAATGAACATTCCGATGACCATGACAGCACCCTGAATCAAGTCCGTGTATGTAATCGCCCACATTCCACCTAGTGCGGCATAAAGTGTGAATCCTAACCCTAAAATGATTACAGCAGTTACATAATCAATCCCTAACACATAAGAACCAATTAGCCCTGATGCTGTCAACTGGGGGATCATATAGAAAGTCATACTCAGTACGACTAGAATAGCAGAAACAATCTGTACCGATTTTCCGTACCTATGCTTGAAAAATTCAGGCAGAGTTTTTACGCCTGTTCTTCTAATTTGTCCAGCTATTAAAAACATTGCAAATGAAGGGATAGCTACTGCGCCGAACCCGTAGGCTAATAGAAAAGGAACCCCTAATGCTACACCAGAACCTACAGCCCCCATCAGTGAGCTTGAGCTTGCTACCGCTGCAAAAAATGCGAATGATCCAACAAAACTATTAATCTGCCCGCCAGCTGTCCAGTAATCACCTTCAGATGAGTGAGCCCGCTTTGCGAACCAAATTCCTATAACGGTCATAATGATTAAATAAATGGCTAAAATGATTGTTTCCATTACTTGCATGATTACTCACTCCTTTATTGCATTTCTTTCTTTTCCAGTCTTTCCATCCAAACGACATATGCGACTGTTAACGCTAACCATATGAAAAAGCAGACAAACATGGCCCATCCTGCTAGGGATATTCCACCTACAAAAGTGTCTGCCGGCCACCATATCCAAACGATCAAAGAGATAATAGATAAAATAATTACCATGACGATTCCCGGGTCTTTCCACTTTTTCCTTGTCAGTTTTCGCATCATTCTGCCACCTTTCTATTTGTAATACGTTTCATACACTGATTTGACAGTTACTAAGTCAAAAATAGAGGCACCGACAGACTTGAAAATAATTGTCTTATCATGGACACCAGAAGGGTAATGGTTTTCTCTGATTATTTTTTCAAGGTCCCACGTATCCTCTAAATCTTTACGTAACTCTTTAGCTCGAATCATATCCCCTGACTCCCGTAAAGCGCTTGAAGCATCCACGTAGATTTCATCTGCTTCTTGCAATACCTGATCCGAAAGTTCTTGCATCGCCGGTCGAAAGGAACCTACGCCGACAATTTGTTTTCCTTTCCATTCAGATGGCTCCAGTTCCGGTAATACCGGCTTAGAAGAGGTGGTGGTCGTTACGATGATATCTGACTTCTTCACCAGTTCCTCTACGGAAGACACATAAAAGCTGATGTGCGGAAATGCTTTTTCTGCCTGCTTTTTATATGCCAGTGCTTTCTCTTCTGTACGGTTAAAGATATGTACTTCGTTAATATCCCGGGCGACAAGTCCTGATTGCAAATGACTCCAACCTTGTGTTCCTGTACCGATGATTCCTAGGGTTTTCGCATCTTCTTTCGCCAAATACTTCATGCCTAAACCTCCAAGAGCACCTGTACGTAACGAAGTAATGGCGATGGCGTCGCACATGAATAATGGTTCCATGGTTTCACGATTATATAAAATCATTAATCCATGAATCGTGTCTTTGTCGAGGTTCGTGTTATTCGGAGCTACTCCCACTAACTTCGTTGCATAATAATCACCGTAAAATGCTGGCATTAGCAGAGCTGTATTGTCTCCATCCTCAATATGCATACGATCAGGAGAAATGTAGTCTCCTTCTTTTTCTTTGTAGAAATCCTCAATAGCTTCCATGGTTTCTTTCATGGAAAACTTTTGTTTGATTTCTTCTGCTGAGATTACTTCCATTTATCATTCTCCTTTCTGTATACTTAAGAATATTACCAAATTATTCTGAAAAATAAAACCGATTGCAAATTCTGCTCGCTCACAGAAAACAATGCTTAGATCAAATCAGGCCATTGGATTTTTTCTGGTTGTAATCGTATGATTAAGATAATGTAAGACAACCTAAATCATATATGGAAGATAAGTGAGTGATGTCATGAAAAAGGAAGAGAAAAACCAGTTGAAATATGCACAGCAACACCTGGCTAATGAAAGAACCTACCTGGCATGGGTTCGTACGGTTATTGCTATTGTTGGTATTGGCTTTTTAAATACCAGCCTTCATTTCACGATAGGGGTCCAGCGTAACAGTACGATCGATATGATCAGCCTTTCTTTAGGTGTTTTTGCTGTTGTTCTTGGTTTTATTATCATAATTTTAGCAACTGTCGCTTATTTCAATAAAAAGAAACAGATCATGAATGACGAAACATTCAACCCTTCTAATACTTCTGTGACGTTAGTATCTTCCTTAATGATTGTTATTCTGATTTTCATCTTATTTTACTTCTTATATTTGGAAAGCTAGTGTGTAAAATCTCCCCTGGCTATATTACAATGAATGTTGTGGTTCTTATTTACAGGGGAGGTATAATATGGGTGTTTTTATAACGGTTATCGTGGTTACACTTTTACTCGGTATAGTAGGGTACTTTGCTAACAGTAATACAGAGGAAGAACCTATCCCCGTCCATCGTCGGGAAACGAGTGAATCACAAATAGTTTCAACCAATATAGCTACTATTTATTTTGAGCATAACAACCGGGTTGCTACCTTGTTGAAATTAGTTGGATATGTATTTTTAGTGACAGGATTCTTAGTAGGGTTGTTTTTCCTTGTTAATGAGGAGTTCCTAGGCTTTTTCTGGATGGTGATCTGTGCAGTCATATCATTCATCCTTGCTTTAGGATTTGCTGAAGTCGTTCAACAGCTGCATCATATTAATATCCGTTTACGGAAAAAGGATTTTTTATTGGATGAGGAAGAAACGAAATTCAATTCCAATGAATGATACATAATTGTGAGGCACTGGAGGGCAGTGTCTCTTTTTGATTTTAATATAATAATAGTGAAAACGTGATAAATATCACAGACTTACAGGCTACAGCCATTTATTATTAAGGTACATTCATCATACAGGAGGTAGGCATGATGAGGCCTTTACTCGATAGATTGGAGCAAAATGAAAAAGATTTATTGCTCGCTAACTCAAAAGAAACATTCGTCAAACGTGGAGAAGTAATATTTGAAGAAGGATCGGAAGCTTCCCATTTGTACTTTATCCTAGACGGTACAATTCGTGTTCATAAGCAGATGAAACAGAATAAAGAAGTAACCGTATTTTTACGTAAGAATAATGATTCATTCGGAGAGATAGGGATCTTCTCTGGAGAAATTTATTCTTGTTCTGCGGTTGCTTTGACAGACGCTTCTTTGTTATATATATCAAAAAACGATATGGAAACCTTAATGGCGCAAAATGGTCGATTAGCTTTAGGCATTACGAAATGGCTGGCAGAATCGCTCGAAGCCAGTAAAGCCAAACTGCGAGACTATTTAGTGTTCGGTTCGGAAGGTGCAGTCGCATCTATTTTTATCCGGTTAAGTCATATGTATGGTAAAGAAACTCCAAGAGGGGTGGAAATTACAGAACCGATTGTCGTCCAGGATATCGCAAAGTACGTCGGGATTACCAGGGAAACCGCCAGTAGAGTGATCAGTAAGTGGAAAGACCAAGGCCTCATTGACAATGAAGCAAAAAAATTCTTTATTAATGATATCGAATATTTCCGCTCCTTATTGATGTGTGATCAATGCGGCGTTCAAAATTGTACATTATAGAAAAATTTATTTAGAGGCTATAAAAGCCTCTTTTTTTATTGGGATTGGTATATTCCTCAAAAATTACAGACCATGCTTAAAAGTCTTTCCAGTAAACAGCTTTCCTATAATAGGGTTGTTTTTTTCGAAATTTCAAAATAATATGGGATTACAGCTTACTAACCAGTTGATATGTTAATAGATTATGGTTAATGATATAGATTTACACCAGGGCCTCGGGGCAAAATTTAATATGGGAGGAATCGATTATGTCAGATAGATTTAATGGAAAAGTAGCATTTGTAACCGGCGGAAGCCGTGGTATAGGAAAAGGAATTGTTCAAAAATTTGCTGAAGAAGGCGCAACAGTAGCCATTATCGATATTAACGAAGAAGCGCTTGCGCAAGCTGCAAATGAATTTAACAAAAAAGGTTATGAAGTGTTTACGAAGGTTGCTAATGTGATGGAGGCAGAACAGGTAGAGAGTGCCATGGCAGAAGTGTATGAGAAATATGGTTCGGTTGATATTCTAGTTAACAATGCTGGTGTAATCAAGGATAATATGCTATTTAAAATGACTGATTCCGATTGGGATACCGTCATGGGAGTGCACCTTAAAGGATCCTTCAATGCCGCCCGGGCAGCACAGAAATATATGGTTGAAAAGAAATTTGGCCGCATTATTAACATCTCCTCGACCTCTGCCTTGGGCAATCGCGGACAGGCAAACTATGCTACAGCTAAAGCTGGATTGCAGGGTTTTACCAAAACATTGGCAATTGAACTTGGCCCCTTCGGCATAACAGCAAATGCGGTCGCTCCCGGGTTCATTGAGACTGATATGACCAAGCAGACAGCGGCAAGAATCGGTATTTCCTTCGAAGAATTGGTGGAAGCTAGTGTCTCCAATATTCCTGTAGGAAGAAGTGGTAAGCCAGAGGATATTGCAAACGCTGTTGCTTTTTACGCTGATGAACAATCATCCTTCGTGAATGGTCAGGTACTCTACGTAGCTGGCGGACCAAAAGATTAATCAAGGAGGAGTCATAGATGCTGACACATGTTATTGGTAAGAAATCGAAACCCGTAAAGAATACCGTGGAAAGAGGAGCAGTCAAGAAATTTGCAGAAGCTATTGGTGACTTGCACCCCATATTCATATGTGAGGAGACCGGGAAGCAGTCAAGGTATAACAATAACATTGCTCCCCCGACTTTTCCGAGAGTCTTTGATTACGGCGCTATTGAAGCATTGGAGTTGCCTGGTAAAGGTTTGATCCACGGCGAAGAAACCTTTCATTATGAAAGACCTTTGCTCGTCGGAGAGGAAATCAATTGCTACGTGGAAGTAAAAGATTACTATGAAAGAAAAGGAAAAAGCGGGGAAATGGGCTTTTTACTTTTAAAAAGATATGGGGAAGACCTTGATCGGAAGCTGGTTTTCACAGAAGAGCAGGTAGTCATCATTACAGAAGCTGTTCGGAAGGAGATGAAGGTGTGAATCGGTTAGCTGTGTTAGAAGCAGGGGAATCACTGGAGAACGTAACGTTATCTCCGGTTTCGAGGCTGGACTTGATCAAATACGCGGGCTCATCAGGTGATTACAATCCAATCCATACGATAGATGAAGAAGCCAAAAAAGCTGGGCTTCCTGGAGTTATTGCCCATGGCATGTGGACGATGGGCAATCTCGCTAAATTATTCACTCCTTATTTTGAAGAAGGGTTTATCCAGGATTATACCATCAGGTTTCAAGGTATGGTCCGACTGCATGATGTCATCACCTTACAGGCGACATTAGCCGATAAAACTGACCGGCAATTACATTTCGATGTGAATGCAATTAATCAAGAGGGAAAGGATGTTATCAAGGGTACAGTTGTATTTAGTCAGTATGAATAGGAGTATCAAAGGAACATAAAGAGATAAATACAAAAGATAGTCACCCTATAGGATTCGATTAATTTTTATGTTTTTCGACAAAAAATTAAAAATCCCATTGCACTACTAAACTACCCTTGTTATAATTATAAATGTCATTTCAAAAAGGCATTTTCACTATACGGGTGTAGTTTAGTGGTAAAACCTCAGCCACGAGCAACGCATCCACCGAATAAGCTACGAGTTGTCTCGACGGATATACTTCCATGAATTATCTGGCAGAGGAAGAGACATGATTGTTCGTGAACCTGACTTAAAGCAGTCATTTAATTAACATGCGGGTGTAGTTTAGTGGTAAAACCTCAGCCTTCCAAGCTGATGATGTGGGTTCGATTCCCATCACCCGCTCTTATTGCCGGTTTTATCCGGCAAGAGTAATTATTTCCCCAATCAAGTTAACCAACGCAGTGTTTCGTTCTAGGTGACAACGAAGCATTGCGTTTTTTATGTTGTAAAGATGGCAACATTGTAAATAAACAAAGTAGATAATTGGATTGGAGATGATTCGTGATGAAGAAACTTCAACAGCAATTACAGCAAATAGACGGGAAAAGTTATAAAGGTTATAAGCAATTGCAGGGAAGCTATCAGTTTGAGCGCTACCGGCTATGGATTGATTATGTACAAGGGGATCCGTTTGCGGCTCCTTCTAAAATAAGGATTCAAGTGCCGTACGACAAACGTCCGATCAAAGCCGAATGGAGAAAAGACAGGAATCGTCGCGTCTATGCGGAGGATACGATTACAAGAGATATCGCCCGTACACTGATGAAGCTTAATCCTAATGTGAAGGGATCAGGTAAGAGCGGATTGGTGGCAATCGATCGCCCAGGGCAGGAAATATTAGAACGTACGGCTGTCGAATTGAATAGTGACCATATGATTATCTGCCTAAGCATAGGTTTACCGGCCAACGGTAGACGTATTAATGGAAAGCAAGCAGAGAAACTGTTCTTACAGGTGCTTCCTGAGCTGATTGATAAATCTGTCTTTCGTATCAACGATGAAGAAATTGAGGAAGCAGTGCAACTGGCTGACCAGCATGTAGCGATCCGCAGGGAAATGGAAGCGAATGACTGGATTGCATTCGTCGCAGATGGAGCAGTTTTACCTCGGAAAAGCGGCGTCAGTGAACGGCCGATGGAAGGTGCGGTGCCGTTTGAAAGTCCTGAACAGAATCGTGTCACAATTGAATTACCTCACCGCAACGAGCCATTGACAGGTATGGCGTTGAAAAAAGGGATAACGTTGATTGTCGGAGGCGGGTACCATGGTAAAAGTACCCTGTTGAATGCGATGGAACGCGGGGTGTACCCTCATATTAAAGGGGATGGCCGTGAGTATGTGCTGACTGATCCGGCAGCAGTGAAAGTCCGCGCAGAGGACGGAAGAAAAGTTACAACCGTAAATATTTCGCCGTTTATTAAAAACCTGCCGCATGGTACAGACACAACCAGGTTTACGACGGATAATGCAAGTGGAAGTACGTCGCAGGCTGCCAATGTAGTGGAATCTCTTGAGGCAGGCGCTGGCACACTGCTGATTGATGAAGACACCAGCGCAACGAACTTTATGATACGAGATGAGCGTATGCAGGAGCTGGTAGTGAAGGAGAAAGAGCCGATTACTCCTTTCATCGATAAAATCAAACTGCTTCGCGATGAATTAGAGGTCTCGACGATACTAGTCATGGGGGGATCCGGTGACTATTTCGATGCTGCTGATAACGTCATCATGATGGATCAGTATCTCCCTTATAATGTTACGAATAAGGCAAAAGAGATTGCAGATAGATATCCGCAACAGCGTAAAATTGATAGAGAATACAGCTTTGGCGAGATAACCAGGCGTAGATTTTTACCAAACAGCCTGCAGACCCAAAAAGGGAAGAAAGCTAAAGTACAAGCAAAAAGTAAGACGTTGATTTTAAAAGGAAACACGGAAATATCCTTGCATTATGTAGAGCAGCTTGTAGACGCATCCCAGACACGAATGATTGCAGATATGCTGCTTCATTTAGATAAAAAAGGCTGGCTGGAAAAGAGCAGGTCTATGGAAGAATTACTTGATGCCATGGAAGATCAACTGGATAAGCAAGGATTGTCTTCCTTCGCCCCCTTCCAAAACCAGCACCCTGGTGAACTGGCACGTCCTAGGCGGTTTGAAATCGCAGCGACTTTAAACCGCATGCGAACAGCAAAAGTAAATCCTATATTATAAACTATGGACTTTAAAAATGGAGTAAGTGAGTGAATTCCTAATATCATCAATTTAGTCCAATTAATCTAAATGAAAGGAGGGGTAAGGATGGATTACAAGCAATTGAAAGAAGAAGTTATCGCTTATAGTAAGGAAATAGGCATTGATAAAATCGGATTTGCCTCCGTAGATGTGTTCGGGGAAATGAAAGCCCGTCTGAAACGACAGGAAGAACTGTCGTACCAATCGGGGTTTGAAAAAGGGACAGTTGATGAACGCACAGAACCAAGCCGGCTCTTGCCTGAAGCACAGTCGATTATTTCGATTGCTTTAGCTTATCCCTCTAAAATGAAAGATGCACCAAAAAGTAAAAAAGGCGACAGGCGTGGTATCTTCTGTCGTGCTTCGTGGGGACAGGATTACCATGATGTCTTGCGGGATCGACTGCAGAAGCTTGGAGAATTCTTAAAAGAAAGATTTCCTGAGGTCAGTATCAAATCGATGGTGGATACAGGAGAGCTGGCTGACCGGGCAGTAGCTGAACGTGCGGGCATTGGGTTCAGCGGGAAAAATTGTGCGATCATCACGCCTGAATTTGGTTCCTATGTATATCTGGGAGAAATGATTACGAATATTCCCTTCGAGCCGGATGAACCTGTCGAGGACAGTTGCGGCGATTGCAATATTTGTGTCGATGCCTGCCCGACTGGAGCCCTTGTCCAGGGGGGACAGCTGGATGCCAATAAGTGCATCGCATTTTTAACGCAGACGAAGGACTTTCTTGCTGATGAATATCGTGTGAAGATCGGTAACCGGCTATATGGTTGTGACACTTGTCAAACCGTATGTCCGAAAAATAAGAAGAAAGATTTTCATCTGCATGAAGAATTTGAGCCGAATCCAGAAGTGACCAAGCCAAGATTGAGGCCGCTCCTTTCGATTTCGAACAGGGAGTTTAAGGAGCAATTCGGTCCGATTGCCGGATCCTGGCGTGGCAAAAAGCCGATTCAACGTAATGCTATTCTGGCATTGGGTCACTACAAAGATGAGACTGCAGTGGACGACTTAATTCGTTTGATGAAGGAAGACCCTCGCCCGGTCATCCGTGGAACTGCTGCCTGGTCGCTGGGTAAAATTGGTTCTCCTGGGGCTTACGAAGCAATTGAAGCTGCGATGGAGAAGGAGACGGATGAGCAAGTGTTGTTTGAAATGGAAAAAGGGCTTGGGTTTCAGCTGAATTGACAGAAAACTCCTTCCCATCTTTGCATTTCTCTAGTATAATAAAACAAACTTTTTAAAAAAGAAGGGGTTGTTTATGGCTAAACGTTCCTTTCTTTATTATGATGAATTGGAAACTCCACTTGGTCCGGTAACATTCGTTGCAGATAAGGACGGTGTCTGCCGGATCGACTATGGAAGCTATCAAGAGCTGGCAACGCATCATAATAATTGGGCGAGACAGTATTTCCTTTGTCCGAAGTTTGTGCAGGATGATGAGTTGTTAGAACCAGCCAAGCAGGAGTTCCAGGAGTATTTTCTAGGAACCAGGCATGCATTCACCTTTGACTATCAATTGTATGGAACCCCTTTTCAGCAAAAGGTGTGGAAGGCTTTGTGTGAAGAAATTCCTTATGGAGAAACAAGGTCGTACAAAGACATCGCAAAAGCGATCCAGTCGCCTAAAGCGATACGTGCTGTAGGCGGTGCGGTAAACCGCAATCCTTTATCGATTATTATTCCATGTCACCGAGTGATCGGTACGAACGGAAAATTAGTGGGCTACAATGGTGGTTTAGAAAAGAAAAGAAAGTTATTGGAATTAGAAATGCCACAGATGCTTTTCAATTTTTAAGATGAAGCCGTGATATACTCACGGCTTTTTTTGTTGTTAATCCCTGTTTCTTTCATAAACTGATAGGGGAGGGAGGAGCACTGATGGTGAATGGTAATATACTTAAAGATTTCTGGAATGAGGTATTGACCAGTCAGCGGGACATGGACACCATCCCATGGCTAAAGAGAAAATGGGAGCTTCACAAAGAACGGGGATACCGGGTAGCCCGTGTTTCTGGAGCTGTCACCCCTTATCAGCGGATAGAGGATTCTGATAGCAGGACAGATTTGCGTTATATGTTGAAAACTAATTTTGTCCTCAAAAAGAAGAACGATTTCTATGTGGAAGAATTAGAAATGGACTGCCGGGCACAGATGAAACACAATGAAATTTTACGCCATGAATTCATGGAGGAAAAGAATGGACCTGTGGAAGGTGACAAAAAGTATGAGCCCATTCCGATGGGAGAAGTACGGGACCTTCGTTTCAATTATGATCGCCGAAGCGCTGTGAGATACGCTGAACGCTGGTGGAACAGTTATAATCCTGAATATCGTACATTCACAGATGATTGTACGAATTTTATCTCGCAATGCATGCGGGCTGGAGGAGCGCCGATGTGGGGGACTCCGAATCGCGGAAAAGGCTGGTGGTATTCGGGGAAATCATGGAGCTACAGTTGGACGGTAGCCCATTCCTTCCGTTGGTATCTGAGTGGATCCCGGCAAGGGCTGACTGGAAAGGAAGTCGATTCACCGAAGGATCTGATTCCAGGTGATGTTATCTGCTATGATTTTGAAGGGGATGGAAGATGGAATCATAATACGATCGTCGTGAGTAAAGACGCGGATGGGATGCCTCTGGTAAATGCCCATACTTATAACAGCAGAATGCGGTACTGGTCCTATGAAGACTCCACTGCTTATACGCCGAACATTGAATATAAGTTTTTCCGAATCGGAGAGTGAGTATGTTATAATAAGCGGGTCATTAAGCAACCAGAGGTGAAGAAAATGCCTATCCATGTCGTTTTATATCAACCAGAAATACCCGCTAATACGGGAAATATTGCAAGGACCTGCATCGCTACCGGTTCTACCCTACATTTAATCCGTCCGCTCGGTTTTTCAACTGATGACAAAATGCTTCGCCGTGCCGGTCTTGATTACTGGCATGATGTTGATATCCATTATCATGACAGTCTCGACGAATTATATAAAGTCTATCCAGAAGGTGAATTTTATTATATCGAGAATTTCGGGACGAAACATTATACGGACTACAATTTCAATCAGCCTGAAAGAGATTTGTTTTTCGTGTTCGGAAGAGAAACAGATGGAATCCCGCTTGATTTGCTGGAAGGGAAAGAAGACCGGTGTCTGCGTATTCATATGACAGATAAAGTCCGTTCTCTAAACTTATCCAATACAGCCGCCATCTTGATTTATGAAGCGTTACGCCAACAGGATTTCCCTGGCCTTTCGTGAAAAAAGGACTGGAAGCCATATAAAAAACCCGCATCTGATTGGATGCGGGTTTTGTTCGACCTTATGTTTATTTTTGCGGGGTACCTGGCTTTTCGTCATATCCAGCAGCGAAAATAGATGTCAGGAATGTCACACATACTCCGATGATCAACGCTAGTTTCATAAAATGGCGCCTCCTTTATTCTCTACAATATCAACTAACCCTTATTATAACTAAATTGTCCAAAGATGTGAATTACTAATCGTACAAATGTCTATAAACTCCTGCCTATACATCTGGGTACTTCCCCACATACAGTGAACCATAGGTTACGCTGTACAGAAAGGGGAGGAAGAAAGTGGACTATGATTACTACCCTGAAACTATGATGGAGATTGAGGATGAAAGACAGCGCCCGCGTCCTGGAAGACGACCCAGAAGGCCGTACTACGGCGGTTATGGAGGATTTTATGGATCCCCATTTTTGGGCGGGGTGCTGGGCGGTTTGTTAGGGAGCGCTTTATATCCCTATCCATACTATCCGCCGTATTACTACTACCCACCTTATTATCCACCATATTATTATCCGTATTATTAATTCATGCAAAAAAAGCCATCCTGGCATCAGGATGGCTTTTATAAGTTAAAAGTTCACGTTATCCAATTTTTCACCCTGCGACTCATAGCCTTGCATATATTTGATACGACGCTGGGCGGATGTGGAATTGACTTGTTCGTCAGCGTGATAGGAAGAACGAACCATAGGCCCTGCTTCACAGTGTCTAAAGCCTTTTTCTAAAGCAATCTGCTTTAATTCCTCGAATTCATCCGGATGATAGTAACGTTCTACATTCAAATGTTTCTTGGTCGGCTGCAAATATTGTCCGATTGTCATGATGTCGACGTTATGTGCAAGCAAGTCATCCATCGCTTCGATGATCTCTTCTTTCGTTTCCCCAAGGCCAACCATGATGCTTGATTTTGTCGGTGTGTCAGGAGCGATTTCTTTTACCCGTTTCAAAAGGGTAAGGGATTGATCGTACATGGCACGGGCACGGACACGCTTGGTCAATCGGCGGACCGTTTCGATATTATGGTTGAAAATGTCCGGCTTTCCTTCCATTAATGTATGAAGGCTTTCATAGTCGCCTTTCATATCGGAAGGTAAGATTTCTACTGTACAACCAGGTACACGGCGACGGATGGCTTTTACTGTTTCGGCAAAAACTGCTGCACCGCCGTCTTTTAAATCGTCACGAGCAACCGCAGTGACAACCACGTGTTTCAGTCCCATGATTTCTACAGATTCAGCTACACGTTCCGGCTCGCCCCAGTCCAGCTCATTCGGCAGGCCGGTTTTGACCGCGCAGAAGCGGCAGCCACGTGTACACGTATCACCAAGAATCATGAAAGTTGCCGTTTTACGTTCACTCCAGCATTCGTGGATGTTCGGGCAACGGGCCTCTTCGCATACCGTATTGAGTTTCTTGTCGCGCATCAGTTTTTTTAATCGGTTGTATGATTTATTCGTGTTAATCTTAATTTTCAGCCATTCTGGTTTTCGTATGTACTCTTCTTTTTTAGCCATGTTGATGACACTCCTTTAATAAAGATTATCGAGCATAATTCCATTTATCATTGCGATATCGTTGTTCAGCTAACTGATGGACAGCCTTTAATTGTTCCTTATTCAACTGAAAAGGCTCCAGCTTGATATTCAGGCCTGTTTCAAATCCTTGCTTAAACGCTTCTTTCGTTTTATCGAAAGTGATTGGCTCTGGCACGATTTCATTAATTGCTACTGCTTTATCGCCGAATGCTTTGCGAGCTCTTTCCTTTACTCGATCATTCGGATAAATGAACATATCGAATAATTTTCCGTCATCAACTTCAATAGGGATCGACCCATGTTGAAGAATGACTCCTTTTTTTCTTGTCTGGGCACTGCCTGCAGCTTTCTTGCCTTCGACAATAAGTTCATACCATGAAGGCTCTTCAAAACAGACCGAAGAACCGGTTGTTTCCAGTTTTCCTTCTGGAATTGCAAAATCTGCCTGGACACCGAGGTTTCGGAACCCATGCAGCAGTCCCTTTGAGATGACTAAATAGGCTTCTTTAACAGATTTAGGCATATCCGGGTGCTCTTCTGATACAATAACACTATACGTCAATTCCTGGTCATGGAGTACCGCACGGCCGCCTGTTTGTCTGCGTACTAATTCAAAGCCATGACGTTTGACGCCTTCCAGGTCAATTTTTCCTTGGACCTTTTGGAAGTAGCCTACCGATAATCCGGAGGGTTCCCAGCCATAAAAACGGAGTACAGGAGGAATTTTTCCTTCACTATGCCAATTAAGCAGCAACTCATCCATTGCCATGTTGAAGGCTGGAGTTGCATGGCCAGTGTCGACATAATACCAAGTCTCACTCATCATGATCCTCTTCTCTGTAAGAATATTTCATACTTTAATTAAGTAAAATGCACAAACTAAGTTTAACAAGGTAGTCATTTATGTGTCAAAAGAGATTAAATGGGAAAAGTTGCGTAAGCTGACGTTCTTTAAAACCCCCCATTTGTATTGTCAATCTGTTAAATTGACGATAGGATATGGGATAAGCAGGAAAATGGACTAAAGGCCAGCCAAAACCACGTAAGGGAGGAGTCCCTGGTGAGCCAAACTCTTTATTCGAGTGTACTGTTTTTAGTAAGCTCAGCGATTTGGGCCATTTTAGCATTTATTTACCCTGATTTTAGAGTATTGAACATTATTTTATTTATCGTATTCCTGGTTTTAGGGCTGAGGAGACGAAAGCAGTATCAATTTGAAAAACAATATATGGATGAAGATGACTGACCCTGTATCGGGTCAGTCTTTTTTTATCCTGAGAGTTTTAGGGAAAAGATCCGATCGCGATAAATAGAATTGGGAGTGAATTCCCGACGATCAAACACAAAAAATAACTTATGCACGAAAACGCTGACTTGGGGAAATTTTAATTAAGCCTGTACTGCCAAATATGTCCAGAGCGCTATTCTTTTGAGAAAGGGACAAGTTTTTCTTACTTCTTCTCATTATCTATTCATCACCTGTACATTTGCTACATAGACTTTATTAATCAGCTTTTGCCCATTATCTACAGGGGAGGTAGTACATTGGATATTTTGAAAAAGATTCAAAGTTACCGGGAAGAAGAGGAGAAGCTGAAATGGGAAGGAACCTTTTCTGATTATTTAGAGTTGCTGAAAGAAAGGCCTTATTTAGCTCAATCTGCACATTCGCGTGTTTATAATATGATTAAAGACGCAGGGATTGAAGAAGAACAGGGGCATCATAAGTACAAATTCTTTGAACATGAGATTTATGGCCTGGAAGATGCGATGGAGAAGCTGGTCGAGGAATATTTCCACCCGGCAGCCAAGCGGCTGGATGTCCGGAAGCGGATTTTGTTATTGATGGGGCCGGTCAGTGGAGGTAAATCTACTCTGGTCAATATCTTGAAACGCGGGTTAGAGAAGTATTCCCATACAGATAAGGGAGCGGTTTTTGCCATCAAAGGCTGTCCAATGCATGAAGATCCACTGCATTTGATTCCGCATCACTTACGCCCTGATTTTGAAGAACAATACGGCATCCGGATTGAAGGCAACCTTTCGCCGCTCAACATGATGCGCGTCGAAGAAGAATATGGTGGAAGAATTGAGGATGTGCAGGTGGAACGTATCTTCTTCTCAGAGGATAAACGCTGCGGTATCGGTACCTTTAGTCCATCGGATCCAAAATCGCAGGATATTGCTGACCTGACAGGTTCGATCGACTTCTCGACGATTGCGGAGTATGGCTCTGAGTCTGACCCGCGTGCCTACCGTTTTGATGGTGAACTGAATAAAGCGAACCGTGGGATGATGGAGTTCCAGGAGATGTTGAAGTGTGACGAGAAATTCCTGTGGCACTTATTGTCACTGACGCAGGAAGGGAATTTCAAAGCAGGAAGGTTTGCATTGATTTCGGCAGATGAGCTGATTGTTGCTCATACCAACGAAGCAGAATATCGTTCCTTTATTGCTAATAAAAAGAATGAAGCACTTCATTCACGAATGATCGTCATGCCTGTACCTTATAATTTAAAAGTCAGTCAGGAAGAGCGTATTTATGAAAAAATGATTCGCCAGAGTGATATCAAGGATGTTCATATCGCTCCTCATACACTGAAAATTGCTGCCATGTTCACGATTCTGACGCGGCTGAAAGATTCTACCCGTGGCCAGGTGGATTTATTGAAGAAAATGAGACTTTATAATGGAGAGAATGTAGAAGGCTTCAGCGATGTGGATGTCGAAGAATTGCAAAAAGAACATCCGGATGAAGGAATGAGCGGCATCGACCCGCGGTATGTCATCAACCGAATCTCTTCTACTATTATTAAGAAAGAGATGACTTCGATTAATGCACTCGATGTGCTCAGGTCATTGAAGGATGGGCTGGATAGTCACGCGTCTATATCAAAAGAAGACAAAGAGCGGTATTTGAATTTCATCTCCGTCGCTCGTAAAGAATACGATGAATTGGCGAAGAAAGAAGTCCAGAAGGCATTTGTATATTCCTATGAAGAATCGGCAGTCACTTTGATGGATAATTACCTGGACAATGTCGAAGCTTATTGCAACAAGGCTAAAATCAGGGATCCGCTGACAGGTGATGAAATGAATCCGGATGAAAAGTTGATGCGGTCGATTGAAGAACAGATCGGAATTTCAGAAAATGCCAAAAAAGCATTCCGTGAAGAAATTCTTATCCGTATCAGTGCTTATGCCCGTAAAGGGAAAAAATTCGATTATCACTCCCATGAGCGACTGCGGGAAGCAATCCAGAAAAAATTGTTTGCTGATCTCAAGGATATCGTCAAGATTACCACATCTACGAAAACGCCTGATGAGCAACAATTGAAGAAGATGAATGAAGTGATTGCTACATTAGTAGATGAGTATGGTTATAATTCCAGCTCAGCAAATGAACTGCTCCGTTATGTAGGAAGTCTATTAAACAGATAATCACTTAAAAGCATGTGGAAGGAAATCCTTTCACATGCTTTTTTATTGTCAGAAAGGGTAAAGCCGAATCCTTTAATTTGGTTTTCAGGTTTTTCCAGAATAAAGTTAGGGTATAGTAATGTAAAAAGGTGGTGTGCGTATGGGAGATAAAAGAATGGAGAAGAATAAGCCCAATAACAGTTCCATGGCAAAAGATATGAAAGAAATGAAGTATCAAGGAAGAGTAATGGAGCGTATGAATACGAATGATGAAGTGAAAGATAAAGGGCAGGATCCTGATCCCAAACAGCACGAAAAATAAACCATATCACTAAAATTCCGGGCATTCTTCACATTGACATAATGCTTCCAGGCTTTTCATGTTAAACATTGTCGAAAAGTTGTAAAAGACGTACCCACAGGTGCGTCTTTCTTGTTATAATGAATTTGTTGTTTTCAGTCGAATAATTAGGTTATAATTCTTGAAGAACAAATCACTCGAACCTATAATGTTATTTAGGTTTGCAAACGTTTACGTCAACCGCAACGATAGACAAATCTACATGGGGGTAATCAACTTGTCAAACAATGGGTCACAAGAAAGCTTTTGGGAAAACTTTCACGGCCCCAACACGGGGTACATCGAAGAACAATATGAACTTTATACAGAAGACCCTGATGCCGTCGATCCTTCTTTAAAGGAAATGTTCGATGAGCATGGGGCACCTGTCTGGATGGAAGCTGGAGCCGAACGCACTACAAGTAATGGCGCCGCTGCACCATCGGAACAGGATATTGCAAAGGTGACCTCAGCATATAAACTTGTTGAGGCTATTCGTCGTCATGGACACTTAGAAGCGGATATTTATGCCGTTGGGGGGAAAGAACGGTATTCAGAGCTTCTTGATCCAGCTACCTACAATTTGACTGAACAAGACTTAGAAGCCATCCCGGCGAACTGGGTTTGGCCAGATTCTCCTGTCAAATTGAAAAATGCTTTACAGGTCGTTAAAACGCTGAAAGAACGTTATGCAGGGACAATTTCTTTTGAATACGACCATGTAAATAATGAAGAAGAGCGGCAATGGCTGCAGGATAAAGTCGACACTGGCTCCTTCGTCGTTTCTTTGAGCGACGAAGAAAAGAAACAGTTGTTGAACCGGTTATTGGATGTTGAAGGGTTCGAGAATTTCCTTGCTAAAACTTTCGTCGGGCAGAAGCGTTTCTCCATTGAAGGTTTGGATATCATGGTACCTATGCTTGAACATATTATCCAGTCTTCTTATGCCGACGAAACGGAACATATCATGATGGGCATGGCCCACCGTGGACGTTTGAATGTACTTGCTCATATTCTCGGTAAGCCATACGATAAGATCTTTTCTGAATTCCACCATTCTCCGGATAAGGAACTGGTTCCATCTGAGGGTTCAATGGGAATCAACTATGGGTGGACCGGGGATGTCAAATATCACTTTGGTGCACGCCGTGAAATCAAAAACGGTGAACAACATTCTACACGTGTGACGCTTGCACATAACCCGTCCCATTTGGAGTTCGTCAATCCGGTAGTTCAAGGGTTCACACGGGCTGCTCAGGATGACCGCTCTCAAGCCGGTTTGCCTAAGCATCATCCAGATCGGGCTTTCGGTATCACCATTCATGGTGATGCAGCTTTCATCGGTGAAGGTGTAGTCGCAGAAACGTTAAACATGAGTGACCTGCCCGGCTACCGTGCTGGGGGTACAATTCATGTGATTGCCAATAACCTTGTCGGGTTTACCACAGACCGTGAACATGGCCGGTCTACGCGCTATGCGAGTGATCTGGCAAAAGGTTTTGAAATCCCTGTCGTGCACGTTAATGCGGATGATCCGATTGCTTGTTTATCTGCGGCAGCACTTGCCTATGAATATCGCATCAAATTCCATAAAGATTTCTTGATCGACCTGGTCGGATACCGCCGCTACGGTCACAATGAAATGGATGAACCGCGTGCGACACAGCCGCATCTATATAAGGAAATTGATAATCATCCTACCGCTGCAACTGTTTATCAGGAAAGACTGCAGCAGGAAGGTGTCATCAAAGAAGAAGACTTCAAAGAGATGAAAGAAAAAGGCGAAAACAAACTTCGTGAGCTTTATCAGAACATGAAGGAAAATGAAACAGCTGAACCAGAGGCTCAGAAGCTTCCAAAAGCAGTTGAAAACACGTTGGAAGAAATTGAAACAGCTGTAGATTTTAAGCGTCTGAAGGCTCTTAATGAAGGCATGCTGAAACGTCCGGAAGGCTTCAATGGTTTTAAGAAGCTGGAGAAAATTTTACAGCGTAGAAGCAAAATGCTGGAAGATGGCGGTAAAGTAGACTGGGCAACAGCGGAAGCCTTAGCATTTGCTTCTATTTTAGAAGATGGCCTGCCGATCCGACTTACTGGTCAGGATAGTGAACGTGGTACATTCGCTCACCGTCATATGGTGCTTCACGATGTCGAAACAGGGGAAACATACAATCCGTTGCACGGCTTGGAGCAGGCGAAGGCATCGTTTGCTATTCACAATAGCCCACTTTCCGAAGCAGGTGTGTTAGGGTTTGAATATGGATATAGTGTCCAGGCACCAGAATCACTTGTATTATGGGAAGCACAGTTTGGTGACTTTGCCAATGCCGGGCAAGTTATTTTTGACCAATTCGTAGCAGCTGGTCGAGCGAAATGGGGAGAGAAGACAAGCATGGTCTTCTTACTGCCTCATGGTTATGAAGGTCAGGGGCCGGAGCATTCCAGTGCCCGATTGGAACGTTTCTTACAGCTGGCAGCAGAAAACAACTGGACGGTTGCGAATGTTACGTCAGCAGCGCAATACTTCCACTTATTGCGCAGACAAGCTGCCATCAGCGGTAAAGAAGAAGCTCGTCCATTAGTGTTAATGACTCCTAAGAGTCTATTACGGAACCAGCGTATAGCTGATCCGGGTGAACGTTTCAGTGAAGGTAAATTTAATACCATCACACGTCAGCCTGGTTTAAGTGAAAATAAGGAAAAAGTAAAAACTTTACTGATCGGAAGCGGAAAAATCATGGTGGAAATAGAAGATGCCACAGAAAAGGCAGAAGGCCAAAACTTTGATTCGATTGCTGGTGTCAGGGTCGAGCAAATTTATCCGTTCCCTGATCATCGCTTGAAAGAAATCATGGATGAATATCCAAATTTAGAAGAGTTGGTATGGGTACAGGAAGAACCACAGAATATGGGAAGCTGGTACTTCGTCGAGGGTATCCTCCATCGATTACTAAATAAAGGCCAAATCCACCGTTATGTCGGACGTCCGCATCGTGCTTCTCCGTCAGTCGGTGAACCAAACATCCACAAGACAGAACAAAAACGTATTATCAATGAAGCACTTATGATGTCTAAAGGAGGAGATTCAAGTGAAAGAAATTAAGGTCCCTGAGTTAGCTGAGTCTATTACAGAAGGAACGATTGCCGAGTGGCTTGTCAAAAAAGGAGACAAGGTATCAAAAGGCGATCCGATCCTGGAGCTTGAAACAGATAAGGTTAACGTCGAAGTAAATGCTGATGCCAGCGGTGTTTTGACGGAAATCGTAAAAGATGCCGGAGATGACGTTGAAGTTGGCGATGTTATTGCCAAAGTAGATGAAAACGGTGAAGCTGGCGGATCTTCTGATGACTCCTCCGATCAAAAAGAAGAGCCAAAAGAAGAGAAGAAAGAAGAGCCTAAAAAAGAAGCTAAGCAAGAAAAGAAAGAAGAACCAAAAGAGAAAGAAGAAAAAACTGCTGAGAAAGAAAGCGGAACAGGCGATGTCGTAGCAACTCCAGCTGCGAGAAAACGTGCCCGCGAACTGGGAATCGATCTTAGTGAAATCAATGCCCGCGATCCATTAGGCCGTATCCGCCCTGAAGATGTAGATGCTGCTGCCAGTGGTTCTCAGGAAAAAGAAACGAAGCAGGAAGCTCCTAAAAAAGAGAAAAAAGCAGAGAAAAATAACGAAAAGACAGAATTCGATAAGCCGGTCGAGCGTGTGAAAATGTCCCGTCGTCGTCAGACGATTGCAAAGCGCCTGGTTGAAGCACAGCAAAACTCTGCGATGCTGACAACGTTCAATGAAGTAGACATGTCTGCGGTTATGCAGCTGCGCAAAGAACGTAAAGAAGACTTCCAACAGAAACATGATATCAAACTGGGCTTCATGTCCTTCTTCACAAAGGCAGTTATCGGTGCCTTAAAAGAATTCCCACTGTTGAATGCAGAAATTCAAGGAAATGAAATCGTGAAGAAGAAATTCTATGACATCGGTATGGCTGTATCCACAGATGAAGGTCTTGTCGTACCAGTTATCCGTGATGCAGACCGCTTAGGCTTTGCAGGCATTGAAAAAGATATCTCCCGTTTGGCTAAGAAAGCGATCAACAAAGAATTACAGTTGGATGAACTGCAAGGCGGTTCGTTCACGATTACAAATGGAGGTACTTTCGGTTCCATGCTTTCTACACCGATTTTGAATGCACCGCAAGTAGGTATCCTTGGCTTGCACAACATTCAAAAGCGCGCCATGGTTATGCCGGATGACAGTATTGAAGTTCGTCCGATGATGTATATCGCCCTTTCTTATGACCATCGTATCGTCGATGGGAAAGAAGCAGTCCAATTCCTGGTACGTGTGAAAGAATTGATCGAAGATCCGTACGATCTATTACTGGAAGGTTAAAACTTTGTGAATCCTCGTCATCGAATGTGGCGAGGATTCGTTTTTTCTGATACATTGTAAGTACCAACAGGAAAGGTGGGATCATATGAAGAAACCGCGTTCTTTCAACATGATTTTATACCCAA
Source organism: Halobacillus sp. B23F22_5 (assembly GCF_043497085.1). NCBI lineage: Bacteria > Bacillati > Bacillota > Bacilli > Caryophanales > Bacillaceae > Halobacillus > Halobacillus sp. B23F22_5. Next base: position 95,700 of record NZ_JBIEKI010000011.1, on the reverse strand, counting down.
AGAAAACGATCTCTATAAACGGAGCCATTTATGATGTTGATCTCACCCATGATGAATTTTTGAATGAGTTCATGGACTGGGTCGAATCAAAGGGCTGGTCTTTTATGGGGCTGACAGAAGTGACATCAGCAGAAAAAGCAAGCGAAGAGCTCCTTTCACAAATGAAAGCTGAGAATAACGAAGACAACGAAGAAGATTAATAATACAGTAAACATCTCATGGTACGTGGCCATGAGGTGTTTTTTTATTTGTTCTAAACCTTGCGTTAGGGAAGAATAGGATGGAGATAAGAAAGCATATTTATGCGTTAGTAAGAAAGTCTCTGGTTAAGCAAGCATACCAATGCGTTAAGTAAGAATGTCACAGAATCAGGGCAGAACTTCACTGGCCAATCATCCGATTCAGCATAGAAAGCAATGGCTCTCTTTTTCAGCAGGCACCCAATAAATTTAATAGAATAGAGGACAGGTCGACGGAATCATTGTCAAATCAAGCTTTATAAAGCCTATATTTTGAATATGATTGGTATTTTTTTAAATTAATAGTCTGAATATTTAATCAAAATCGACAAACCTGCATAGAATAAAATAATACTAAAGCAGGAGGGGATGACGTTGGCTGAAGAAAAGAATTTTGTGATTGCAGAAGAAAATTGGTCCCTCCATCGAAAAGGACATGACGACCAGAAGCGCCATCAGGAAAAAGTTCAGGAGGCCATGAAGAATCAACTCCCAGATTTGATCACCGAAGAAAACATCATCATGTCTAAAGGCAAACATGTTGTTAAGATACCAATTCGATCACTGGATGAATATAAGATTCGTTACAATCATGATAAGAATAAACATGTTGGTCAGGGGGATGGGGACAGTCAAGTAGGCGATGTCGTAGCGAGAGATGGATCTGGAGATAAGAAAGCAGGAAAAGGTGAAGGAGCCGGCGACCAGGCTGGAGAAGACTACTATGAAGCGGAAATCAGTCTTGCTGAGTTGGAAGAAGCATTATTTAAGGAATTAGAACTGCCAAACCTGGAGGAAAAAGAGAAAGACAATATTGTGACCACTGATATCGAATTCAGTGATGTCAGAAAAACAGGGCTGACTGGCAACATTGACAAGAGACGAACGATGCTGGAAGCTTTTAAACGTAACGCCATGAAAGGTACGTCCTCATTCGCGCCGATTTATCCGGAGGATGTCCGTTACAAGACATGGAATGACGTTATAAAGCCAGAATCGAAAGCGGTAGTCATCGCTATGATGGATACGTCAGGATCGATGGGGTTATGGGAAAAGTATATGGCACGAAGCTTCTTCTTTTGGATGAACCGATTTTTGAAGTCAAAATATGAGACTGTAGATATTGAATTCATCGCCCATCATACCGAAGCCAAAGTAGTCAGTGAAGATGATTTCTTCTCCAAAGGGGAAAGCGGTGGAACGATTTGTTCTTCAGCTTACCGGAAAGCACTTGAGCTGATCGATCAAAAATATTCTCCAGAGCGGTATAATATCTATCCTTTTCATTTTTCAGACGGAGATAATCTAACATCAGACAACAAACGGTGTATCCAGCTTATCGAGGAGCTTTTAAAGGTATCCAGTCTCTTTGGGTACGGGGAAGTGAACCAGTATAACCGCCATTCCAGTTTAATGCAGGTCTACAAAAAGATAGAACATCCGAAGTTCAGTTATTATGTTCTACGGAAAAAAGCCGATGTCCTTTATGCCATGCAGAAGTTCTTAAGTGGAAAAGAAGAGGAAATGACCGTTTAACCAGCTCTCATGGAGCTGGTTCTTTTTTTGTTTGATGTTTTACTCCAGGGAAGGAGTGGAATATTTTTGCACATAAGAAAAAAAGTCTATAATAGTATTATTACAAGCTTTCAGTTGAGGTGTTCGCAACAATATGATCCAAGAGGTACTAGAGTCTAATCAAATCATACTTTTAATCGCTTTATTATTAGTCATCAGTGTCGTCGTCACAAAGTTTTCCTCGCGCCTTGGCGTGCCATCGCTCGTTCTATTCATACTAGTCGGCATGCTGGTGGGGTCAGATGGGTTGGAAATAATCTATTTTGATAATCCTGAACTGGCCCAAATTATCGGGGTCATTTCTTTAGTGATCATTTTATTTGAAGGTGGTATGCAGACAAAATGGGGAGGTATGAAGAAAGTTCTTGCCCCCTCGATCACACTGGCTACTTTCGGGGTTGTACTGACAACCAGTATTGTAGCGATATTTGTTAAATACATTCTTGGGGCTTCATGGCTCGAAGCTTTTCTGATTGGTTCGATTGTAGGCTCTACGGATGCGGCAGCCGTCTTTGCAGTCCTGAAAGGTAAAAATATTCGTCATAAGCTGGAAGATACATTAGAAGCAGAGTCAGGGACCAACGATCCGATGGCGGTGTTTCTCACGATTACTTTCATCCAGTTATTAACTGAAGAAGCTACCAGTATCTTCGGTTTGATCGGTTTGTTTTTTTGGCAGATGGGTCTTGGAGCTGTAGTCGGGGTTACTTTGGGATACATAGCAAGTTACTCATTGAACCGTATCAATCTGGATTCCAGCGGCCTTTATCCGCTTTTTGCTATTTCTTTCGCTCTCCTTTCTTACAGTGTCAGTTCGCTCTTGCAAGCCAGCGGACTGTTGGCTGTGTATGTAACAGCGGTAGTCATTGGTAATGCCGAGCTTGCTTATCGCTACTCCATTTTGCGATTTAACGAAGGTTTCGGCTGGATGGCTCAGATTTTAATGTTCGTCATTTTAGGCTTGTTCGTTTTCCCTTCGGAAGTTTTCACTTCGGATATTATGCTGAGAGGGATACTGATCTCCTTGATTCTGATGTTCGTTGCGAGGCCTGCTGCTGTTTATCTGGTGCTGGCATTCTTCCGTTTTACGAATAAAGAAAAAATGCTGCTCTCCTGGGCGGGACTGCGCGGGGCAGTTCCAATTGTCCTATCGATATTTCCAATGCTGGCAGAAGTAGAAAACAGCCAGATGATTTTCAACATTGTCTTTTTTATTGTACTGACATCCGCTTTAGTGCAGGGTGCATCCATCACCTGGCTGGCAGAGAAGCTTTCTCTTGTTTCCGATAAGCTCAGTAACCCAATTCATTCCCTGGAGCTGATTTCAGTAGGCAGGGCTAATGTAGAAATTATTGAGTTTGACGTTGCTAATAACAATCGAATTACCGGTGAGAAGCTGGAAGATATTCAGTTGCCTGATAAAGCATTGATCAATGCAATTATCCGTAATGGTGATATCATCACCCCTTATGGGCAGACGAAGATATTAGCTGGGGATACGCTGTATGTAACGGTTTCGAAACAGGTAAAAAAACAAGTGCAACAAGTTTTGAAGGATGTCAAAGAAGGAGTAGAAGAGGAAGAATAAAGGCCGAGGATATTATTTGTTTCAGAACGAGAAAAGCCGAGCTGTTTTCAGCTCGGCTTTTCTCGTAGCAGCTATGATATTTTTGGTGAATCGTTATGATATGAACAGTACATGGTTAATTATAAGAAAGTGTCATCCATTTGTAAACCCTTTCTCAGAAATTTATACCATTTTTCATGGATATCAGCTAAATAATCTTATAACAGGCAGGTATTTTAGGTTTTCATGGGGAATATAACAGAAAGTATTGTAGTGGCGAATGATGTCGAATCAATCGGTTGATCAATTGTTTTTTAACTACAATTATCATACAATGAAAAACTATAATTATCATACAATGATAAAACGGTTTGTGCTGAAAGGAGAGTAACAAGATGAAGAAGCAAATAGGATTTATCGGTTGTGGGAATATGGCCCAGGCGATGATCCAGGGCATGTTGAAAGCGGGAGTTGTCTATAAGGACCAGGTTTCCGCTACCGCCATTACAGATGAAACGATCGAAGGGGCGGCCTTCCGTTTCGATATTGATACATCGAATAACAATAAACAGCTGGCTAGTGAGAGTAATATTTTATTCCTTGCTGTCAAACCGTATATCTACAAAGAAGTGATGGAAGAGATCAAGTCTTATGTAAGAAAAGACGCCATCATTATTACGATTGCCGCTGGTATTACGATTTCCGATATTGAAAGCTCATTTGATCATCAGGTGAAAGTAGTAAGGACCATGCCGAATACACCTTCGCTTGTGGGCGAAGGAATGAGTATCCTATGCCCGAATGAGTTTATAACTTCTGATGAGCTGGACGAAGTGCGGAGTATTTTTGAAAGCTTTGGAAAAGCGGAAGTTATGCCGGAGAAGCTGATGGATGCTATGCCGGCTGTTAGTGGATCGGCACCTGCCTATGTGTATATGTTCATCGAGTCGATGGCGGATGGAGCTGTGCAGCAAGGGGTACCTAGAGCTCAAGCATACAAGTTGGCCGCTCAGGCTGTGCTTGGAGCAGCAAAGATGGTACTCGAAACTGGCGAGCACCCTGGAAAATTGAAAGACGATGTCTGTACCCCTGGCGGGTCTACGATTGAAGCCGTGACAGCATTGGAAAGCGCCGGTTTCCGGGGAGCGATTCAATCTGCGATGGATGCCTGTACAAAAAGGGCTAAATACTTATCAGGAAGTAAGAAATGAAAGAAGCCGTTAATCGGCTTTTTTTATTTCTATATTCGTGGGTGAGGGCTTGCATAACCTTCGAAAAACGAATAATATATTAAATGTTGTTATTATTATTCGGAAAGTAAGGTGTTTGTATGTCCAACGTTTTTCGCCTACAGGAAAATAAAACAAATGCACGTACAGAAGTGATGGCAGGTGTGACGACGTTTTTGACAATGGTTTATATCATAGTTGTCAATCCAGCTGTATTATCTGCCGCGGGCGTGCCATTTGAGCAGGTGTTCATGGCGACAGTGATTTCTGCATTAGTCGGGACATTGATTATGGCTTTTGCCGCTAATTATCCGATTGCTATTGCACCGGGAATGGGATTGAATGCCTATTTTGCCAGCGTTGTAGTCTCTCAGGGTGTATCTTATCAAGTTGTCTTTGGAACTGTTTTTATAGCCGGTATTCTATTTATTTTATTAAGTTTAACTAAATTAAGAGAAACCTTGATAATGGCAATACCCGCTTCATTGAAATATGGAATAACATCCGGGATCGGATTGTTCATTGCTTTTCTCGGACTGAAAATGTCAGGGATTGTCGTTCCAAGCGAAGCGACAATGGTGACCTTTGGCGATTTGCATCAGCCGGTCACTTTGCTGACTCTTGCTGGCCTGTTCATTACGCTGGGGCTGATGGCCAGGAATGTCAAAGGCGCGTTATTTCTCGGAATGGTGATTACAGGAATCATCGGTTATTTCACGGGCCAGCTTCAATTTGAAGGATTCATTTCTGCTCCACCAGCTCCTGTGTTCTTCGACCTGGATATCGCAGGCGTGTTCGCTAATGGATTATATACGGTGATTTTTGCGTTTTTGCTGGTGACCATTTTTGATACGACCGGAACGATGATCGGTGTTGCGGAGCAGGCTGGTTTTATTAAAGAGGACGGCAGTCTGCCCCGTGCCAAGGCTGCTTTAATGGCTGATGCGGTTGCTACAACCACGGGGTCCATGTTTGGTACAAGTCCATCTACGGCATATATCGAATCAACTTCCGGTGTAGCTGCGGGCGGAAGGACAGGTCTTACATCTGTTGTTGTGGCTGCTTTGTTCTTTTTGTCTATTTTCTTATCGCCAATTGTAGCGGCTATTTCAAATTTGCCGGCAATTACAGCTCCAGTGCTTATCATTGTTGGCTGTTTTATGATGGTGGGGCTTGCGAGGGTCGATTGGAGAACATTTGATGAAGCTTTTCCTGCTTTTGCGATCATCTTGACGATGCCGTTAACCTCCAGTATTGCTACTGGAATCTCTATCGGTTTTATCACCTATCCATTATTGAAACTTGTCAGTGGAAAAGGAAAAGAAGTCCACTGGATTTTATATACGTTTGGAATCATTTTCGTTTTGCAGATGATTTTCTTCCCTGCACATTAATTCACCGCGATGCCCCCGATTAATTGGGGCATCTTTTTTATTCTTTAAGAAAGGTTAACTTTGTTAAAGGATTAGGAAAATACTAAGGCTTTCGCACGACAAGGCAATTATTTCTATTAACTCTCCTTCCATAAATGACTAAATCCTCCAATATCGCTCATACTAAGAATCACTATGTAAAAATAAAGGCGGTGAGTGGGATGGGATATCGCAGACGAAAAAAAACTTCAGATAAACTTGTTGAAGAGCAGCCGGGCCAAAGTGCTGATGTCAAAGAACCAAAGCAACCCAGTTACTCTCAACTTTCTCAAAATATCGAATATCTCACGAAAGCCTTGAAGCATTCCAATGATTTGAAGTTGAGAATTTTACAAGATGGCAACGCTGTACTTCTTTACTTTGAGACACTTGCAGATCAGGAAAAAGTGCAAGAAAAAATTTTCACGCAGATGGAGTTCGGAAAGTGGAACTCCATAGCTGAATTGCCGAATGGAAAGCATACAGAAAACCTGGAGGAAGCCCTCAAGGTTTTGTTACGGGGACATGCCCTCTATATAGAAGAAGACAATAAAAAATTATCTTATTTCAATGTCACTTCAGAGATTAACCGAAGTGTCGAAGAGCCCGCCAATGAAAAAGTTGTCCGGGGCTCCCATGAGGGGTTTGTAGAAAACCTCATGATCAATATCAACTTGATACGGAAAAGGTTGGAACACCGCGACTTGACGATAAAGTACTTCCGTGTAGGGAAGAAAACGAATACGAATGTAGCTATCGCTTATATGGAAGGGATTACAAATCCTGCCTTAGTAAAGGAAGTCAAAAAGAGGATTAAAAGTGTCACTGCGGATACGATTTTAAGTCCTGGTTTTATGGAAGAGTTCATCGAAGACAATCCAATGTCGCCATTTCCACAAACATTAAGTACGGAACGCCCCGACCGGGTAATTGCAAACGTGATGTCAGGAAAGGTGGCTTTGTTGGCTGAAGGAAGTCCGACCGTATTAATTCTTCCCTCTACTTTTTTCATGTTTTATCAGTCGCCGGATGACTATCATGCCCGTTGGGTTTCTGGTACCTTTATTCGGATAATCCGATTAATGAGTTTCCTGATTGCTATTGGTCTTCCGGCTATGTATATCGCTATCATCGGTTTTCATTTCGAAGTGATTCCGGATGACCTGGTATCGCCTGTGAAAAGTGCTATTGAGCAGATAGCTTACCCTCCGTTCGTGGAAGCATTCATTATGGTCATCATCATCGAACTGATCCGGGAAGCTGGTATCAGGCTGCCACAGCCTGTAGGACAGACAATCGGTATCGTGGGAGGTTTGGTCATTGGAGATGCGGTCATAAGGGCAGGGCTAATTTCAAATTTAATGGTGATTGTCGTCGCGTTGACAGCGATCGCTTCTTTTGTCGTCCCTTCCCATGAATTAAGCACGACACTCCGCCTGTTAACATTTCCGTTGATCATACTTGCAAGTACCCTGGGGTTTATCGGGATCGTCTTTGGCATAATGTTCATCCTCATTCATTTGGTCAAATTAGAGTCCTTTGGGAATCCGTATTTCGCTCCGGTTTCCCCTTTAAGGATTCAAGACTTAAAAGACACCTTTGTCCGTCTGCCTTTATTTAAGTTAAATACCAGACCGAAGGATGCAAACCCAATCAATGATCAGTCAATGGGAGAATCAAGGGAGTGGAAGAGAAGTGGCAAATCAAAAAAATCAAGGAAAACAAAAGGGACAAACAAAACAAAATGATACAGCCTTTCTTAATAACAAAATCTCCCGCCTGCAATTTTTTTTCCTGATTGTCCAGACACAAATCGGTGTAGGTGTCATATCTCTCCCTTATAACCTGCAGCAAGTGGCGAAACAGGATGGCTGGATATCTTTGATCGGAGCCAGTCTGGTTGTTCAGCTGATCATGTTTTTATATTGGCTCCTTCTTAAAAATACTCCTGGCCAGCATTTATTTATAAGTTTGGAAAAGATTTTTGGCAAATGGATAGGGAAGACTTCTACGCTGTTTTATTCTTTTTATTTTATTGCCGTAGGAGCCTTGATACTTATCCTTTATACACGGGTCATCAATTTATGGATGCTGATCAATACTCCTAAATGGGTACTGATGTTTTTAATGGTTACTGCTGGCTTATATCTCATTTCCGGTACGATAAAAGTACTGGCAAGAGCTTATACGCTTTTCTCTGGTTTGATGATCATCCTGGTTGTTTCATTGATTTACGGCGTCAGAGATTCTCATTTTATTTTTATCTTACCCGTAGGTAAAGCCGGGATAGAGCCTATTTTGAAAGGAGTCAACGAAGGTGTACTTTCCCTGTTAGGTTTTGTTTTCGTATTGATCATCTATCCCCTTGTGGAAGGTACGAACAAAGAGAAATTGAAGACGATATTTTATACCCAGTGGTTTGTGCTGGGATTTTACTTGTTAGTTGTTTTTTCAACGTTCACTTTCTTTGGTGCTAAAGAAATATTGCTCGTTCCAGAGCCTGTATTATATATGCTAAAGGCCTATGAATTCAGTGTTGTTGAACGGCTGGATCTATTTTTTATCTCGGTTTGGGTTGTGTCAGTGACCACTTCTTTTACCACATATTTGTATATGTCCGGTAAAGGCTTGAAGCATATGTTCAATAGTAAAAAGGAGATGCCTTTCATGATTATGATGGCTATCGTAGCCTTCATTTTGGCATTAACATTCGGCAGTGGCGAACAGCGGATTGGTCAATATGGAGATGTGGTGATGAAGTTCGGCTATCTGTTCTCTGGTTCACTGCCGGTCATTTTATTATTAGTATTCTTCGTGCGTAAAAAGAAGCTTACAGGAAGTGATTCCAAATGAAAAAGAAAGGTTTGTTATTGCTGCTGTGTTGTATGGTGTTACTAACCGGCTGCTGGGATCAGCGGTTATTCAAAGATGCTAAGCTGATCATGGGGGCTACTTTTGATCTAACGGAAGATGGAAGAGTGAAAGATACCGTCTCTATACTGATACCAGAAGCTGGAACAGAAAGAGCGACGGAGGGGCAAGCTCATATCGAAACAGGGATTGGTCATAACTTATTTGATGCGAGAAATGAAATCGATAAACAATTATCCTATAAATTCGATCCCTCCAAAATAGAGGTATTACTCATAGGAGAAAAACTTGCAAAACAGGATATATATTCTATTCTTGACGGGTATTATCGGGCTCCACAAAACAATTTAAGCGCTGAAGTAGCAGTCGTGGAAGGGGAAGCCTCAGAAGTTTTTTCTATAAAGACAGATCAGGAACCCCGTGTTTCTGAACATGTTGTTGGCCTGCTTGACGCTGTTGCCAACACCACCCATTCTCATGGGGATAATGTCCAGCTGATCTGTGCGGAACTATTTGAACCAGGTATCGATATTGCCTTACCTTTACTTACCGTAGATAAAGAAGCGAATGAAATAATTTATAAAGGGTTGGCTCTCTTCCATGACAAAAAATATTCTGGAATATCGTTAGATGCAGAGCAAGCCACGCTATTGTTGTTAATGAATAATAAGAAGGGGAAAGTCGCCAGAATAACCCGGCAAGTAAGTGAAACAGGTGAACCAAGGCTTACAAGGTATATAAGCGCTCAAGTAATCAAACAAAATCGTGATTTAAAAATCACACCTTTTGGAGGAACAATCTCTGTAGATGTAAACTTAGATTTATATTTGAATGTGGTAGAATACCCGAAGGATAAACTGACAGACCCGAAAGTAGTAGCAGAGTTGGAGAAAAAATTATCCGAAAAACTAACAAAGGAAGCGACAGAAATTATGTCACTATTACAAGAGTCTCACAGTGATGTGTTAGGGATTGGCAGACGTACGGAAGCTTTTCATTATGATACATGGAAACAGTTAGACTGGGATAAAGACTTTAAAAATATCACGATCACTCCGAAAGTAAATGTGGTAATTCAGGAACATGGCACGATTGGTTAAAAAAATGTAAAAATCTGAAACTTTTTCCTGGATGAGATCGTCTACAGAAATAGAGAAATTTTTGTCCAGGGGGAAGAAATATGAAAGGAACAAAAGTCGTCATCTATTTCGGTCTATTGGCTCTCGTACTTTTTATGACAGCGTGCCAGAGTACCAAAGCGGTACCTCACGATTACTACGAATATGATCAGAAGCAGGCAGAACAGGCTGTTAGTCAGATGGATTTTGAGCTGGAACTGCCGGAATTCATCCCGTTTGAAATGGTGATGATGGTCTCTGATGTGTATAAAGTCGATGATGCTGAAGCACTGGATCTAAGCTTTTATACCAATGAAAATGATTTGTTGACCTTGCAGTTCATTGAGGGGAACGTCGAACCAGACTTGTTTTCACCAGAACAAGTGGCCATTACCGATTCGCTTTCCGGTCAATATGTTGATAATTCATTTGCTAAAACCGTCACATGGCAAAAAGACGGGGTCACCTATAAGATGACCTATCGCCCCAGTAACTTTTCCGACGACAGCACCGACGTGGAAAAATCAGACTTAATCGATGTAGCACGCTCGTTCCACTTTTAATAGTACGCCAGATCATAATTCTATGGTCTGGCGTTTTCATTTAATTGTTTTTCACTCTGGGGTTTGGTGATAAGTCATGTCTTTCTATGGTACATGAAACTTAAAAAGTAGAAGAAACTAAGTCAGACATCTTCGTAAAGGAGAGAATAAATGTGGGAAAGTGGTTTGTATGTTTGTTTCTGTTCATTTTCTTGCTGATAACAGAAACAGGAAATAAAGTTGATGCAGAAACAATGACCTATCATATAAAACCAGGGGATACGATGTGGAAAATTTCCCTCCGTTATGATCTTTCTTTAAGTGACTTGATAGAGAGCAACGCTCATATCGAAAATCCGGGGGTGATTTATCCAGGTGACCGGCTGCTGATTCCTTCCGGAGAAATTACGGAAACAATAGTCGAGCTTACAAATGAAGCACGAATTCAAAAAGGGATCAAACCGCTGCATATGGATGAAGCGTTGAAACGTGTCGCAGCTGTTAAAGCCGAAGATATGGCTGAAAATAACTACTTCAGTCACCAATCCCCTACGTATGGTTCTCCCTTTATGATGCTCCGTGATTACCAAATAGACTTCGAGCGTGCGGCTGAAAATATAGCGGCCGCACCGTTTTCTCCCGAGGAAGTGGTTTCCCAATGGCTGGCACACTCTGGTCATCGAAAAAATATATTAAATGCCAGGATGACACATATCGGAGTAGGATATGCAGAAGGAAACAATGGAAAAGGATACTGGGTACAATTTTTCATTCAAAAATAATAGTAACGGTCATAACGGTGATGACGAACCCTAATAATTTTGTTAAGGTGAATAAAGTCCTGAGCAAGATAGTAAAAAAGGTTGACCGTTCACATTACTTTCAAAAATTGTAAACGTTGATATGACAAGGTTTTCAGTTCTATGACTAAAAATTACACTTGCATGACGTCTGACAACCTGATAGAATCCATTATGAAATGATCATATGTAAGCATTTTCATTATGGGACGGACAACTTTGAGGGAGGAACAAAATATGGGAATTTTATTAGGTCTTTTGGCCATTGTCGTTGTACTGGGTATCGCATTCTTGATGTCCAATGATAAAAAGAACATCAACCTTCGTGGAATTGGAATCATGCTAGCTTTGCAGCTGTTCACCACGTGGTTCATGTTCAATACAGATGTCGGACAGGCAATCATTGGTGCTATTTCAGCCGGTTTCAATAAATTGATTGAGTTCGGCTCAGAAGGTGTCAACTTTGTACTTGGGGGAATCGCTGTCGAAGAAGGCGGCGGAGGCGTGTTCTTTTTCAACGTCTTGCTATTGATTATTTTCTTTGCGACTATTCTATCTGTATTGACTTATTTAAAAATCTTGCCTTTCATCATCAAATATTTAGGACAAGCTCTTTCTTACATTACAGGACTTCCAAAAATCGAGTCCTTTAACGCGGTCAATAGTATCTTCTTCGGTCAGTCCGAAGCTTTGATTGCGATTAAATCTCAATTCCATCAATTGAGTGACAACCGTCTTTATATTGTCAGTGCATCTGCAATGGGGTCTGTTTCTGCTTCCATCGTAGGGGCTTACCTGGGAATGCTGCCGGCGCAATATGTACTTGTAGCGTTGCCATTGAATATGTTCAGTGCATTGATTGTAGCTTCCATCATTGCACCTGTCAAAGTAGACAAGAAAGAAGACACCGTTGAAATCCAGGATGTTTCCAATGCGAAGAGCTTTTTCGAAGCGATGGGTAATGGGGCCCTTGATGGTGGTCGTATCGCTTTGATCGTTGCAACCATGCTGATTGCTTTCATTGCATCACTAGAATTAGTGAACTGGGCATTTGCCGGGATCTTCAATGGATTCACCTTACAGCAAGCTTTAGGTTATGTCATTGCTCCACTCGGGCTATTGATGGGCATCCCAGCGGCTGAAGTTATCGATGCTGGTGCCATTATGGGTACAAAAATCGTAACAAACGAATTCGTAGCAATGCTGGAATTCCAGAACATGCTGGACCAAGTTTCTGAGAAAACAGTTGGGGTCGTCACTGTGTTCCTGACTAGTTTCGCCAACTTCTCTTCTATCGGTATCATCGCCGGTACGGTACAAGGAATCGACTCAGAAAAAGGCGGAAGAGTTTCCGGTTTCGGTATGAAACTATTGATTGGTGCTACATTAGGCTCTGTCCTATCCGCAACCATCGCAGGTCTATTCCTATAAGAAACTGACAAAAGTGCTATCCTTTCAAGTAAGGATAGCACTTTTTTGTATAGGTTCTGATTTTACAGTTAAGATCCCTTTAATTGAAGACTCAGTTTCGAGAGCAACTGTTTCCGTTACGGTTGGGAGCGTTTGGAGGTCCTGGAAATCACTCGCTTTCCATGGGCGTACGGTGAGCTTCCTCAGGCTTCGCCTTGCGGGATCTCACCATGTACTATCCTCCCATTGGAGTCTCGCAATTTCCCGGACCTCCTTGCTGTGGTGAGGAAACGGAAACAACCGCATGGAGCATTTTTAAAGAGCTATTCATAAAAAGGAAAAACTGCCACACTCACTGTTATTCACATTATGTAGCATAGGTAGAAGCATTTTCATTCATTGTAGTGGTCCGTTTATCTCGAAAAGGATAGGTTGGCGGGGAAACGGTGAGACTCCCGTGGGAGAAGGGGCTAGGCGAGACCCCACAGGTCGTGAAACGACCGAGGAGGCTTGCCAGTTCCCCCACAGGAAAGCGAATCGTTTCCCCGCCGCCCTTATTCCTGACTCGGCAACGGACCCGAAGTATCTCGAAATTAAGTTTTCCACAATTCGCCCAATAGTTGAATAAGCATCTCATGAAAAATTAACGACGTTTAAAAAAGCTTTAATGTAAAACTTTGTAATAACAGAGTTTCAGCCTGGGGTGTTTAGGAAATAGTTTACTGTAACCATTATTAAGAAGGAGAGATGTTATGGTACAGACATATAACCTATACATCAATGGCGAATGGGTAAAGACAGATGATCAACTAGAAGTCCTTAATAAGTATACACAGGAAGTTTATGCCCGGGTATCAAAAGCGGGAGTAAAAGAAGTAGAGCAGGCGACCACCGCTGCGGAAACTGCCTTCAAAGAAAACCCGCTTCCACCATACGAACGTTACAAAATTTTAAAGAGAGTAAGTGAACTGCTTCAGGAAAACAAAGAAGAGCTCGCTAAAAACATTACGATGGAAGCCGGAAAACCATTGAAGCAGACTCGAACGGAAATTGACCGGGCGACTCAGACGATTGAATTATCAGCGGAAGAGGCGAAGCGCATCCATGGGGAAGGCGTGCCGGTGGAAGCGGCTCCTGGTTCAGAAAACCGGATGGCCTATACGATGAAAGTTCCGGTCGGTGTAGTCGGAGCAATCAGTCCATTCAATTTCCCGTTGAATCTCGTAGCTCATAAAATTGCTCCTGCTATCGCAGCCGGAAATACTGTTGTTTTGAAACCTGCGAGCAACACGCCGACTACAGCGTTGAAGCTGGCTGAACTATTTGAGCAAGCTGGACTTCCGAAAGGCTTTTTGAATGTGGTTGTTGGTTCCGGATCAACCGTTGGCCAGCAGATGATGGAAGATGAACGGATTAATCTATACACGTTCACCGGCAGCGCTAATGTCGGTTTGAAGTTAAAGCAGAATACCGGCTTGAACAAGCTTATACTGGAACTTGGAAATAACTCTCCTATCATTGTAGATAAAGAAGCGGATTTAGACAAAGCTGCCAGCAATATTGCCCAGAAAAGTTTCGCTTTTGCCGGCCAAGTCTGCATTTCTGTCCAGCGCCTGTATGTCCATGAAGCTATTCAGGATGTATTCCAGGACAAATTATTTCAGGCAATCGACCAATTGAATATCGGCGACCCGAATGATCCCGATACAGATGTTGGACCGATGATCAGTGAAGAAGAAGCCGAGCGTGCCGAGCAATGGATTAAAGAAGCGGAAGAAAACGGCGCGAAAGTGGTCTATGGCGGTAACCGTGAGGGAGCCTTACTTCATCCGACGGTAATTACTAATGTGAAAAACGACATGAAAGTTGTCTGTGAAGAAATTTTCGCACCAGTCATAAGCATGATTCCTTTTTCAGACATTAAGGAATGCATCGATGAAGTGAACAAATCCCAATACGGGCTCCAAGGCGGAATCTTCACAAAGAACCTGGAAACAGCCTTTTATGCAGCTAAACATGTCCACGTTGGAGGACTCATGATCAATGACTCCTCTCAGTACCGTGTCGACTTGATGCCATATGGCGGCGTCAAAGGTAGCGGCTGGGGTAAAGAAGGACCGAAATATGCGATCGAGGATATGACTGAAGAGCGATTGATTGTTTTCAACCTTGATCAGTAATAATAGAAACCAGCTGACACTTTGGTGCCAGCTGGTTTTTTACCTATTATAAAGTCTGATATTCCTTCGTTGCAGCAAAAACATCCGCCCATATAAGGTAATGGCTCCAGCAGTCAAACCGATAATCAAGCTCATCCAGTAGCCATATGGACCAAGTGCTGTATAGTTGGCAAGCAGCCATCCGCTTGGGAGACCAATTACCCAGTATGATACAAACGCCATGACCAGCGTAATATTGACGTCCTTGTATCCACGCAAAATCCCCTGAATTGGAGCTCCGACAGCATCCGATAATTGGAACCAGATCGCGAAGAAAATGAAGTTCTTCGTCAATTCAATTACGGCAGGATTGGAACTGTAAAGACGAGCAACGGCATCGTCAAATACATACAAAATCATCCCGGCCAGTACGGACATCGCAACTGCTATTAATATACCTAAATAAGAATACGTACGGGCATCCTTGTGGCGGTTTGCCCCTGTTTCAAAACCTACGGCAATGGTCAGGGTGAAAGCAATGCTCAGCGGGATCATATATAACAAAGAAGCGAAATTGATGGCTGCCTGGTGTGCTGCAATGGTATACGTATCATAAGCGGTCATAAAAAAAGTGACCGCTGCGAATATACTAGTCTCAAAGAAAATTGCGAAACCAATGGGAATGCCAATTTTTAACTGTTCTCCCCAGGCCTTCAATGATGGACGAATCCAGTTGGAAAAGATGCGATAGACACGGAATGGCTGAACAGTCTGCAGAATAACTACGGCGATGATAAAAGAGACCCAGTAGGTCAAAGCAGTCGCCAGCCCTGCACCGATCCCGCCAAGTGCTGGAAATCCGAATTTCCCAAAAATGAATATATAATTGAATAAAATATTGGTAGGAAGGGTAAGAAGAATGATGATCATCGATATCCTTGTATACCCGAGAGCATCGATGAAACTGCGATAAATATTGAATACAAATAATGGTATGATTCCAATTCCAAGTGTAATCAGGTAATATTTCGCGATATAGGTTACACCATCCGTTATATCCATCAGACCAAGCACCGGTTCGATTAAAAAGAAACCTGCCACACCGATAACGATCGCGATCACTGCTGCAAGGTACGCCCCCTGTTTAACTGCGACGGGGATTTCGCTGTCTTGTTTCGCTCCCTTTAACTGTGCCACAATAGGGGAAATGGCCAGCATGATACCGTTCAGCCCGGTGAAAATGGGCAGCCATACATTTGAACCGATGGCGACACCGGCTAAATCTTCAGCTCCAGCCTGGCCGGCCATAATCGTATCAAAAAAATTCATCGCATACATGCCGATTTGCGTGATAAGAATCGGGATGAGGATGGTGAGAAATAGCTTGATTTTCTGTTTCAAGGTTGAAGTTTCATACATATGTCTCTTCCTTTTCTGATACAATTCACTTAGGATAGAGAGGATTATAGCACAAAAACAAGACTTAACCTATATGAAATTATGAAATAGACAGGATGACGAAGAGAAAGGAAGTTTTTTATGAGTAAGAAAAGCATATTATTTACCGGTGGAGGAACAGCAGGACATGTCATCGTGAACCTCGCGTTAATTCCGGAATTCCAAAAACAGGGATATGAGATAGATTATATCGGATCCCACAACGGGATAGAACGACAATTGATTGAAGACCTCGATGGTGTTTCCTACCACGCTATCTCTACAGGAAAACTGCGTCGCTATATGTCGAAAGAAAATTTGAAAGATCCTTTCAAAGTCATGAAAGGTACCGTGCAGGCATGGAATATCATCCGGAAACGGAAACCGAATGTCATTTTCTCTAAAGGGGGATTTGTATCTGTCCCTGTAGTGGCTGCATCATGGATGAATCGCGTACCGGCAATCATCCATGAGTCCGATTACACCCCAGGGCTTGCAAATAAACTGGCGTCACGGTTTGCGAAAAAAATCCTGGCGACTTTCCCGGAAACGATGCAGTATTTACCTGAGGGAAAGAAAGAATATATTGGGGCTGTCATCCGGGAGGAATTGTTTAAGGGCGATAAACAAAAGGGACTGGAGATGTGCGGCTTCTCTACTTCGAAACCCGTCCTGATGGTGATGGGAGGAAGTATGGGATCGAAAAAAATCAATGATTCGATTCGTAACCAATTGGATGAGTTGCTGCCAAAAATGCAAATCATCCATATATGCGGCAAAGGAAATGTCGATGAGTCGGTTAAGCAGTCGGGCTACGTCCAATTTGAATATGTAACCGATGAATTGAAACATCTTTTTGCGGCGACTGATTATATCGTTTCCCGCGCAGGATCCAACGCTATCTATGAATTTTTGGCATTACAAAAACCAATGCTGCTTATCCCATTATCGAGACAAGCAAGCCGCGGTGACCAGATATTGAATGCTGATTCGTTTGTCAAACAAGGATACGCAAGAAAACTGGAAGAGGAAGAATTGACAGAAGAAACGCTCATAGAAGAAATTGATGGGTTGATGAAAGATAAAGATGAAATCCTTAAAAATATGGAAAACTACCAAAGCCAGCAAGTGAAAGAAAAGGTTGTCCAGTTGATACAAAGTTACGAAAAAAAATAAATGTTAGACTGCCTTACATAAAGGCAGTCTTTTTTTCATTCAATCATTGTTATTGTAGGGGGATGAAGAAATTTAAGTTATAATTAAAAGTACCAAGATTATACAAAGTCAGGAGTCGATGTCATTGAAAAATGTCGTTTGTCATTATTGTAAGAAGGAAGTGAAAGACAGGGATAATCTTGTTACTGCTTCCAATTGGTTCCGTATCAAAGCGTTCCACTATAATTGCTTCAAAGAACAGGAGCAGGATACCAAGCTTTCGGTCAATTCCTGGAATCCGGTCAATGGCGGCGCTGGGAATGTCAGTTTTGCTATCATGCTGGCATTGGCTGTCTGGATGCTGTTCACCAACACGCTGGGTTTCATCGGTGACTTAATAGGAATTTTAGCATTATATCCAATCTTCCTCCGTTTTTTATCGTTAATTTTTATCGAGTCTACTTTACCTAAGTTCAGTTCAGATAAGCAGAGAAGGTGAAACCTGCTCAATGAAGCCCGTAACGGCAAAGTAAGCTATGATTGCGAGGATGTATAATAATTGTATGATGATTCCAACGATACTACATACAAGGCCTGCGATCGCGACATTCATCCCTGCTTCATCTTTGGTTTTTATTTCTTTCATGCTTCCCTTGTAATAATAAATTCCTGCAATGGCACAAAATAAACCGATGACAGGAATGACGATGGACAGGATACCTAAAGTCAGTGAAGTGATTGCTTTGTTATTGGTAAATTGCTTGTCACTCAAATAATCCGCCCCTTTTCTCTCTATATAATCAGTATAAAGATAAAGCAAGAAGATTAGAAGGTTTTACCTTATTTCCAAACAGGGTAAATACATAAAGTGAGTAAAAATGATAGGATGTAAGCAAGCATTTCGCAAAGGAGAGATAGGATATGAGTTTAACAAGTACTGTCAAAATGCGTAATCATGTAGAAATGCCATGGCTCGGCCTTGGGGTATATAAAATGGAAGACGGCCAGGAAGTAGTGGATTCGGTGAAAAGTGCCTTAGAACTGGGTTACCGTCATATCGATACTGCGTCATTTTATAAAAATGAAGAAGGTGTCGGACAGGCGATCAAAGAAAGTGACGTACCCCGTGAGGAGATATTCGTCACTACGAAGGTCTGGAATGATGAGCAGGGTTATGAAGAAACACTGGAGGCTTTCGATCGCAGCTTGAATAAGCTGGGTCTTGAATACCTTGATCTATATCTGATTCATTGGCCAGTTCCAGGAAAGTTCACGGATACGTGGAAAGCGTTGGAGAAGCTTTATAAAGATGGAAAAGTGAAAGCGATTGGTGTCAGCAACTTCCTGCCGCATCACTTGGAAGATGTGATGAAAGACGCTGAAGAAACTCCGATAGTCAACCAGATTGAACTGCATCCGGAACTTCACCAACAGCAAACAAGAGAGTTCTGCGAAGCAAATGATATCCAGGTCGTTGCCTGGTCGCCACTTGCGCGTGGGAAGTACCTGGATGCTCCTGTTTTAAAAGAACTAGCTGAAAAGTATGATAAAACACCAGCACAAATCATTCTTCGCTGGGATTATCAAAGTGGTATCGTGACGATTCCTAAATCCGTTAAAAAAGAAAGACAGCAGGAAAACGCGGATATCTTCGATTTTGAATTGACAGACGAAGAAATCAAACGTATCGATGAATTAGACCTTGGAGAGGAAGGACGTAACGGTCCACATCCAGACGAATTTGATTACTGATATCCAAAGCAAAAGCGACCGGTAGGTATCGCAATAAAGGCATGGACATTTTGCTGTCCATGCCTTTTAATCCTTTAAAAAAGTTTAACTTTGTTAAAGGATTAAAGTATAAGGAACACTCAGGCTTTCGTTATAAGGGCTTGGCGACAAGCCTTTTCTAATAATGTTTCTTTTTGCCTGTCTCTATCAGGTCCGTTATGAATCAGGGGTATGCATGAATATCTGTTAGGTTGGAATGGTAGAAGGGGGGAGTTGGACGAATCTTTGTTTGTTGGCTATATGGGCAGTTTGCCATCAACGAAGGAGATTAATGTGAAAATGATGATCAGGAACAGAATATATACGAACAGGGTCAACAGCAATATTTTCGGTTTTCTGAGAAATAACATGTTCGATCCCAGCATAGTATCCCTGTTATTTAATTTATGTTCGAGCTCATCTAATAATTTATCAATGGTTTGCTGCTCATTCCTGGAATTGGCTTCTCTTATTTCATTTAACACTTTGTAGTAGGCTTTCGGGATACTCTGGTTTTTACTGCTGCCGTGTTGGCCGGTTGATAACTCAGTTTCCATATTGACGATTTTTTCGAAGTAGTTGTCCTTTTGTGTCGCATCCAAATGTTTGCTTCTCTCGAAACGGAGGACAAGGTCACCGAACAAGTTTTCCAAATCATAATTGGCTTCTAAATCAACATTAAGGTCCCTTTCTACTGAACGAAAAATTTTGATTAATTTATTGTGGGAAACCTTTTCTTCGCTGACTAACATTCCTTCCATTATATCAAGCAAGGTATCTTTCGCTTTATTGATTCTTTCTTTTTTTACTTTCTTTCCAGAAAACCATAAACCAATTGGTCCCAGAATAAAAAACACTAAACCACTTATAAACGACACGATGATATTGTTTCTATTTGCTTCCCAAAAAGTAGTTATCCAGTCCATCATTACCACCACCTGTCTATGAAAAGTGAGATGTTTGGGAACAGAGGGTGTTGTCCCTTTTACATATCTATGAAAGACGGGAGAAATAAATTCAATTGCAATGCATTCATACCACGTATTTTTCGTGTCACAGGAGAGGGCGTCCGGTAACATTACTGTTGATGCGGCCATGCCATAAGGTAGGGGGGCGCGGTGGTCAGCCTACAGAAGCTGGAAGGCCTTAACGGAAAATACATAAAAAAGACGACCTTATCTAAACGGGATAAGGTCGTTTTATATTATAATCAGAAAGGGGAATAACTGATTATTATTGTTTTGCCAATCCAAGCATAGCATTCTTATCAGCGCGAAGCGCGTTCACTGCTTTCAGGCCTGCTGACATTTGTGCAGAGTTAGCACTCATGGTAGAAGTAGGCGGGAAGCAAGTGATACCTGTGAAGCAGCTAAGGTCCACTTCAACGCATATGCCCGTGCTGAACCATCCATCGAAAAGTAAGAGACATGGATCTTCGTCACAAAGACTTGGGAAAAGTAGTTCCAAAATAGCACAGCAATCATCATTGTCTTTGAACTTCTTCACTCGGAAGAATGGGGAAGGCACTGGCCCGAAGCAGTCGTTTTCGGTACGAACTCCCCATGCGAAGTAAGGAAGCAATCCGGCAAAGGTATTTTCGCAGCCGCACAGCAGCATAAAAGGAATCGTATCGTTGCCGTTCCCGTTACCAGTAGGGGATACCAGGTCCCTGATGGACATTTCACAAGATCCACTTCTGCAACAGTCATTGTTTGCGACTTCGTCTTGCACTTCTGCGATTCTTCTTACTTTTCTGCACACGCAGTTGTCTTTTTTACATTTACAACTCATTCATTTCACTCCTTGATTCGTTTTGCCCGAAGGTATTAATAGAATATGTCGGGACTACAGGAGTGCATGGGAGTTTGTCTCTATCAACATAATAAATGTACGTTTGTCCATAGCAGGCTTGTCCAGTGAAACAAGCAATACTCTGACAGCTCGTCCCCTAAGAGGGAGAAGCTTTAGTTAATAGATTTTTTCTGTAAGGCAAGGGGTGAGAAAAGGATCCACGAAAAAGCCTGATTCCAGAAGGGCTAAAGCCATTTTTTAATATTTTCGATTGACTGAACTTTTTTGGTTTCTTCCATTACTCGGAACGGACATCCTTTTTCACGCAAACGCTGGAAGGTGTTACGGATTGTGAATATTTTTGGATCTTTTAATGAGTCAAGTTCTTCCCAATATAACGGAGTGGAAACGCTTGCGGCAGTATTTCCCCGCGGGGAATAAGGAGCGATGATTGTTTTACCAGGCGCATGCTGGACATGATCGACGTACAACCTCTCTTTCCGCTTTTTCTTTAATCGTTCTGTGGTAAACAGGTCTGGTTGATAATCGACCAGCGTATTAGCGATTACCTCTGTGAAGCGGCTTGTCTGATCATAGGTTAAGGACTTGTCCGGAAGCGGCAGGTAGACTTGCAGCCCCTTGCCTCCTGAGGTTTTCACAAAAGCATGAACCTGGAGTTCCTGGAAAATCGTATAAAGATGCTTTGCTGCCTGGACAGCGAGATGAAAACCATTTTCGTCCGGGGGATCGAGATCAAAGACAATCTCCGCTGGATAGTCACTGTTTTGTTTTTGAAAAGGAACATGGTATTCAATTGCTGCCTGATTACCAAACCAGGCAACCTGGGCGGCGTGAGAGATGAATTGGCTTCCTTCCTCGTTCTTGACAAATATATCCGGGGCATAGGCAGGCAGGTTTTTTTGAAAAAAAGCTTCCTTATTTATTCCATCAGGATAACGGATGACGGTCAATTTTCTGTCATCCAAAAAAGGTTTCATATATGGGTAGATTCTCCGCAAATAACTAATCAGCTCTGCTTTGGAGAGTTCCAGTTCCGGATATAAATGTTTATCCAGGTTCGTATAGGAAACTTCATCAGGTGGCATACCTAACTGCCAGTCCAACCGGGAAATGGTGCAAGCTTCCGGTGCCATGTCCAAACGGAATGCAGCAAAAACAGGCTCTCTCAATTCGTTGCCATGAAAACCAAGGCAATGGATGTCCATACAAATTGCAGGAGGGACCTGGAAATAATCGCCACGTTTGGTGCCCCGCTCTTTTACTGCCTTAATCAATGTTTCCTTATCGTTTTGATTCAGACCATGCTTGCATTTACCTATTGTCAGAAGAGAATCGTTTTCATCATAAACAGATAAATCAAAATAAGCGTTTTGCTTTTGGTAGCCAGTCACTATACCGGTGATTGTCAGCCAGTTCTTGATTTTTTTCCATTTTTCATTTTTACCTTCCTCATAGAGTGCAGAGGTGAGTTTCGCCACCACGCCTTCAGCCAGATGGTCATCGACACGTTGCTGGATCTCTGACTTTCTTTTAACAGCCTCGACATAACCAAGCGGCACGGTAAACTGAATGGCAAGCGGGAGGTCAAGGAGCTTGAACAATTGCGCGAGCTGCTTTTTTCGTGAAGTATAAGCGGAGGTCAATTTTTTCCCTTTCCACTCCACGATATCAAAGACGAGGAAGTGAGCTGGCCTTTGTTCTGCTTGATGTTGAATACGCGCTTTATTGCTCATGCGTGAGCGTGTCTGCAAGGTATAAAAGTCACTCTGATACAAGGTATTCAAAACGGTCAACTCACCATCCAGAACTAGTGGCAGATAATCCTCTAATTGTTCGGATTGCTCGTAAAAAAATTCCACCACCTCGGGAAATTGCTTCGTCAAAGATTTTCCATTACGGCTGATTAATTCGACATTGCCATTCTCCCACTTGACGAAACATCGAAAGCCATCGTATTTCACTTCGTAAACCCAATTTTTACCATCTGGCAATTCAGCGGCAAGTACTGGCTGCATGGTTTTATACTTCATAACGACACCACCTATAGCGTTAGTTTGGCAATCAAATAAAAAGCTAAACATAAATCTTCGCTGGATGCTCAAACTAATGAAAAAGAAGGTGACGAAATGCACACGATGTGGAAAGGGACAATCAGTTTCGGTCTGGTCAACATCCCGGTGAAATTGCATGCCGCGACAGAAAATAAAGATGTTAAGATGCGCCAGCTTCATAAAGAATGCCAATCCCCAATCAAATATGAAAAGGTTTGTCCGGTATGTGAACGAGAAGTAGAACAAAATGAAATCGTCAAAGGGTACGAATATGCGAAGAATAAATTCGTCTTGATCGATGAAGAAGAAATGGAAGAATTGAAAAAGGAAAATACCGATAAAGCGGTTGAGATTGTTGATTTTGTCAGCCTGGAAGAAATCGATCCGATCTATTTTGAAAAAAGTTACTTTTTATCTCCGAATGAAGGCGGTTCGAAGGCATATGTCCTGTTGCGGGAAGCACTGCAGGACACGGGCAAAATTGGTGTCGCTAAAATTCTGATACGCGCTAAAGAGCAGCTGGCTGTCATCCGTGTTTACCAGAACACACTTGTAATGGAAACGATACATTATCCAGATGAAGTCCGTGCCACCGTAGATGTACCGAATGTGCCTGAAAAAGGGGAAACCGTCAAGAAAGAGTTGGATACGGCAAAAATGCTGATTGATCAATTGACCTCGGAGTTCGATCCAGAGAAGTACCAGGATGATTATCGCAATGCATTGCTGGAACTTATTGAGGAAAAGAAAAACGGAGAAAAACATATTGCGACTGCCAAAGAAAAGAAAGCGCCTGATAATGTGACCAACTTGATGGAT
The DNA here is from genome assembly GCF_043497085.1 of Halobacillus sp. B23F22_5. Classification (NCBI taxonomy): domain Bacteria; kingdom Bacillati; phylum Bacillota; class Bacilli; order Caryophanales; family Bacillaceae; genus Halobacillus; species Halobacillus sp. B23F22_5. Next base: position 71,734 of record NZ_JBIEKI010000011.1, on the reverse strand, counting down.
GCTCTGCAGGCATCACTCGATAAAGCAAATAAAAGCGGTGGAAAAACAACCAAGAAAAAATCAACGACTAAGAAAAGCAGTACTGCGAATAAAAGTACTTCAAAGAAAACCTCTTCATCGAAAAGCAAAACAAAAAAGAATGCATAGTACAGTTGTAACTTGCTTTTCTGGACGAATGAGTTTTTGCCACAAAAATGACAGTTTCCGGTAAAAATAAAAGCTGCCCATATATGGACAGCTTTCTGTTAATCATTCCTGGTATCCCTTTGTCACTAGATCAAGCTTCCCTGTCTCTGGATCAATAACAAGTCCATGGACGGGGGTGCTTTCTGGAAGCAAAGGATGATTGCGAATCATATCGACACTGTTCTGGACAGAGTCCTCAACACGCTCGAAACCTTGCAGCCAATCTTTCACGTCAACGCCGGCATAAGAGAGTGTATCAAAGGTTTCTTCCGTGACTCCCTGGTCTTTCATTTTAGCCATCATATTTTCACCGTCAAAATGCTTCATGCCGCAATCATGATGGCCAACTACGATGATTTCGTCAGCCTTCAGTTCATAAATGGCGACAAGCAGGCTGCGCATGACACTGCCAAATGGGTGAGTTATGACAGCACCGGCGTTTTTGACCATTTTTACATCCCCATTTTTAACATTCAGTGCCCTGGGAAGCAATTCTACCAGCCTGGTATCCATACAGCTTAACACGACAAGTTTCTTATGGGGGAATTTGTCCGTCTGGTATTCTAAGTATTGCTTTTCTTCTACAAAAGTACGGTTATATTCTAATATTTCATCCAAGTACATGTAATCCCTCCTAACAAGATTAGTTTTATTTTAACGAAAATTCTTCATTTTTGCAGGTGTTTTGATGTAATTAGAATAGACACTGCGTCATTATAAGGAGACAACACTTATGGAAATGCAGTTGGTAGAAGTTTATATTCCCAATAAACGATTTGAATCGATCTATGACAAATTGGAAGAATTCGATTCGCAATCGCTCTGGGTGTCAAATGAATCCGAGGAGCGTAAGTTAGTCCGTATTTTAGTATCTACCAAAGATGTGGAGGATGTACTGGATTATCTGGAAGGAGTAGCAGGTGTGGTTGATGGGTTTGAAACGATGCTGCTTCCCGTCCGGGCATACTTTTCAAAAGACACCGTCAACAAAGCGGATGAGACGGAAGAAGAGGAGAAGCAAGAGGAAGAAGAAAAGGAGGCATTACTGCTTCGGGCAAGCCGGCATGAATTGATTAATAACGTAGAAAAAAGCAGCAACATCACGCTCAATTATACAATGATGATTATTTTATCAGCAATTGTGGCAACAGTAGGATTCATCAAAGACAGTGAAGCAGTCGTCATCGGCGCTATGGTGATTGCTCCGATGATCGGACCTGTAATTGCCATAGCTTTTGCTTCGATTCTTGGGGACTACAAAAGACTCTGGAAGGCGTTTCAAGCTTCTATCTTTGGTGTTATAATTGTCATCGTCATTTCTGTTGGACTGGGATCCATGTTTGATGTTGGTTTGAAAACCGACCAATACTGGGATCGTACCGAGGTAGCTATTTCCGATATTTTTCTGGGGATTGCATCAGGTGCTGCTGGCGCGCTCGCATTTTTAAACCGGCTATCTGGTAACCTGGTCGGAGTTATGGTAGCAGTCGCATTGCTTCCGCCCACGGTTGCGTTGGGAATATCGCTTGGCGGGGCACTTTGGACAAACGCTTTTGGTGCCTTCGTATTGCTGATGCTTAATATTTCTTCGATATTATTAGCTGCCGTCACTATTTTCTCCATTGCGGGCATTCGCCCTGTCAGATGGGAAGAGGTACAGAAAGCGAATGTATCCCGGCCATTGTCGATTGTATTTATTGCTTTGCTTGTGTTTGTTTTAGCACTGACAATTTTATTTGGACAAGGAATCTAAAACGAGAGTGCTGTCGAAATATTTTGCAAAAAAGTTCCATCTATTGTGTTGATTAAATTTTTTGAAAACTATATAATATATAATCATTAAGATTAAAGGAGGCCACGACAATGATTAAGCAACTAGTAGTATACGTGCAAGCCGCTCTACATACAACTTCATATCTCGCGTGGCCGGTTGATTCCTGAGCAATGGCAGGGGTTTGATTAATTTTATTTGAACATAGGGGAAATAGGCCACGAATAGCTTCGTGGCTTTTTTATACTTTCATTAGGCCTTGGCGATCAGCCAGGTTTTAATAATGTATTCAGGGCATACGTCACGAGCGTATGCCCTTTTGTGGTTATTAGGCAGTTTTATTTTGGCTGCTTGATATAGAAATAAAGTTTTGAAGGAGGAGTAACGATGGAAATTTGTAAGCGTTTGAAGCAAGTAATTGAAGATTGGAAAGACAGTGGATAGCAAGAATCGCGGAAGGGAAGTGAGTAGATTATGTTTGGTGTATTCAGTAAATTAGGATGGTTTTTTAAATTACATTGGAAACGATATACCTTTGCAATTATTGCTTTAATAATTGCTAGTGTGGTTGATATCATTCCACCAAAATTGGTGGGGATGGCAATCGATGATATTCAATTCAACGCTCTTACATCCGACCGTCTCCTGGAAATTCTGTTGATTTATGGCGGTTTGATCATAGCAAGTTATACGATTTCATTTCTATGGGATTACACGTTATTCGGCGGGGCAATCATGATGGAGCAGACGATGCGCTCCAAATTGATGAATCATTTTTTGAAAATGACACCAGGTTTTTTCGGTAAATTTAGGACCGGTGATTTGATGGCAAGGGCCACTAATGATTTAAAGGCGTTGAATATGACTGCGGGCTTTGGAATATTAACCTTAGTCGATTCCACGATTTTCATGTTGCTGCTGATTGCAGTCATGGGATTCACAATCAGCTGGAAGCTTACCTTGGCTGCTTTGCTGCCACTGCCGATTATGGCGTTCGTCATGAATCGGTACGGTAAAGTTATCCACGAACGTTTCATGGAAGCCCAGAAAGCCTTTGGTGATATGAATGATGATGTCCTCGAATCAGTCAAAGGAGTAAGAGTAATCCGAGCCTTTGTTCAGGAAAAGCAGGATGAAGAACGTTTCAAAACCATGACGGAAGATGTCTACCATAAAAATGTGGAAGTCGCTAAAGTAGACGCGATGTTTGAGCCGACAATCACCATATTGGTTGGTATTTCATATACGATCGGGCTCGGATACGGGACCTCACTTGTGTTCCAAAATGTAATGACCCTTGGGGAATTAGTTTCATTCAACGTTTACCTCGGTATGTTGATCTGGCCGATGTTTGCAGTAGGTGAGCTGATCAATGTCATGCAGCGGGGGAACGCTTCTTTGGACCGCGTCAATGAAACACTGGATTATAAAGCAGATGTAAAAGATCCGGAACAGCCGGAAGTTTTGGAGAAGCCAGGCACCATCGTGTTTGAAAAAGTGTCCTTCACTTATCCAGGCACCGATCTGCCCAGGCTGCAGGAGATTGATTTGAAAATCGAAAGCGGGCAGACCATCGGTGTTGTCGGAAAAACAGGAGCAGGTAAAACTACACTATTCCGGCAATTGCTCAGAGAGTATCCTGGAATGTCAGGAGCATTGACGATTTCAGGTATTCCTATCACGAATTTTGCACTTGAAAAGACGCGTTCCTGGATCGGATACGTTCCTCAGGATCAAGTATTGTTTTCAAAGACCGTGCGGGAAAATATCCAGTTCGGCAAAGAAAATGCCAGTGATGAAGAAATTTACCGTGTTATGGAGCTTGCTCATTTCATTGATGATATCAAAAATCTTTCAGAAGGACTGGATACAAAGGTCGGAGAGAGCGGTGTCACGTTATCAGGCGGGCAAAAGCAGCGCGTAGCGATTGCCAGAGCGTTCATCATGGATCCTGAGATATTGATTTTAGATGATGCCATGTCAGCAGTCGATGGAAAAACAGAAGCGAATATCATCCAGCATTTGAAGCAGGAACGAACAGGAAAAACGACCTTGATTGCTGCGCATAGGCTGTCAGCTGTCACACACGCAGATCATATTATCGTTTTGGAAGACGGAAGGATTGTCGAAGAAGGGACCCACGATCAATTGATGGAGACTGACGGCTGGTATCAGGCTCAGTATAAAATGCAGCAGCTTGATGAGAAGGGGGCAGTATCATAATGAAACGTTCAACGGAAAAACAATTATTTCAGTATGCTTGGAAATTCCGGAAACAAATTACTATTGGACTGCTTTGCCTGGTCGTTGCGGTAGCACTTGAATTGACCGGCCCTTTCATAGCGAAACGTCTGATCGATAATCATGTCGTCGGCATCGAATCGACATGGTATCAGGTGGAGAATAAGGACGAATATACTGCCTCCTATCAGGGTGATTTTTATAAAAGAGAAGACCGGTTAGACGGAACAGAAGAAACAGGTGATAGGACAACAGTGCTGCAAGTGGGTACCAGCTACTATTTTGTAGACCAGGCGGTCCCAACCACCGGAAAAAGGCAAATCGAAGGCGATACGCTGATAATCGATACGCCTGATGGCGAAGTCGCAGCAAACGCAGAAAAGTTGTCATTACAGGAGTTATACAGTTTTTTCGCTCCAGAGCGCCCGGCGATATACAGGCTGTTAGGTTTGTATATTGGATTGCTTTTGGTCGCAGCTGTTTTTCAATTTGTTAACACATTTTTGTTACAAAAAACATCCAACCGAATCATTCAACGGATGAGGAAAGACGTGTTCGGGCATATCCAGCGGCTGCCGATTAATTATTTCATCAATCAGCCAGCAGGAAAAGTAGTTGCCAGGGTGACCAATGACACCGAAGCGATACGTGAGCTTTATGTAAGGGTATTAGCTACTTTTGTTACAAGTATCGTTTATATGACTGGCATTTATATCGCCTTGTTTTTGCTCGACCTAAAGTTAGCAATGCTTTGTTTGCTGCTATTGCCAATCATAGCGGTATGGATGCGTGTGTACAAATATTATGGCGGTAAATATAACAAGGTAGTCCGTTCTACTGTAAGCGATATGAACGGGAATATTAATGAAGCGATTCACGGAATGTCAATCATTCAGGCCTTCCGAAAGCAAAAGCAGACATCTAAGGAATTCGAAGCTTTGAATCAAAAACATTTCACGTATCAACGAAAGTTAATCCGCTTAAGCGCTTTGACGTCACATAACCTTGTCAATGTATTACGCAATTTCGCTTTTGTTGCGTTTATCTGGTATTTCGGTTCTCAGTCGATGGGTGCGGAGGGTGTTATCACCGTGGGAGTACTTTATGCGTTTGTTGATTACTTGACGCGTTTGTTCCAGCCTGTCAATGACCTGGTCAATCAACTGCCACAACTGGAGCAAGCGCGGGTAGCGGCAGGACGTGTATTTGAATTGATGGAAGAAGATGGCGAAAACGTCAAGGATGCCAAAGTTCCTCGTTATCACGGAAATGTACGGTTTGACCACGTATCGTTTGCTTATGAAAAAGATGATTATATTCTCAAAGATATTGATTTTGAAGTAAAAGCTGGTCAGACAGCTGCATTTGTGGGGCATACAGGATCAGGAAAGAGCTCAATCATGAATCTTCTCTTCCGATTTTACGACCCGCAAAAAGGCAGGATAACTATTGATGGTAAAGACACGAAAGAATGGTCCAGACAGCAGGTGCGCAGTCATATGGGAATCGTCCTTCAGGATCCATTCATTTTCACTGGAACTATTTTGTCGAATGTAACGATGAATGACCCGAATATTTCCCGGGAAATGGCGATTGATGCCTTGAAAGCGGTAGGAGCAGACCGGTTTGTTGAAAAGCTGCCGAATCAATATGATGAACCGGTCAAAGAGAAAGGGAGTTCCCTTTCAATGGGAGAGAGGCAGTTGATTTCTTTTGCGAGGGCACTTGCTTTCGACCCTGCGATTCTTATTCTTGATGAGGCGACGGCTAATATCGACACCGAGACTGAAAAGCTGATTCAGGATGCACTCCAAGTCCTTAAAGAAGGGCGAACGACGTTAGTAATCGCTCACCGGTTGTCTACAATTCAGCAAGCTGACCAAATTTTTGTGTTACATCATGGTACAATGATGGAAAAGGGAACCCATGCGCAATTGATTTCTGAAAAAGGTCTATATTATCAGATGTATCAAATGCAGCAGGGGAGATTGAAAGCGACCGCGATGTAGGCTCGCTGATTTTGTTAATGAGGTGGCGGCATCATGGAGAGAGATGACCGAAAACAGGATATCATTGATGAAGACTTATATGAAGAAATTGATGATGAGGAAATGTATGAGCTCGTCCAGGAAGAAAAAAGAAAGGCGATCGCTCGTGCCCAGGCAGAAAAAGAGGAGTCGAAACGTCCCTTCCCTAAGTGGGCGTTCTGGCTTGTCGCTATCGTTATGGTATTGAATTTAGCGGCAGTCATCCCTCAGACTTATTCGATACCTGCCATCGATTTTTTGGTTACTTCTGCAAAGCTGTCTACCAATCCTGTCATTGATGATTATCAAGAAGCGGTTGTCGTAGTAAAAGCAGGCCAAAGCAAAGGAACTGGATTTGCGATCACAGGGGATGGGACGATTATAACGAATCATCATGTGATTGAAGATGAAAAACGGATCTCGGTCGCATTCCCGGAGGAAGGTTTGTTTCATGCGGAAGTGGAAGCAGCTTTTCCTGACGTCGATCTGGCCGTCCTTAAGGTGGAAGGAGAATCGCTCCCCCATCTTGACCTGGCTGAAGAGACGAAGTTTGAATCGGAAGAACACTTTTATTTTATCGGCAACCCATTGAGGTTTACAGGAATTGCTAACCAGGGGACGATCATCGATTACACAAAGCTGGAAAGTTGGAATCAGCCGGTCATGATGTTGGATGCGCCTATTTATAAAGGTAACAGTGGAAGTCCGGTCATTAATGAAGAAAGTGAAGTGATCGGCGTCGTGTTTGCTACATTAAAACATGAAGAGCATGGAAGGGTTGGCCTCGCCGTTCCGATTGATTATTTTCATAATAAGTATCCTTAGTTTTCCTGAAATTTCGCTTATTCAGTATACAGACCTTAAAACCCTCAGTGCATATGCACTGAGGGTTTTAAATTAAAGCTCACTAACTTGTAAACTCAGTTTCGAGATACTAGGTCCGTTGTCATGAGAGAAATAGGATGGTTTGGGAAACGACTCGCTTTCCTGCGGGGGACCTGGCAAGCTTCCTCGGGCTTCGTCCTGTGGGATCTCGCCTAGCCCCTTCTCCCGCGGGAGTCTCGCTGTTTCCCTTCCCATCCAGCTAGATTTGTAATAAACGGACCCTTCGATAGGAGAAAGGTGAAAGTCGTTTGAATTAAAAAGTAGTCTGTGTGGAATTTAGTTTTCATGCAGACCACTATTCTTCTGATTTCGTGAAAAACGCCATCGCAAGAACTCAAATTCATGGACAATTGCTGGTCTAACATAAAGTTCCTCACTTTTCTGATATAAGAAAAAGAGGGACTTTCTATTTAAATCAAAGAAAATCACTCTTCTTAGGTTCAACACTGTTGATTCCACGATGAGCGTTCGGTGGTGACGCCTGCGGGAACAGCGCTAGCCGAAGATCCACTTGGTCAAGTGATCTTCTTGACCAAGTTAGCTGAGGCCGTGCCCGCGGCAAGCATCCACCGACAAGCGATTCGTGATAATCAACAACAAACTTTAACAGCTCCTCTAGGTTAGAAAGAAAAGTCGAGTATAAAACCTTTGTGGCTTTATACTCGACTTGATTACATCTCTCAGCCAGAGAGCATTTTTTTATCGAAAAGGGGAAGAGTTATAAAATTACGATTCCAGGACATTTCCAAGGGTAGGAATGGGATGAAACTTGAAGAGTTCAGCAAAATGAATCAAATTATAAGTCATTCTTTCAATATTGTTCAGTGCTTTATCATCTCTTGATATATCTACGGCTTCATCTTGGCGGGGATCTATTCTCCCTTCATACGTCGCGTGTGCGTGAGGAGGGATAGTAAATCCTATCATAGAGAGCTGGTAGAATATTGACTGGGCCGCAGTGCGGCCTCCGTCCTCTTTGGCGCCAGCTACTACCACACCACCGACTTTATTATAAAAAAGAGATTGCCCCTTTTGATTTTTTAACTCTTGATAACCTTGAAGTCGTTCCAGTATCAAACTGGCGATACTGCTTTTTTCCCCCATAGAAATCGGGGTGCCGATGATCACAATGTCAGCTTCTTTAATTTTATTAAATATAAACGGCCAATCATCATCGCCGTCTAGACGGTCTGTAATCCCGAAAGAAATATGAAAATCTCTTAAGTGGATTCGGTTGGTATCGATCTGTTCTTTTTGTAATATTTTGGTTGCCTCGTGAAGCAGCTGTTCTGTTTCACTTGCGTCTGTTCCTCGTTTCAATGTTGTATTCAAGAGTACAGCTTTCAACTTGTTCCCTCCTTTCGTCAGCTTTCCTACTGTGTTTATACCTGTTCTTTCATACCGATAAACCCAAGCTGAAAACTTACCAGCTTTTTGTTTTACCTTTTTCTGTGACGGGAAAATACTTATAAATAAGCAGTCTGACTAAAGGAGTGATAAACATGCTATACCTAGCAAGCACGTTAGAAACATATAATATCCAGGCTGTAGATGGAGAACTCGGGAAGTTGAAAGATTTATATTTTGATGATAATAAATGGGCGATTCGCTATTTAGTGGCTGACACAAGAAAGTGGCTTCCGGGTAAGAAAGTGGTAGTCTCCCCATCCGGAATGGAGACGGTAAAAACCGAAGAAAAAGTCATACACGTTAAGAATAAGAAAGAGGATATCAGAGACAATGCAACTCTCGAGGAAAAGCAGGAATTTTCCTATGATAAAGAAGTTGAATTATCGGATACCTTTGGGTGGAAACAATATTGGAGTGGAGAGTTTCTCTGGGGCGGATATCTTACACCGCTTGACCCTATGGAAGAGCCAGTAAGAACCGCTGAGCCAGCAAGGACGGAAAAGCCGCCGATCAATGATAATGTCCACGGAAGCAACCATAAGCTACGGAGTATCGAAAACATTAAAGGTGAGTTCCAACATGCGGTTGTACATGGGGATAATGGAAAGATCGGTTATATCAAAGATATACTGATTGATGATGAAACATGGAGAATAAGATATTTCATCGTAGATACCAGTGAGTGGTCCACAAATGAAAGTGTATTGATTTCTCCGGACTGGCTGCAGTCTGTAGATTGGGTCGACAACGATTTCTATATTGACTTGAAGCTGGAAACAATAGAAGACGGTCCGAATTATAAAAAGGAACAGCAAGTTACAGAAGAGCTGGAGGAAGAGGTTTACAGAAAGTATCGTAAAGAACCTTATTGGAAGTAATAAACAAATATTGAAAAGCCCTGCCATTTGGTGGGGCTTTTTTCTTACCGTATAATTGTCTAGAGGTAATAGGTACTATCTTTTGAAATCATCATTTAATAAAATGTAAACAACCTGTGCTAGATACTGATTCCATAATTCGATAAGATAGTCACGTTGAATATTTAAAAATCATAGCTCCCCTTAATATAGTTAGGTTATACTTCAGAAATAAGGTTGGTTGAAACATATTTGTAACATAATTGAAAAGTTTTTTAATAATAACACCCATAAAATTAAAGACTTTCTCGAAATTACTTAATAGCTGGAGGTGGTAAAGGTTGATCAGGAGTCTGTTTCACAAGAAAACTGACACCTCCCTTAATGAGCAAGTGACATTAGCACAATCGGGAGACGAAGACATTCGTAATCACCTTTTGAAGCAATATCAACCTTTTATCGCCAAAAATGTTTCTGAAGTATGTAAACGGTACATTGACCAAAACAAAGATGATGAATTCAGTATTGGCTTAATGGCTTTTAATGAAGCGATCGATTCCTTTTCTTCCTCCAGAGGAAGCTCGTTCCTATCCTTTGCGCGGCTTGTCATCAAGCGTAAGGTGATCGATTTTATCCGGAATGAGCAGCGCCATTTGATGGCTGCTTCCCTCGATGAGGACTATGAAAATGATGAACAGATGGAAAACCCATCGGAAATCACAGCGGCTAAAGAGCAATATGAACGTCAGACAGAGGCATGGTACAGACGAGAAGAAATCAAAGATTTCCAAATGAAATTGATGCAGTACAAGCTTTCTTTCAAGGAACTTACCGATGTTTCACCCCAGCATCGTGATGCCCGTGAGTCAGCAATACGGGTAGCGAGGCTGATATATGAGGATGATGCATTGAGGGAAAAAGTATTGAAAAAAGGCAGACTGCCAATCAAGGATCTTGTCGATCGTGTTGATGTCAGTAAAAAAACGCTGGAACGGAATCGTAAATTCATTTTAGCGATGGTCATCATCTTAAGTGAAGAATATGTGTACCTCCAAGACTATATTAAGGGGGTGGGGTTGTGAGAAAAGGGATTGTCATGGAACACCACCGTGGCTATACCATTGTACTTACCGAATTCGGTACCCTTCATAAAGCAAAACCATTGAACGATGTGGAAGTTGGAATGGAGACTGGTTTCGAACTTCTGCCGGAGAAAACTGGGTTAGCAGCGCTATTCCAGTGGAAGAAACAGCAGGCACGATTAAAAATCATTGCTATGGTAACAGCATTGTTAATAGCGTTATTCCCGCTTTATTCCTGGTATGACAGTAACCAGGCCTATGCTTATGTTAATGTCGACATTAATCCAAGCATCGAAATGGAAATTAATGAGGACCGGGAAGTACTGGATATAACCCCCTATAACGACGAAGCAAGAGAGCTTATTAAAGATCTTGCAGATTGGAAGCATCAGCCAGCAGGGGACGTGATCCTGCAAATCATTGAATTCAGTGAACAAAAAGGACTGATGAATGATCTTGATAGTGTACTGGTGGGTGTTAGTTATCTGAAAGATGACATCGCAAGTGATTTTACCGAAGAGATTGAATCATATGTGAGTAAACACGCAGCGGCTTTGACAGTGGCAGCATTCGTCGTGCCTGAAACGGTCAGAGATAAGGCGAAAGAAAACAAACAAACGGTGAATCAATATATGGCTGAAACATTGTCTGATTCCTCCTCGGCAAATACCGGTAAATCATCTGATCAAGTTCAGGTTGATGGGAAAGATAAGGACGTTATTCAATCTTTTTATAATAAAGAACAAGACAACAAGCCGGTACAATCAAAAGACAAGGATACAACAAAAAATAAGGGTTCTAAAATTGAAAAAGTGACAGATCCATCTTCCGGCCATAAAAAACAGCAGGAAAAGGAAACTCCTGTGAAGAAGAAAGACGCACACCCAGACAAGGGAAAAGGGCTGGATAAAGAATCATCCAACAAAAAAGAAAACCCATCGAAAGGGAATGGTCCTCCGGACAAGGTGAAAGAGAAAAAGCAGCAAGCACCTGGTCAAAAGAAGAAGGAGAATGACTATTCTCCTTCGCGTGCAGATAAACATAAAAAGGATAATCCTCCCGGTAAAACAAAAAAGGAAACAAAAAAAAATGGCAAGCAAAACAAAGGTAATAGCTCCAAAAAGCAGAAAGCCGATCCACCGGGACAGGCAAAAAAAGAAAATAAAAAGTGATGTTATCAGCCGTGAGTGCTCTTGGAGTCTCACGGTTTTTTGCATGTATGAAGGAACTTCAGAATAAATATAATAGAGGACGAGCTAATGCATCTATCTATTTTTCTGAGAAAATAGTATACTAATATACTGGTATCTTTTTGTAAAATTTAGAACTTATATGAAACTTTCAGCAGGTGAGGTCGTAAGACTATAGTGACAAAAATTATGAGCAGAATCAGGGGGAGAACTATGAGTGACAACCAAAGAAGAAATGGTGCAGGCAAGGGAAAAGGCAGCATGAAAAGCTGGGTATTTATTGTTTTGACGGTAGTGATCGTTGCTGGCATCGGTGCGACAGCTTTCGGGATGCTAAAGGACAAAAATCCGATGACACGTTATTTGACCGCTGAGCAGAATACGATAGAAAAGCAAATGACGTTCATGGATAGTCAATCAGACCAGATGGAACAATTGGAAGAGAAGATGATGGGGAACGCATTCCGTAGTAACTCGACCATTACTGCTGATTTTAACCTCGAGGATGGAGCACAATCGTTTGGTGCGATGCTTCCGATGATCAAAGGAATGGTTTCGTCATCAAAAATCGAGACAGAACAGAGGCTGGATCCTGGTACAAAGGAAACGTTCCTGGCATTTGATCTGTTATTGCAAGGACAAAGCTTAGGAAATGCAGAATTATATCAAAATGAATCTAATGCCGCGTTGAAAGTACCATTTTTGTACGAAAGCTATTTCACTTTGCCAAATGATCAATTCGGTGAATTTTTACGGAAGAACGGAGAAGAAGCTGCTGGGATGGAAGAACTGCCCAATCTGGCTGATTACCAATCCGCGACCCTGACACGTGATGAATTGGATGAAATTGCAGAAGATTATGTAACCACTTTAATTAAAGAATTGGATAAAGAGCAGTTCGAGATGGAAAATGGGGTAGCCTATGAAGGCAGCAAGTTCGATAAAGTGACCCTTACCCTCTCTGAAGACGAAACGAAAGAGATCTTGAAAGTCATGCTTGAAAAATTGAAGAATGATGATCGCATTTGGGAGATGGTAGAGGCACAGATGAACATGAATATGGCAGCTGGTAATATCAAGGATGGCAAGGCTTCTGTCGAGGAATTGGAAAAAGAAGTGGATAACCTGGAGCTGCCTGATGGATTCAAGCTGGAAGCTTACCTTGATGGAGACATTGTCGCTTATCGAGATATCAATTTCAAAGTCAGTCATAAAGAAGCAGATGAAACAGCAGCATTTGCTATTCATACGGGTTATTCCGAAGAAGATGAGGATACTTATACTTCTACGGTGGAGATGAATGTCGTACCTTCTACCGATGAAGGTGCTATGGCGTTCACATTTGAAGAAAAAGGAAAGAAAAGTGGAGAAGATCTTCATTTCGATCACAATATTTCTCTTAAGATGGAAGACGCAGGGGGACCTTCTAGTATCGGAGCCAATCTTTCTTCTGTGATAAAGGACAATACGACAGAGATGACGTTCGATGTGAAGATGGAAGGTGCCATGTTTGCAGGAGGACCTGTTCCTGAAATCGGTGGTTATTTCAATACCGAAACAGAAGTAGATGGGTCTGCTGCTAATCAAAAGATGGACCTTGGCGTCGAGTTCGCGATGGAGGATCCGATGACGGGACCGATAAGCGGGATGGTGGAATTCCATATCGATACAGATACAGAATTCACAAATGACCTGCAATTCCCTTCACTTGATGATAGTGAAACAGTTAATGTCATGGAAACTTCCGATCAGGAAATGGAAGAAATTATGATGGAAGTTCAAATGAATCTTCAAAGCTATTATCAAAATATGTTCGGAAACCTGGGAGGCCTGGGCGCCTTTTAATGGTGTAAATGTTCCGCATAGGAAAGATAGGAGGATCGGTTGTGCATAGCATCTCGCTGCTATTACTGGAAATCAGAGCGGCTGCCAGACGGCCGCTCCTTCTTTTTGTTTGTTTACTTGGACCTTTTCTATTGCTGGGATTCCTTGGCTATGCTTTGAGCGGGTTTGTAAAAGAAGATAATGAAAACATTGTTGTTTCGATAGTCGACGAGGATCAGACTTTTGAAACGAAGTCATTGATCAATCAGCTCCAGGATGATGAAACACTGGCACAACAGCTGGATTTTGAAGAGATGGGAAAAACCGAAGCTGAACAGGAATTGAGGGCCGGAAATGGGACAGGTGCTGTCATCATTCCAGAAGGGTTTACTGCTGATTTGCGAAACGGTACTAATACACCGATCGAAGTCTGGCTGGATGACCAGCAGCCTCTCGAATCAGGTGTCCTGCGATTATTACTGGACAGTGCTGCAAGCTACATTTCTGCCGCGCAAAGTGGAGTAAACGCGGTGTACGATTCTGTTATCAAACCACTGGATCACTCCAGTGACCGACAGCAGTTATTACAGCAGGTGATCGTTACATTCACCCTGGAGGCACTCGACCGAAATGACTTATTTGATACAAATACGTTGAAGCGTGGGTCTGTGATTGGCTGGGAAAGGCATGCAGTCATGGCTGTTTGGATGCTTGGTGCGTGGCTGGCGTTGAGCTTGTTCATCGCTTCAAGGCAGTCGATTTTACATAGGGGTGTCGGTGATCGTTTACGTACCATGAACATAGGAAGAAGCCACATCCATATCACACAGGTTATCTTGTATACTCTTTTCTTATTTATTGCCAATGAAATTTTCTTTTTGGCATATGGCATCTATGATCAGGATACGCTTCAAGGATGGGATTTTCATTTGCTGTTGCTGACTCATGCGTTTCTTCAGGCAGCATTGGCAGCCTTGTTCCTTGCTTTTAACAACAGGAAAGGACAAGTGGCTTTATGGTATGTCATTCTGTCGCTTCCGTTACTGATGGCAAGCGGTAGTTTAATTCCTGCCAGCTATCTGCCTAAGTGGCTTAGTGAGATTACTGCATTTTTACCCTGGACCCATATTTATCAAGGCCTGCAGCAGCCATCGTTTGGCTTCCTGGTCCTACCTGCTGCATTCGGTCTGGCATTGTTTGTAGCAGGCAGACTTATCAATCAGAAGGTGGAGAAGCATGATGGCTATCCAGCTTAGACTGCAATTTTTTCGGATGATGCTACGGTGGAAAAGCCTGCTGTTTCTATTTTTATTCCCCCTGGTGATTGTAATAGGTCTTTATCCTATCCTCTCCGTCGCTGTATCGGGGACTCAAATCCCTATAGCATGGGTGGATCAGGATAACTCGGAGTTTTCTCAGCTGGTCTATGATCGACTACAAGAAAATCAACGCCTCAACATAAAAGCTCTTAACCAGGAAGATGCAAGAAGACAATTACAAACAGGGGAAGTAGAGGCTGCGTTTCTTATTGAATCTGGTTTTGAGGAACAACTAAAAACCGGAGAAATTGATGAAATCATCAGATGGCTCCGAACAGAAGCATCTACCCTTGATGCTTTTGCGAAAGAAAAGGTTGCTTCAGAAGCGGTCAGGTTGATGCTAAACAGTAAAGCGGCTGAATTTGTTGCTGTTCGATCAGGAGATGAAACCTGGGAAGAAACGTTCAAACAAGCAGATAGTTACTGGGTACCTGAACCTCTGTTTCAAATGGAATTCAAGTGGATAACAGGAATGAAAAAACAGAATGGTGCTGCCCTCCCTTTATCGGTACAAGGAATGATTTCCTTTTTGCTTTTATATGTAATGGGGGTAGCTGCTTACTTATATCATCAGTGGTTCAAGGACAAAAATACAGGTTTATTGGAACGGATAAGATTGAGCACCGGTCATGTTTATTATTATTATGGAGCCTGGTTCCTGGTTCAGTTCGCCTTATTGATCAGTGTCACTTTGTTTGTCTTTGCACTGATGGTTCCTGTTTTTCATGTAACTTGGAGTTTACTGAAACCCTGGATGCTGCAAATGTTTGTAAGCATAAGCATTGTTCATGCATTTTTGTTCGTGATGGCAATTACAATGAGAAGCTCCAGGTTATTTTTTAGTATCAGTGCGAGTATTATCCTGGCATCATTTCTCTTAGGAGGCATTCCTTTAGAAAGCCTGGAAGGTTTCAGGGTTGGAAAATGGCTCCCGCACGGTTGGTTGTTTGATCACAGTTGGATGGAGGGATTGATGTGATCCGTACAGAAGCACTTGAAAAACATTATAAACAGAAGCTGATTCTGCATGAACTATCATGGCATATTACTGCTGGAGAATCGGTAGGAATTACCGGTCCCAATGGTGCAGGAAAAACAACCTTCTTGAAATTGCTGGCAACGATTGAAAAGCCGACTGGCGGGGGACTGTTTTTTGAGGAGAAACCTTACTCCACACAGGTTAAAAGAATCCGCAAACGTATCGGATATATACCTCAGGAAATCTCCTTGTTCGAAGGCTTAAAGGTTAAGGAACAAATCAACGCCTGGCGTAAGCTGAGTGCTCAAGCTATTGACGAGGCACATGTGAAGAAGATGATGGAAGTATTACGGTTGCATGAGGTAATGGAGCAGCGTTCCGATGATTTATCCGGCGGCTGGAAGAGGAAGCTGCATTTATGTATCGGATTGTTGCACAAACCGGAAATCTGCCTGCTGGATGAGCCGACTGCAGGTATTGATATGGCTGCCAAAGTCGAAATCATCGATTGGCTGAAAAGGCTTAATGATTCAGGTATGACGATGATTTATATCAGCCACGATTGGTATGAGCTGGAGCAGTTGAGCAAGCGTCTGTTACTGATGGATGAAGGAAATATCGTTTTTGACGGGGTAAAGGAGGAGTTAAAGGATTTACCGATAAACGATTATAGCAGGGAGCTTGCCAATATCATCTATGCCGCCAAGAAAATCGTGGTACACAAATAAGAGCCTGATTTCGGTCAGGCTCTTTTTGGTATTTAAAAAGTTGGTAAATTATCGAGATTATTTGTAGGGTCACCATCTGCATCACTGCGTAAATGCTTATCTCCGTCTCTGCCTTTGAAGGTATTTACATGCTCAATTTCTCCGTTATCAGCCATCTGCTGGGCTTGCTTATAATCGACAACCTGGCCGGAAGACAGTTTCAACTCAATGATATCTCCGTCACCATTTTTTCTAACTGCCACTACTTGTTCAGCCATTTAGATCGCCTCCTTATCCATAGCTTGTACATTTTTATTAATTTTATTAGGTAAAAAATGTACATTTTAAGAGGCGGTTAAGAAAGTCCTGGAAATGGGTAAAACTAGACAAGTGAATCATTTTTTTAATAAGCTATATTTAGGAAAAAACGATTCCAGGAAAGGATAAAATTGCATGTCCAAACTTGATTTATCTCAATTTGAGAAAAAACTGGCGGTCAGGAATCTCCAGGATAAAGATATTGAAGCTATTTTAAAATTACAAACCATCTGTTTTCCAAACATGGAACCATGGAAGCGCGACCACCTGGAAAGTCATTTGCGGCATTTCCCGGAAGGACAGTTTGTTGTCGAATATGATGGAGACATCATCGGAAGTTGTTCCAGCTTGATTGTCAATTTTGATGAATATGATGATAAGCATACCTGGGACGACATCACGGATGAAGGCTATATTACCAATCATGATGATGAAGGATACAATTTATACGGGATAGAAGTGATGGTTCATCCGGATTTTCGCGGGATGAAAATCGGCCGCCGTCTCTATGAGGCACGGAAAGAATTGGCTCGTCAATTGAATTTGAAAAGTATCATTATCGGCGGTCGTATCCCCAACTATCATAAATATGAACATGAGCTGACACCCAGGGAGTATGTGGAGGAGGTTCTAAACAAAAATATCTACGATCCGGTCTTGACGTTCCAGGTAATGAACGGATTTACCATTATGCGAATTAATCCGAATTACCTGCCGGATGATACTCAGTCCTCGAAGTACGCGACGTTGATGGAATGGAACAATGTCGATTACAAGGCCAGGACAAAACGTCATTTCAAGACAAGCTATCCTGTCCGTATTATGGTCATTCAATACATGATGAAGAATATTGATTCGTTTGAAGAATTTGCAAGACAGTGTGAATACTACGTGGATGTGGCAGCTGACTTTGGCTCGGATTTTGCTGTTTTTCCTGAAATTTTCACGACACAGCTTATGTCATTTCTGGAAGAAAAAATTCCCTCAAAAGCTGTGCGCAGATTATCAGAATTCACGGAAGACTATATTGAGTTGTTTACCCATCTGGCAGTGAAATACAACGTCAATGTTATCGGTGGATCTCATTTTGTGGAAGAGGACGACCACATTTATAACATTTCCTATTTGTTCCGCAGAGATGGTACGATAGAAAAGCAATATAAGATCCATGTCACCCCGAACGAGCGAAAATGGTGGGGCATCCAGCCTGGAGATGCTGTCAAAGTATTCGATACCGATTGCGGTAAAATCGCAATCCAGGTCTGCTATGACATCCAATTCCCAGAGCTTGCCCGCTATGCCGTCGATAAGGGGGCGAATATTATCTTCGTACCATTTTGTACTGATGACCGCCAGGGGTATCTGCGTGTACGCTATTGTGCCCAGGCTCGTGCTGTTGAGAACCAGGTTTATACCGTCATTGCTGGTACGGTCGGCAACCTCACTCAGGTGGAAAACATGGATATCCAATATGCCCAGTCCGGCATTTTCACCCCGTCTGATTTTGAGTTCGCAAGAGACGGGATCGTGGGTGAATGTAACGCCAATGTCGAAACAGTTGTTGTCGGCGATGTCGATCTTGAGATCTTAAGACGTCAGCGTAAATCAGGGACGGTCCGTCAATTGCATGATCGGAGAAGAGATTTATTTGAACTGGATTATAAATTGGACACCATTGTCAAACCAGAACGAACGTAAGAAAGGAAGATTAAAATGTTGAAAGACCAAGTCGCGATTATTACCGGGGCTTCCCGTGGAATCGGAAAAGAAGTCGCTCGTCAATTAGCCGCGAAAGATGTGAAACTCGCGATACTCGGAAGCTCGCAGGACATCCATGAAACAGCGGAAGAGCTGAAGCAGGAAGGTTATTTGAACGTGCAATCTTTTATCGCTGATATCAGCAAAGAAAATGATGTAGAACGTGTAGTTGAAGCTACGAAGAAAGCTTATGGGAAAGTTGATATTCTGATAAATAATGCAGGGATCGGGGCATTCAAAAAGGTTGAAGATGTCACCGTGGAAGAATGGAATAAAACATTCGCCATCAATGTTCAGGGTGTGTTCCTTGCTACAAAAGCGGTTCTGCCAATCATGAAGAAAAATCAATTCGGCACCATCATCACTGTAGCATCGGATGTATCCAGGTATACGATTCCAGAAGCAGGGTCACTTTATACGTCTACAAAATATGCCGTTCAAGGCTTTATGGGCGCAGTCGCTCAGGAAGTTCGTGAACATGGCATCCGGGTCGGAACAATCAACCCAGGCATGGTCGACACATACTTTGCCAACAGTAAACAAGGGCTTCCAGAAAAAGAAGAATGGCTGAAGGTTGAAGATATCGCGGAATCGATCGTTTATATGGCAGGCGTTCCTAAACATATGCTGATCGATGAACTTCATTTGCATCCACTGACGCAAACCTATCCAAGGCCATAAGTATTGGCTGCCGTTAGCCATAGTATGTATTAAATGTAAAAAGTTGAAAAAGCAGCCAAAGCGGCTGCTTTTTTTAAACCATCATAGCCGGAGCTGTGGTAGCCATGGCATGATCGATATAAGAAAGTAAACTTTCATGGGATTCAAGCACTTGCTGCTCGGTCGAGGGATAATGGAAAGCGTGCAGGAAGACTTCAATTTTCTTGGATAAAAATTGATCCTGTGTCCGCACCATCAAAATCAACAAGTCATCCCATTGTCCCCAGAGCGTATAGTACAACGCTTTATCATAGTCAGTGCTATACATGGTGTCGCCCCTTTCTAAAGCGAAGGGTTACTTTTATTATGTCCGTCGAACGTTTAAGTCTTCCTGTAGATTGGTACTAAAAATGTCAACACTTGACGGAATGAAACAGGTTTATCGACAGAAAATAAGGGTAATCCATTGAAAGGAGCACTTCTATGACAAGTCATAACGGCAGCAAAGGAAGTAAGAACCAAAATTCACCGCGACGAACAGGAAAATTGCCTGGTGGAAAAATGAATGAAGAATTCGGAAAAGAAATCACTTCCGGCGACCAGAATAAAGGGAAAGAATACCGTTCCAAAAAAGGTCCGAAAGCAAAAAAGACTCATAATAAGTAATGATGGATGCTCCGGTATTTTCTCCGGAGCACCCTTCTTTACATAAAGAAAAATATGGTATAATCATTTTTGATTATGTTGGAGAGGAGTGGTGTCAGTCATGGAAATGGAAAGAGCAAAACAACTACTCATTGGGACGGATAGAAAAGAACAATTATTTTTATCGAACGTATGGAGCATAGCTGCATTCGGTCTCTTTATGTTATTTACCTTTACAGTAGCCGGGACAGATACTGCCTTGCGTGTAATGGTCATTTTGACTGAAATTATTGGGGTTCTGGCAATAGCTGCTGCAATTTTTGGTATTTTATATTTATCTGGAGAACAACAATGGTTTTCGATTGCTAATGTATCTTTTTTGAGTGTATGGCTGATATTTGCTATCGGCTATGAAATCGGGCTCAGTGAACCGATGAGTTATTATTGGATTTTATTTATTACATATTATATTTTCTTTATCGCTTCCATTGTATTCATTCGATTAGCTTACACAAGAATAGCCAGTGTATATAAGATAGTGCCACCTGTTTTTATGTTTGTGAATGCGCTGTTGACCGTATATATGATTTTCTTGAATATGTGGTGGGCACTGACATCTTAACTTCAGATGAAGGCTTTTTGCCTTCATCTTTTTTTGTACTTTAAGGAAGATTAACTTTGTTAAAAAATACTAAGGTTTTCGCCATTAAGTACTTTGCAACAAGCCAGATTTTTTAAAAGGGAATTTTGATATTTTATTCTTGGTAATTTAACTCTTCCTGTGCATAAACCTCCTCTTTCTTGGAAGGATAATCAACGACAATGATTACATTCTAACCATAAAGAAGGAGGAAGTGTAAAAAATGAAAATAAAAACAATTGCTCTCAGTTTTCTTGCGACAACAGCTTTGGTAGCCTGCCAGGCGGATCCAGAAGAAGGAGCGCAAAATAACGACAACCTTAATGGTCCGGAAAATGTAGGGTTTGAAAGAGATGTAGACGAGATGGCCGACGGTGATGATCGCAATAACAATAATACACGTAATACGAATTATAAAGTGGCCGACCAGGCAGCAAAGACCATAACAGATCAAGTAGAAGGCGTCGATCGTGCCAATGTATTGACAACACGCAATAATGCTTATGTCGCAGTGGTCATGGATGGTAAAGATAAAGGAGATAATACCGGTAATAACAATGATTTAGGCAATCAAATGAACAATGCTAATGGTGTACGTGATAATGGGAATGATAATAATGGTATGGACGTAGGAAGAAATGAAGATGGAGACGTCAGTGATAAAATGAAAAAGAAAATCGCCGATATTGTCAAGAACCAAAATGAAGATATCGATAATGTGTATGTTTCTGCAAACCCTGACTTTGTCGATTTGACTACGAACTATGCTAATGATGTTGACAAAGGAGAGCCAGTAGAAGGTTTCTTCCGCCAATTTGGAGAAATGGTTGATCGTATCTTTCCTGATGCAGAATAACAACAACCAGGCTGTTGCTTGAAACAGCCTGGTTAATTTTATGGTAAAAAATTTTGGGTGAATTCTGACGAAAAAAGCACAAAATAATAAATAGGGGAGGTGACTATATTGGCCCAGGATGTATTATGTGAAGTGAATAACTGTGTATATTATAAAGAAGGAAACCGGTGTGGCGCATCGGAAATATACGTAGTGAGCCATGCAGGAAGTACTGCTGAAGACAGTAAAGAAACAGACTGTAAAACGTTTGAGCCGAACCACCACTAAACGATACAGCGTCCAAAATTGGGCGCTGTTTATTTTAAATTTACTATTGCATATATAAGCATATACTTATAAGATTATTTATGTGGAGGTGGACGAATGGAAAAAACAATTGTAGAGATAGAGCGTGCGGCAACTGTGTTGAAACTGCTTGGAGATAAAACACGACTGACGATTATTGGCCTTTTGCATGCGAATGAATGTTGTGTGTGTGAATTTGTCGAGGTTTTACAGATGAGTCAGCCGGCAATCAGTCAACATCTTCGTAAACTTCGGGATGCAGGGTTAGTAAAAGAAGAAAGAAGGGGCCACTGGATCTTTTATAAATTGAATGACACGAATGATATTTATCCATTAGTGGCAGAGGTACTTGAGCATATACCAGATCAAACTGAAAAATTAGAAGCATTGGAGAAATCAGGCAAACGGATTCAATGTAATTAATAGGAGGAATTGTCTTTGGCTTCCGTATTATTAGCAACCATCATATTCATCATTACACTGATCCTTGTTATCTGGCAGCCGAAAGGTTTAGGCATCGGATGGACAGCGATCGGTGGAGCAATTCTTGCGTTGCTTGCAGGTGTCGTTGACTTTAACGATGTGGTAACTGTGACGGGGATTGTCTGGAATGCAACGTTAGCTTTTATCGCTATCATTATTATATCTTTGATTTTAGACGAAATCGGCTTTTTTGAATGGTCGGCGCTTCATATGGCACGGATTGCGAAAGGTAAAGGAATTCGGATGTTTGTCTACGTGACATTGCTTGGAGCGATCGTCGCAGCACTATTTGCGAATGATGGTGCAGCGTTGATATTGACACCGATTGTCCTCGCAATGGTGCGTAATTTGAACTTTAAAGAAACGATGATCCTGCCTTTTATCATGGCAAGTGGGTTCATTGCGGATACGACTTCGTTGCCATTAGTCGTCAGCAACCTGGTGAATATCGTATCAGCAGATTTCTTTGACATCGGATTTGCTGAATATGCATCACGTATGATTGTCCCTAACTTTTTCTCATTAGGAGCAAGTATTCTTGTACTGTACTTATTTTTCAGAAAAGATATTCCTGAAGATTACGATATGAATCAGTTGAAAAAACCAGTGGAGGCTATCAAGGATCATAAAATGTTCCGGCTCTCCTGGGGAGTATTAGCGGTCTTACTGGTCGGTTATTTTGCCAGTGAGTTCATTGGGATTCCAGTTTCTATCATTGCCGTGATCGTCGCTATCTTCTTCCTGGTCATGGCACGAAGAAGTCCTGCAGTAGAAACAGCGAAAGTCATCAAAGGGGCGCCATGGGCGATCGTTTTCTTTTCAATCGGGATGTATGTCGTGGTTTATGGACTTCGTAATGTCGGTCTTACTGATGTCCTGGCTAATGTCATTCAGGCGACTGCAGATACTGGCCTGTTCGCGGCAACTATTTCGATGGGATTCATCGCTGCTATCCTGTCTTCGATCATGAACAATATGCCGACTGTCATGATTGATGCACTAGCGATTGCCGACACGAATACGACCGGTACCATTCGTGAAGCATTGATATATGCCAATGTCATCGGTTCTGACCTGGGACCAAAAATTACCCCGATCGGTTCACTCGCCACGTTATTGTGGCTTCACGTACTTTCCCTTAAAGGAGTAAAAATCTCCTGGGGGTACTATTTCAAGGTAGGGATCATTTTGACGATACCGACGCTATTCATTACGTTAGTCGGTCTATATCTATGGTTGTTGTTCATTTAAATTCAATAATAAAGGAGAAACATCATGTCTAAAAAACCAGTCATTTATTTCTTATGTACAGGAAACTCTTGCCGCAGCCAAATGGCAGATGGGTTTGGTAAAAAGTATCTTGGCGATGAGTATGAAGTATTATCAGCAGGGATTGAAGCGCACGGATTGAACCCAAATGCGGTGAAAGCGATGAAGGAAGTGGGAATCGATATCAGCAATCATACTTCCGATATCATCGATCCTGAAATTTTGAATAACGCAGCATACGCGATTACATTATGCGGAGATGCCAACGATAAGTGTCCGGTGACTCCTCCGCATGTGACTCGCTATCACTGGGGCTTTGATGACCCTGCCAAAGCGGAAGGTACAGACGAAGAAAAATGGGCCGTGTTCCAGCGCGTACGTGATGAAATAGAAGCGCGTATCAAACGCTTTGCAGAACATGGAGAATAGAATAACTAACACGTGAACCGGGGTTTTGTGCCCCGGTTTTTTAGAAGGAAGCACATCCAGTTTATTAGTCATTTGGATAATATGTTTGGAAAAATCCCAGCTTGGTTAATAGGTATAATGGAAGGAAATATGCAACACAAGCAAAAGCTTACAACTTTTGGGCATACTATCTACTAACCAATGAACTGTTAGGAGGAATAACAAAAATGGCTCATAAAGCGATTATTTTAGGAACGGGTCCGTCCGGTTTGACGGCCGCTGTCTATTTAGCAAGAGCAAACATGGAACCACTTGTCATTGAAGGTCCGGAACCAGGTGGACAATTGACATTGACAACAGAAGTGGAAAACTACCCTGGATTTCCTGATGGCATTATGGGACCGGAACTGATGGATAATATGAAAAAACAAGCCCAGCGTTTCGGTGCGACATTTGAACGGGGCTGGGTGACAGATGTCGATACATCAAACCGACCATTCAAGGTTTCCGTAGATGGTCTTGGTGAGCTCGAAGCAGACTCTCTGATTGTTTCTACAGGCGCTTCAGCGAAAATGCTCGGCATCCCGGGGGAGAAAGAAAACATGGGGAAAGGTGTCAGTACCTGTGCAACCTGTGATGGATTCTTTTTCCGGGATAAAAAAGTGTTGATTGTCGGTGGCGGTGATTCCGCAATGGAAGAATCTAATTTCCTGACCAAATTTGCAAGTGAAGTGAACATCGTGCATCGTCGTCACGAATTGCGAGCTTCAAAAATCATGCAGGACCGTGCGAAGAACAATCAAAAAATCACCTGGAGCCTTAATAAAACGCCGATCGAAGTCCTTTCAGACGGTATGAAAGTTTCCGGTCTTAAAGTGAAGGATAACGATTCAGGTGAAGAGGAAATTATTGAAGCGGATGGCATTTTCATTGCTATTGGTCATAATCCGAACACAGAATTTTTAAAGGGGCAAGTCGATACAGATGAAAACGGCTATATCCAGGTGACTCCTGGCACGACAAATACCAATATCCCTGGCTTGTTCGCTTGTGGTGATGTGCAGGACAATAAATATCGCCAGGCGATTACGGCTGCAGGAACAGGCTGTATGGCAGCTATGGACGCCGAGAAGTATCTGGAAGGTGAAGTGACGATCGACTGGAGTCAAAACTTATCATCGTAATAACTAAAAGCGTGCAGATCAAATCTGCACGCTTTTTTCAGGAATTATTTTTCTAATGTTTCGTCCATGCGGAAAGCAGTTATGAGGCCTGCCAGGAATGGCATCAATGCAACCAGAGCGATAGACCAGCTGACACCGAGCATATCGGCGATGAGGCCGGCTAATAATGCTCCGAAAGCATAGCCGCTGTCCCGCCAAAAACGATAAACCCCCATCGAAGTAGCCCGCCAATCCGGGTGGGCGACATCACTGATCGATGCCATGATTGTCGGATATACCATCGCTGTGCCAATCCCTAATAGGAGCGCACCCAACAACCATAAAGGGTAGCTATTGACCATCAATATGAGCCAAAGGGACAAAGCTTGCAGCCACATCCCAGTTGTTATCAGCCATTTACGTCCGATTCGGTCACTTAACACGCCAGTGAATAGCTGGAAGAATCCCCAGGCTGCAGGGTACACGGCGACGACGGTTCCGATTTGACCGACAGACAAACCGCCAGAAGCGAAGAATATCGGAAATAAACCCCACGCCATCCCGTCTTTCAAGTTAGTAGTGAGACCTGCAAAACTGCTGCTTGCCAGGTTTTTATTTTTCCAGCTCGTACGGCTGAATACTTCTTTTGTAGAGAGAGCGTCCGTCATTTGTTGCTTTTCACTTTTAGCCTGGACCTTTAAATGTTTATCTGTATTCTTTGCAAATAGAGATAGAATGAAACCGATAATAACGATAACGATGCCGATATAAAAAGGTTCTGGAGTTAAGGAATAGCTGGAAGCTACATATCCTGAAGCTGCTGCCATCAAAGCAACACCTATATACCCGGCGAATTCATTGAAACCGACCGCCAATCCGCGCTGTGTTGGCTTAGCCAGGTCAACTTTCATATTTACCGTCATCGACCAGGTTAATGACTGGTTAATTCCCAAGAGAACGTTGGCAAACACGATGACCCACCAGGCTTGAGCAAAAATCACAAGCAAGGGTACCGATAAACCGATAGCCCATCCAAGGAGGAGGACGTGTTTTCTCCCAATCCGATCGGCCAGATCTCCTGCAAAGAAATTGACGATTGCTTTAGAAAAACCGAAACTTACAATAAAAGAAAGAGCGGCACTCGTGGAGGCCAGACCGAATTGTTCTTCACCGATTATCGGCAGTATTGTCCGTTCCAGTCCAACCATCGAACCGACAAAAAAGTTGATTAGAACGAGTAAGGAAAATTGTATAATATTTTCTTTTACACCGACTTGTATTTTATTTAATGACCCTTCCATATCTACTCACCTCAAAAAGATAGCATGCTGCTTCCGTTAATGATTTTGATTCGCCTGGTAGTGATTCCATTCATGGACACCTGCTTCCAAGCGGGCTGCTTGATAGCCTTGTTCTTTAAGAAACTTGACCGCTTCTGTGGCATATACACAATAAGGACCGCGGCAGTAGGCGATGACTTCTTTATCCTTCGGTAACTTATTTAAATGATCATACAATTCCTCAACAGGAATCGATATCGCTCCTTCTATATGTCCAGTTAGAAACTCTGATTGTGGCCTAACATCAATCAGAACGTGACTGTCACCTGCCTTAAGGTTAAACCAATCCTCCAGCTCAATCGTTTCTAATTGATCTCCTCTTACAATAAATTTTTCGCGTAAGTGATTTATTTCGCTAATTTGGTCCTCGGCAATTGATTTCATTGAAAATAATAAATTTACCACCTTTGGATTGGCTAACTGGTAAATGACATAGTTCTTATTTTTTTGATAATCAACCAGGTGGGCGTCGAGTAGTGCTTGTAAATGTTTAGACGTATTAGCCATGGACATATTACTTTCATGTGCCAAAGTTTCTACAGATTTGGGAGATTGCGAAAGTAAATCTAACAATTCAAATCGTTTCGGACTTGATAAGACTTTCCCCACCCGTGCGAAATCGCTATATACGGCGTCTTTAAATGATCTGGCATCCAAAGGAAGCACCTCCTAACTATTCAACCATTTAGTTGAATAGTATCATGCAGCCTTATCTTTTGTAAATGTGTAAAGTTTATTCCTTGCTCATCATTCTCCTGAAAAACTCATACATTAGAGTAATAATCAATAAGGGGGAGAACTAATTGAGATCTGAGCAGCAACAGCAGCTGAATAAAGCAATTAGCGAAATTACTGAAATCGCAGAAGGGTTTGGGCTGGATTTTTACCCGATGCGTTATGAAATTTGTCCCGCTGATATCATCTATACATTTGGTGCTTACGGCATGCCGACACGTTTTTCCCACTGGAGCTTTGGAAAGCAGTATCATAAAATGAAACTGCAATATGACTTAGGGCTAAGCAAGATTTATGAGCTGGTTATCAATTCCAATCCATGTTATGCATTTTTGTTGAATTCTAACAGCCTGATTCAAAATAAACTGATTGTGGCCCATGTGCTTGCTCACTGTGACTTTTTTAAAAACAACGTGCGGTTTCAAAATACGAACCGTGATATGGTAGAAAGCATGTCTGCGACTGCTGAACGTATTTCTGCTTACGAGCATAAATATGGCAAGCAGGAGGTAGAGGATTTCCTGAATGCCATCTTAGCAATCCAGGAGCATATCGATCCTTCGCTTGTGCGTCCTAAATTAGAATGGACGTGGCAGGATGTCGAGGAAGAGGAGGAGGAAGAACCGGCACCAAGACCGACACCTTATGATGATTTATGGAAACTTGGCGATGAGCCAAAAGAAGAAAATACAACCAAAAAGAAAAAGAAGTTTCCACCAAGACCCGAAAAAGATTTACTATTATTTATCGAACAGTACAGCCGTGAACTGGAACCCTGGCAGCGCGATATTCTGACAATGATGCGCCAGGAAATGCTGTACTTCTGGCCACAGTTGGAAACGAAGATCATGAACGAAGGCTGGGCTAGTTACTGGCACGCTCGTATCCTGCGGGAAATGGACCTCACAAGTGGTGAATCGGTGGAGTTTGCAAAACTTAATGCAGGTGTCGTTCAGCCATCAAGAACGCAAATCAATCCTTATTATCTGGGCTTGAAAATCTTCGAAGATATAGAAGAACGTTATGATAATCCGACGGAAGAGATGAAAAAGCGCGGAGTCGAACCAGGATCAGGACGGGAAAAGATGTTTGAAGTTAGGGAAATTGAGTCAGATATCTCTTTTATCCGAAATTATTTAACCAAAGATTTGTGCCGAAATGAAGATTTGTATCTTTTCCAAAAGCAAGGGAAGGACTATAAGATTTCCGATAAAGACTATGAAGCGGTGCGAGATCAGCTTGTAACGATGCGTGTAAATGGCGGGTTCCCATACATCACTGTGAACGATGGCGATTTCTTGAAAAACGGCGAACTGTACCTGAAGCATCATTATGAAGATGTCGAGCTCGATCTGGAATATTTGGAACGAACACTGCCTTATATCCATCAGCTATGGGGGCGCCCTGTTCATATGGAAACGGTTGTCGAAAATAAAGAAGTGTTGTTCAGTTACAGTGGCAAAAAGGTGCAGAAGAAGTTTTTATAATAAAATAGAAGGTCCTGACGGTTCTATTCCGTCAGGGCTTTTTTGATGAGCAACGAAATAAGGTATACTAAATGAATATAAGTCCAAGGAGGGGGGAGCTTTGATGTACAAAAAACTGCTGGCAATCGGATTTGGAGGGGCATTAGGGACGCTCTGTCGTTATGTAATTAATCTTCAGACCCTATCAACCGGACTCCCTATAGGTACGGTCATAGAAAATCTTATTGGCAGTATGCTGCTTGGGTTGTTTACCGGATGGGTATTACATAGAAAGCCGAGGGAATGGGTGAGTGCGGGAATCGGAGTCGGGTTTTGCGGCGGGTTTACAACGATGTCCACACTGGCAGCTGATACGATATCCCTCAACAGCCAGGTATCCTTCACAGCGTCGATGATTTATTTAGTCGTTTCAATATTCGGAGGTACAATCCTTGCTTTTGGTGGATTAATGCTAGGAGCAAAATGGAGTGGAAGTACTGGAAAATAAGGTGGAATGAAAGATGAATGTTATTTTAGTAGCTATAGGTGGTGCGTTGGGGGCGATGGCCAGGTACCTGCTTGGTTTGATAATCATGAAGCGGTTTGCAGATCCGCCAATCCCGTTTGCTATGCTCTCTGTGAATATCCTTGGTTCCTTCGGTCTTGGCCTGTTTTTTGGTTTGTTTTATGGTGCTATTCCTCACGGTGCTTATCAAGATCCGCTTTTCTTATCTGTGGGAATAGGTTTTTTCGGGGCCTTTACAACATTTTCTACGTTTAGTGTAGAATTAGTCCAGCTGATACAGAAGCAATATTACAGCAAAGCTGGCATCTATCTTAGTATATCTGTCCTTGGCAGTATTACAGCTTTTGTAGTGGGTTTATATGCAGGGAGATAATGGGGATTATTTACATTAACCCTATTAACTTTTTCTTGCTAAAATAAAAATTGTTCATTATTGTATGATGTATGGCAATAATAGCCCGTTTTAATGTCGTAATCAATTTCTTAGGAAAGCCGTGAGTAGCTATGAAATTAAAACATCATAAAATGAAAAGTCTCGATCGGATACATCGCTTTACATCTGCGCAACTGATCGTTTTATATTATATATCAGCTGTTATCATTGCTACATTATTACTTAGTTTGCCATTCACCCATCGGCCAGGGGTAGATTTGACATTTGTTGATACGTTGTTTACTGCTGTCAGTGCCATCAGTGTTACTGGTCTTACGGTAGTTTCCACAGCGGATACGTTCAGCGTTCCCGGTTATTTTATCTTAATGTTCGTCCTCCAGTTCGGAGGCATTGGAATTATGACACTGGGTACCTTCGTTTGGCTGCTATTTGGTAAACGTATCGGTCTACGGGAAAGACAATTGATTATGACAGACCAGAATCAATCGACTTTATCAGGTTTGGTACAGTTAATGAAACAAATATTAGGTCTGATTTTAGTTATTGAGTTTATCGGATTTCTGGTGTTAGGTACTTATTTTTTGCAGTATTTCCCTACCTGGCAGGAAGCCTATATACAGGGAGCATTTGCGGCTGTGAGTGCCACGACGAATGCAGGGTTTGATATAACCGGCAGTTCTCTTGTACCATTCGCGGATGACTATTTTGTACAGTTTTTAAATATTGTATTACTGATTCTTGGAGCAATCGGATTTCCGGTGTTAATCGAAGTTAAAGAGTTTCTGACCTATAAAGGGGACAATTATCGATTTTCACTTTACACCAAGCTGACTACATCTACCTTTTTCTTGTTAGTATTAGCTGGAACACTTTTTCTATTGATCTTTGAACAGGGTAATTTTCTGGCTGATAAGTCCTGGCATGAAAGTTTGTTTTATTCATTGTTCCAATCGGTTACCACTAGAAATGGGGGGCTGGCTACCATGGATGTCAGTGAATTTACCACTGGCACATTATTAGGTGTTTCCATGTTAATGTTTATTGGTGCTTCTCCCAGTAGTGTAGGTGGTGGGGTCCGTAC
The DNA here is from genome assembly GCF_043497085.1 of Halobacillus sp. B23F22_5. Lineage (NCBI taxonomy): Bacteria > Bacillati > Bacillota > Bacilli > Caryophanales > Bacillaceae > Halobacillus > Halobacillus sp. B23F22_5. The sequence continues at coordinate 41,229 of NZ_JBIEKI010000011.1, read as the reverse complement.
CACAACATTTGCGATTGCTGTATTGAGTCTATATGTATTTGCAAGAGGGAAGTCGACGATTAAAATATTTGACAGAGAAATTGAACAAAATGATGTGATACGTTCCTATATTGTCATTATGACCGCCTCACTGATTTGTGCTTTCGCGGTCATCACTATGGCCATGACTGAAGATTCTTTTACATTGACGGAAATAATTTTTGAGGTATCCTCAGCTTTTGGAACGACTGGACTTTCTATGGGAATCACTCCTGAGCTAAGTACCGGCGGTAAAACAGTAATCATGATTCTGATGTTTATCGGAAGAATCGGGATTTTCTCTTTGTTATTTATCATAAGAGGAAAAGAAGTCAAAGAACATTATCACTATCCAAAAGAACGAGTCATTATTGGTTGATGCCCCGATGAGGCTCATACAAACTTCCGTTATACTGCCGCTTAAATGGTTTGTGAAAATTTTTATGGTATTCGCAAGTGAAAAAGTGGTGACTCAGTTTGTGGAGAGGGTAAAACGGGTTGCCGAGGAAAAGTTTCATAAGGAATAAAGCAGTATAAAAAAAGGAACAGTTGGTGATTAACCAACTGTTCCTTTTTGTAGTTTATTCAGTAACTTCGATAGAGTTAAGACCGCCAACAGCTGGTTTTTCTCCAGCAAGGTCAGTTGTGTTGTCACTACCAAAGCCTAATGCAAAAACTGCTGCCAAAGCTAGCACACCCAAAATTTTAGTGATTTTTTTCATTTGTTTCACTCCTTTACTCCATTATTTGTAAAGCCTTCTGGTAATAGATGCTTGAACATTTATAATTCGCCTCCTGGAAATGATAGTTTCCAAGAGAACGGTATGCCTGATAAAGATACTCGTTTTCGCTTTGTTTCTCATAGTACTTCATTGCTGCATCTAAATCTGTTAAGTATTCTTCGGTATTTAAAAATTTTAAGATAAAGTCTGTAAATAAAATAGTGATGTAAGATGGATTTTGATTAGTTAATTTATTTTCATGTAAAGCTTGATATAACTGGAGGCCTTTTTCTTTGTCTTCATTAATGATATATAAATCGATTAAAGCCCGATAAGCACTCCACAAAGGAGTTCGTCCTTCTACCAGATCAGTTTCTATTGATTTTTGTAAGAATTCCTCAGCTTCAGGATACTTTTCTAAATCCAAATAAGTTAATCCTTTATTATGATAAATAAGTGTTAGCAAATCTGTATATTCATACTTAGTTGCAGTAATTAAAGCTTGTTTTAAATATTGCAATGCTTCTTCATATTGTCCAGTTTCCATATGTTGAGCTGCCAACAAGTTATTGGTTTTACATAGTAAAATTTCATATTTCTTCGTGTATTCAAACATGAACTTGGCTTTTAGGCCAAACTGTATAGCCTTACTATGTAACTCGAGCTTTCCGTATAATAAAGCGATATTGTATATGACAGCCGCCTTCATAGGTCCCTGCTCGACTGAATCCACGAACATCTCCATGTAGTAAGTGCTTTCTTTGATCATATTTTCTGAGAACATTTTCAGCGCCATCATATAATTGAAGCTTTCTCTTACCAGTTTCGGATAAGAGCGCAATTCTGTTTCATCAATATAGTGAATGATGAAGTTTTCGTATAGGTCTATGGCTTTTTTAGTATCATTGATCTTGTAGTAATAAGCACATTTCAAACATAAATAAGTGGCTTCCAGGTTAATCGGCGATAGGTATTCGAAGTAATTCTCTTCGATTACATCGATCACTTCTTTTGCCTTGTCCGGGTGCAGAACAATATTGGACAGAAGGAGGCGTAGAATATACTCTGCGTCTTCATCCCGTCGTTCATAGTTGGTCAAAAACCCCGGGCAAACTTCGAATTTACGTTCTAAAGCTTGCAACACATGCGGCCTGGGAGGATAGTTGCCCTCTTCTATTTTAGCCAGGTAACTGGAAGATGTAATAGTGTCTGCGGTTTGCTTTAAGGTTAGCTTCCGGTTATTTCTCATGATTTGAATGCGATTCCCGATGTGCATAATCAGACCCCATTGTGTGTTTATTCCAAAGACTCAGACAGTGAGTCTTGATTATTTTCATATTATACCAAAAGAAGAAAAAAGGAAATATGCCTTACTGTTTTTGTGAGAATACTATCATGAAAAACAGGTAAATATACCTATTTATTGTTGCTTTTTCCTTATTACATACTTCTGAATTACATGTTTTTCAAGGTTTATTTATCTAGGAATACCACAAAATGATGATGGGTAAAAAGTTATCCTTTTCAAAAATTCTGAATATGCTATAATGACTTAACAAATCTGAAGAGGTAAGGAGCGATTTCCATGGAAAAGCTTAGAGAAAATCCCGATCATGAGCCAGTAGATGATAATCGTTCCTTTTTGATGTGAGAGTATAGGCGTATTCGTCCTTGCTCTCTTTTTTTATGCTGAAATTTTTAGCAGGAGAACGTTTGCAAATGGCCGATAGGAGGAAAAAAGTTATGAGATACCGTCGGGTTTTAGTCAAAATCAGTGGTGGCGCACTTAGTGGAGACAATAACGAAAATTTTGATCATGCGCATTTAGAACATATCTCCAATGAAATATTATCTCTTGTAGAAGCCGGGATTGAAGTAGCCATCGTAGTCGGAGGCGGAAATATTTTCCGTGGAAGGACTGCGGAAGCCTGGGGAATCGACCGGGTAGAGGCTGACAATATCGGTACGATGGGAACTGTGATCAACAGTCTCATGTTACGCGGGGTATTAAAAAGCAAAACGGAGAGGGAAGTTAGAGTGATGACTTCGGTACCGATTTCGACCGTTGCTGAACCATATATCCGCCTGAAAGCTATGCATCATTTGGATAAAGGATACCTGATCATTTGTGCGGGCGGAAATGGTCAACCGTTTGTGACGACAGATTACCCGGCTGTTCAGCGTGCTGTTGAATTGGAATGTGATGCTATATTGGTAGCGAAACAAGGGGTGGATGGCGTGTTCACTGCAGATCCAAATAAACATAAACACGCCAAAATGTATACGTCCCTGAATTATGATGATATTCTGATCAACAACATTCAAGTGATGGACCAAACCGCATTGCTACTGGCGAGAGACCACAAGCTTCCTGTCCACATATTTAATTTTGACTATCCTGAGATTATAAAAAAATTATGTGCGGGGATGGATGTCGGCACCATTGTTTCGAGCCATCCATCTATGTTGAAAGAAGACGCATAATTTTATCCAATAAAAAAGATGATTTATAGGAAGAATATTAGTAACATAGTGATTGACTGTAAAGGAGAGAGCATTCATGGCAATCAAACCGATCATTTTGTCAGATAAAGAATTTTTGAATCATGAAGAATTGCATTATCCATTCGAAGAAAGAGGATTGCAGTTCGGTGATGGTGTTTACGAAGTAATCCGGGTTTACGATGGCAATTATTATTTAATGGAAGAGCATATCGATAGGTTATTCCGTTCTGTGGAAGCAATAAAAATTACGATGCCTTTCTCAAAAGAGGAACTGAAAGGTTTGCTGCAGCAGTTGTTAGAGAAAAACCAGGTTGATCAAGACGCAAAGGTCTATTTACAAATAACGAGAGGCTCTGCAGCCAGGGATCATGCCTTCCCTGTGGATGTAAAGCCTAACTTTTATGCTTATGCACAAGAGTTTTCCAGGAACTTGCCAGCCATGTGGAATGGCGGATCAGTCCTGTCCCATCCAGACCGCCGTTGGGATTGGTGTTATATTAAGAGCTTGAATCTGCTTCCAAATGTTCTTGCCAAACAGGAAGCGAAAGAGAACGGCTGTATGGAAGCGATCCTTCATAAAGATGGAGTCGTAACGGAAGGCAGTTCATCCAATGCCTACCTCGTGCGAGACGGGAAAATATATACCCATCCCGCTAAGAAAAATATATTACATGGCTGTGTCCGCATGAGGGTGGAACAGTTCTGTGATGATCTGGGCATACCATTTGTGGAAGAAGCATTTCGTGTCGAGGATATTCAGCATGCTGACGAGATGTTCATTACGAGCAGTACGGCTGAGGTAACTCCAGTCACACATTTCGATGGTAAAAAAATAGCGACCGGCTCACCTGGTGAGGTTACCAGAAAACTTCAATATGCCTATGAGAAAGATGCTGGAATTCCTACAGCAAAATCACTTTTTGAAAGTGTGGAAAAGCAAAACGCTTAAAAAACTTATGTACTGCAAGGATATAATTGATACAGGCGAAATTTGCCTGTATCATTTTTTTTCCTCTTTTATTTTAAGGAAAGGCGGCTAAACTATCCATGGCAGCTTTTTTTGTGTACGATGAAGAGGAAAGGAGGGGCCACACGATGAAAAAAGTTCACTTGGAATTTACACCAGTACAATACCAGAAGCTTGTGGAAGCCCTGTTTTTAGGAGGATGGGTAACCAATATCACTAGAGATGATCTGGATGAGGAATTTGAAGCGCTTCGTGACTATATCTTTCAATATTATAAAGAGGCTGGAATGGAAGGGTTGATTGAAGAAAATCAGGAAATAGGTTATAAGGATTTGAATGTTGACTATGAGTCGACATTGCTTTCCCGTTACATCGAACCTTATGATGAACAAGTGTTTTGGGAAAAGCTGGCGGAAAAATTATCTGACCGTGAGTTGGTTAATTTGGAAGGTCCAATTGCAGTTCCACTCAATGAGGCGCAAATCTTAAAGAAGCTTGCCCTTGAAGAAGAGATTGAAGAAGATTTACACATAAACGGGCTGCAGCATGTGAAGTGGGAGCGAAAATGAATGCTTTATTTTCGTGAACTCCCACTTTCTTGTTTCTTCTTCTTTATTATAGCTCCTGTCAATAGTAACACCGGCAGGACAAATCCATGCATCGTTGCGTAAGGAAGCCATGTGGTGCTTACGAAAGTTTCAAAGTAAGCGACATCAGGATAGGCAATGATTGAAAGTACTACCATGCCCATCCCTAATGGCAATAGTAAAACCCGATAGTCGTCGATTTTTAAAAATTGAGCGATTCCTAAACTCGAAGCATAATAGAGTATGACCAGTTTAAAAAAAATGGTCAGCATCCATACAATTGCCACGATGATTTCTATTCCTTCTAAGAAACCCGCAATGTTTATTTTTGATGCCAGCTCATATATGGGATATTCATTCAAAGCAGTAAGGTCACTGCCCATCACCAGAATGCTGAACAAGGTAAGCAGTGTCAAAAAGCCGCCCCCAATTAATAACCCAATCAACCAGGCATGTTTAGCTTTGCCTTTTTCTTTCACTTGCGGATATATCATCAAAAATATGACCATTTCCAGTATCGGAGTACCAATGACAGTTAAGGAAGTACTTGTAATAGTGCGAAAATCACTACCAAAAATAGGCTTAAGGTGGTTCAAGTCAAGTTGTGGTGTAAGTGAAAGGAAAAGGAAAACCAGTAATATGATCATCCAGGTGATGAACATTTCTGCCGAACGGCCAATCACTTCGATACCTAAACGGGCTCCCAGTACTACGACTAACAAGAAAAGGATATGTGTGTATTGTAAAGGCGTGTCAACCATCATCTGGGTGGTCATGAAATCACCAATATTTCGCAATACTAATGCAGCCAGGATGTAAATGAAAGACAGGTGAAAGAAACTGATGATTCGACCGAACCAATTTCCGAAGATATCAATAGCTGCTTCTACAAATGTTTTATTTCCAATAGTGACACCTATTTTATGGTATAAAAACACCAATAATATTCCGATCACCGTCCCTAATATAGCTGAAATCCAACCGTCCTGCTTTGCTCCGGCAGCTAGTGGACCAGGAATGATGAGTATGGAACTTCCTATTAAAAAAAGTATCACCAAATACATGAATTGGCGCGGACTGATCGTCTTATTGTTCATCTTTTTCATCCTCGTTTATCGGGTTTATAACTTTTTTAACTGGCTGGCACTGATTTAGTGCAAAACTGACGCGGGCTGATTGTGTTATTATCCATCATCATTCAACCTCGCTTTTTATCATTTGTACAAAGTATTCTGTAGCCAGGTGCTGACAGGGGCATAAAAAGCCTGGATAAGGTCTAAGGGATTTGGCGGTTCTTTGCCAATGCTTTCTACTATACTTAAAACTGTGGCTGCAATCAGAAACAAACAGAAATAACCTAACTCTTTCTTTTTGTTTTCCCTTTTAAGTTTGGGAGCTTCAATAAAAAAGATAGCAGCTGCTACGAACAGTACACCCAGGATCGGCCACATGACATCATCTATCCTTTCTTTTGCAGTGGTTGGACATTAGTACCTTTTCTTCTGATATTGACTTTCGTATTAATTTCTACCTCTGTTTCGACGAAATGAGTATCCCAATCTTTTTCAACTTTTTTCCAGTATTTAGGGTCTTTCCGGTTGACCGCATTACCGAATCCGAAAATATCACTTTCATATACTTCTTGTGCAGCCTTAATGGACGCCTGGATTTTATTTTTGATGTCAGCTTCTGTTTTATTAGCAATCATCTGAAGAGTTTCCGGTTTACTTAAGTCAATCTGGCATTCGACTTCCCCTACATTCCCTTCAGCTTGTACCTCAACCGAAATAACAGGCTTTCCTTTTTTCATTTGGGCATCAATTGCTGCGTTCGTGCGCAAAAGTTCTACTCCGACTTTTCCGCTATCTTCCTCTTTACAAGGAAAGTTGATCAGTGTGCTTTTTACGTTGCCAACAACATAATTATAGCCTTTACTCTCTGTCTCGTTGAGCCATCCAAGCATCCGGTCGTCTTTAAAGACACTAAGGTGGTCTATCTCTAAACGGGTGGGGGCATCGGTGGATTCCGTATTTTTATTAGAGCTGCCAGTATCTTCACTTCCGTTCATCAAAACCCCAGTCATTACGGGGCTTTTCCCTGTGCTTCTTATGTCAGAAATGACTTGGTCAATATAGACCCCTTCTGTCGCAGCCCAGTTTTCTTGAGCTGAAGTCAGTGTGTCCATGATTTTATTTGCCGGAATCTTTTCATACGGTGTCATGATACTAAGAATGTCTTCCACGCTTGCGTTTTTTGCTATGGTCATAAAAAAGCTGGTGCGGAATTCTGCGTCCCTGTATAGTAAGTCCAGTGCAGGAAGAATCCCTTCTTCAGCAAGAGACTGACCGATTACTAATAAACGCAGCTGTGAAACGTAAATTTTTCGTGGTGCTGTCTTTGTCATTTTTCGAAGTGCTTCAGAAAGTGTTTCCCCTTCTGACTTATAAATGGATACAGGGGGGCGTGTAGATGCCTTTTCTGCAGCAATTTCAGAGGGATTGATTATCTGTACCGTCAAAGCATAGTTTCCCTCTTCTGTCTTATCGATTCCTAAGGCCACTGCAATTCCAAGGTCGTCAAGTTCCCGGCTGCTCCAACAGCCTGACAGCAATATAAGACAAGAGAACATAATCAGGAGCAGCTTGCTTTTTTTCCAGAAATAATCTATTCCCTTCATTTTGAGCTCCCCTTTGATTGGTTTCGGCCACTCGTCCGTTTTTCGTTTTGATGAGAAGTAGCAGAAGGCCTGGACAGCAACCCCCAGTGTGGAAATCGGACCAGTACATCTTTTTGGTCTTTGGGAACTAGGGGAGCAAACGGTGACATGTATGGAACTCCGAAAGATTGCAAGCTGCACAGGTGGAGTACCAGGGCAATCAAACCGAGTATGATTCCATACAATCCAAACGTAGCAGCTAGTATCATCAAGGAGAATCGGAGCATCCTGACAGGAATCGCCATATTGTAGGATGGGAAAACAAAACTGCTGATTGCAGTGATGGCAACGACAATGACCATCGCCGGAGAGACAAGCCCTGCCTGTACCGCTGATTCACCCAATACCAACGCTCCTACAATCGAGACGGCAGAACCGACAGCTTTCGGAAGCCTTACCCCTGCTTCACGAAGGATTTCAAAGGTCGCTTCCATAAGCACAGCTTCGACAAAAGCCGGGAATGGCACACCCTCACGTTGGGCTGCTAAGTTGATCAATAAGGGAGCTGGAATCATTTCCTGGTGAAACGTTGTGATGGCAATGTATAAAGATGGCATGAACAAAGCGATGACAAATGAAAAAAGTCGTAACAACCGGATGAATGTTCCGATATCATAACGCTGGTAGTAATCCTCGCTGGACTGCATAAAATTGACGAAGAGCGCAGGGACTAACAGAACATTAGGTGTACCATCTGTTATAATGGCTACTTTTCCTTCTAAAAGCCCCCCAGCTATTGAATCCGGTCGTTCCGTATAATAGACTTTTGGAAAAGGAGAATAGGGTGGATCTTCAATGAATTCCTCGATATATCCACTTTCCAGCACTCCGTCGATGTCAATCTTATCTAAACGGGCATGTAATTCTTTTACAACACTTTCATCTGCAGTACCTTCAATATATAAGACTGCGATATCGGTAACGGTCTTTTTTCCGATTTTCTTAGCATCGATACGAAGCTTAGGGTCTTTGATTTTTCTACGCACCAGCGCTGTGTTTGTCCGAATTGTCTCAGTGAAAGATTCTTTAGGCCCACGGATGACACTTTCCGAGGTGGTTTCCTGAACCCCACGATCTTTCCAGCCTTTCGTGCTTGCGGATAATGCTCGTGTTTCATTATCAAGCAGTACTAAGGTTTCTCCGGATAATAAGCGCAATAGCAAGTCATCAAGTTTGTTTGTTTCCGTGATTTCTCCTATTGGAAGGGCTGAATCTTTAACCCCATCATATACATGAGCAAGGGAGATGTTTTCTGGTGGAACCTCAACCATCATGACTTCCAGAATGAAATCCTGCACAGAAGTTTTATCTACAAGACCATCGATGAAAATGATTGCTCCCTTGATATTGTTGCAGTTATTCAGTGTTATACGCCGTATTACTAAATCAGAAGCGTCACCTAAAGTCTTTTTGATTACTGTCAAGTTGACTTCTATACTCTTATCTATTTGTTTAGACAGACTGGAGTCTAGTTGAATCTCATTATTATTCGGTGTTTTTTTCTTGCGACGTCTCATGATGCTTGCCCCTTTTGTAGATGCTTTACGTATTAGCTTGCACACCTAAGGGTAATTTATGAATGCAGTGAACCTGATGGCCATCAATAATTGGGGAGCCGCCTTTTTCATAATTGCCTGAATAAAATTACAAGTAAGCGATTGCTTCATTACAGTTTGAATTTAGCGATATTTATAGTAAAATATATTTGCTGCATAAGAATCATCATTACAGATATCCACGCAACACTTATCCACAAAAGGGAAGTCGATGAAATGTTTGAATATTTCATCAATTTCTGCTAACATTATTTTACTGGACAACTTTAAAAAATGAGGGGGCTTATTTATGAAAAGAAAAAATTGGATGTTAACGTTCGCTATGTTGTTAACGCTTTCGCTGTTCCTTGCTGCATGTGGCGGCGGTACGGCTGACAACGGCGGAGGAGAAGGAGGAAATGAAGGTGGCGGCGATGAAGGCGGTACCACATTCCTGAACATTCTGACAGGTGGATCTCAAGGTACATATTATCCACTTGGCGGAAGCTTTGCTACAATCATCAACTCTAATGTAGATGGAGCCGAGGCTAACGCGGTTTCAACTGGAGCTTCTGTTGAAAATATGAAGAAGCTTCGTGATGGTGACGGAGAACTTGCATTTACCCAAACAGATATTGCTTCTTATGCAGCTAACGGAGAAGTAATGTTTGACGAAGCTATCGAAGGCGTTCAAGCGATCGGAACTTTATACCCGGAAACCATTCAAATCGTAACTACGAAAGATACAGGAATTGAAACAGTAGAGGATTTGAAAGGGAAGGTAGTTTCTGTTGGTGCGCCAGGTTCCGGTACGTATGCCAATGCTAAAAATATTCTTGAAATCCATGGAATTACGATGGATGACATTGAAAAGCGCGACCTTGAATTCGGTGATTCTACTTCTGGTATTCAAGATGGATCCATTGATGCAGCATTCATCACTTCCGGGACACCTACTGGAGCGGTAGAAAGTCTTGCAGCTACTACGGATGTAAACATCGTTACATTCGGCGATGGAAAAATCCAGGAGCTGATTGACAAGGTTCCATTCTATTCTGAAGATGAAATTCCATCTGGAACATATGGCCTGGATGAAGCGGTGCAGACAGTAGCCGTACAAGCGATGCTTGTTACTACTTCTGATATGGATGAAGACACCGTTTACAACATTACCAAATCTATTTTTGAAAATACCGATCAGATTACCCATAGCAAGGGTGAAGTAATCACAGCAGAATCTGCGCTTAAGGGTGTAGGAATCGATGTTCATCCTGGTGCACAAAAGTACTATGATGAAGTCGGCGTTTCTGCAGAATAATAAAAAGCCTGACAGGATTAATATGGCTTGTGATAGACCGATGTTATGTCGGTCTATCTTTTCTTGTGAGAAAGGAATATAAGCATGGAGAGATTTGCACAAAATAGAGCAGTAGTTGCTGTGGTGATAGGTTTGATTTTTTTATCTGCAGCTTCGTTATGGTTATTTTACCCCTACCAATATGTTCTTGCTCTCCACACAAAAGATACAGACAAACCTTCGCTTTTCCTTCAGGTGGAGGAAGGGGACCGTTTTCAAATCAAGTTTACGCACTCTATTCATTTAAGTGATGTTATCGAGGAGTATGAAGTAAAAGATAAAAAGCTTATCCCTGTTCAATTGATTTACGAGGATACAGCAGTAGGTATGCCTTCGAATGCTGGTGAGGGAGAAACATTCGAGGCGAAAGATGGAAAGTATTATATAACGGGGTTAAAGGGAGAGCATAGGTACATCGATCTGTCTGTAGGACAGGAGAAAGCAAACCATACGATCCTATATGAGGATCGTTCTTACCTTCTTAAGGAATATGTAGGTGGTGGTACAATAGTTCGTATTCAACCCCTCTATATAAACAACTGGGAACTTTTGAGAGGAGTGAATGTGCATGAGTAAGAAAGATCAATCACTATCTGTAGAAAAACAACAAGAAATCATGCAGAAATACGATCCTGAATCTTCTGTACGAGAACTGACTGGGCTCTTAGCGAAGGTCGTATTTTTTATCTTATTAGCATTTTCCATCTATCAGTTATATACAACCACCATCCATCCTCTGCCAGCACAAATCCATCGATCTGTGCACGTTGGATTCGGACTGGTATTGATATTTTTACTATTCCCTGCGTCTCAGAAAAACCGTATCAAGGGAAAGATAGCATGGTATGATCTCGTACTAGCTATACTTGGATTTTGCGTTGGTGCCTATTGGCCTTTATTTTATGAAGAAATAATTATGCGAGCCGGAGATATGAGTAAGCTGGACTTTTATATTGGTATATTAGCGGTGATCCTTGTATTAGAAGCGACTCGACGTGCGGTAGGCTTGCCAATTACGATTATTGCTGCACTATTTCTGGTTTATGCTTATTGGGGAAGGCAGATGCCGGGATTTTTGATTCACCGTGGTGTGAATCTGGATAGTCTGGTACAATCCATGTTTTTCACGACGGAAGGTATTCTCGGAACACCGATTGCTGTATCATCCACTTTTATATTCCTGTTCTTATTATTTGGTTCTTTCTTAGTAAAAACAGGAGTCGGGCAGTATTTTAATGATTTGGCAGTGACACTTGCCGGTAAACGGACTGGTGGACCTGCGAAAGTTGCTATATTTTCCAGTGCCTTGCAAGGTACCATTAGCGGAAGTTCTGTTGCCAACGTTGTTACGTCCGGTTCATTTACGATTCCGATGATGAAACGATTGGGATATCGCCGTGAATTCGCTGGTGGTGTAGAGGCTGCGGCTTCCACAGGTGGTCAGCTGATGCCTCCGATCATGGGTGCGGCAGCATTTTTGATGATCGAATTTATCGGTATAGATTACTGGAGCATCGCTAAAGCAGCGACGATTCCGGCCTTATTATATTTTACTGGTGTATGGATAATGACTCACTTTGAGGCGAAGCGTACAGGGCTGAGCGGATTGTCAGATGCCGAAATGCCGAACCGTAAAGAAGTCTTCAAGAAGATCTATCTGTTATTACCGATTGTAGCGATCGTTTTCTATTTAAGCAGTGGTCTTAGTGTCATGCGTGCTGCTATTTACGGAATTCTTACGACCATTCTTGTCGGTCTGATGAGAGAAGAGAAGTTCCGAAAAATATACCCGATTGTATTCGGAGTGGTAGCGGTAGGTATGGGGATTTATGGGTCGATAACCGGCGGTTTTTCCGTCACAACTTCCCTTGTTTCAGCAACGATGGTGACCATTCTTGTAAGCTATCTCTTTGATGGCAACTTCAAAGATACAATTGATGCTCTTGTTGATGGAGCACGCACAGCACTTGGAGTGGTAGCAGCAACTGCAGCGGCTGGTATTATCGTCGGGGTCGTCACGAAGACGGGCCTTGGTTTAAAGCTTGCTAACAGTTTGGTATCGCTGGCAAATGGGGAAATACTTTTGACCCTGTTCTTTACGATGCTGGCAGCTATCATCCTTGGAATGGGTTCACCAACTACGGCAAACTATATCATTACCTCAACGATTGCAGCACCTGCTCTAATCCTGCTAGGTATTGCTGACCTGCCGGCGCACATGTTTGTTTTCTACTTCGGTATCGTGGCTGATATTACACCACCAGTTGCACTTGCAGCGTTTGCAGCATCTGGTGTGGCAAGCTCTGAACCGATCAGGACAGGGGTGAACGCAGCGAAGCTTGCCATTGCTGCTTTTATCATCCCTTATATGTTCGTACTGGAGCCGAGGTTATTAATGATTGACACGACCGCTTTGGAATTGATCTGGATCGTGTTCACGGCTGTCTGTGGCATGCTGGCCATCGGTGCTGGATTGATTGGCTACTGGTTCCGGCAGCTCATGTGGTTTGAGCGAATCATCGCCTTGGCTGGAGGGCTGACACTGATTTACCCTGGTGGTTATTCGGATATCATTGGATTATCTGTGTTTGCAGTCATCCTGGGTATGCAGTTCCTGCTTAAACGGGATACACTTGGTGTACCGGTTGAAAGAGGCAGAAAAAAAGCTGAATCTTAATATTTGTGCAAACCTTCTATTAAGGGACAATATAAAAAGCGACCTGTCTAAGCAGGTCGCTTTTGCTCTTTTTTAAAGCATCTTTTCTTTCTGGTGAATGCCCCATAGGTTGATTATAGGGCGCGAGAGGACATAAAAAAATTGAATGACCGGTCCGGTAGATAAGGCGACGATCAATGTCCCAATCCCTACAGGGGCACCGAGCAGATAACCTATTAAAGCAAGGCCGGATTCTGCAAAAATTCGCACAGAACTTTTGGATTGGTTTGTCTTTTTATTAACGATCATCATGAAATGATCCAATGGAATCCGTGGGAAGGGCGTTCGTAAGTAGAGTGCGATACCAGCACCCATCGCGAGTAAACCTAGTGTGAAAATAAGCCATTGTGTCCACCAGAGGTCGTATCCGGACTCAGGCAGCATATTGTAAAGAAAAATATCTAACGTCCAGCCACGGACGACAATTGGCAGGATGGACTCATATACAGGCCTTTTCTTTTCAATCCAGGCATTAATAAGTAATAAAATGATGAAACTGATAATCAATACAGTACCCACAGAGACTGGCAGGTGCATCGATACACCGACAGCTACACTGTCCCCGGGCCCTACACCTAAGCCTGACTTGATAATCATGGCCAGACCAAGGCTGGATAGTACAATTCCTGCCAGATAGAGCAGGAAAAGAATCAAATGTCTCATAATGCAGGCTCCTTATGCTAAAACAGTAAGTGACGCTTTAATAATCATATACTTCCACTATTTCTCTGTAAAGTTCGAAGTGTCGCTGTTTTTATTTTATAGTTAAAGGGAAGCTATCATGTATAGATTAAGAAAAGGCGGGAGGCAGTTAGATGCAGTATGCAATCGTAACGGGAGAATCAAGAGGATTAGGAGAAGCTATTGCTAAAGACTTCATTGAATATGGGGTAGATGTCATTGGTATTTCGCGGTCTGGCAGTACAGAACTGAAAAAGTTTTCCGAACGGGAAAAGGCGGATTATCACCATATGGCATGTGACCTAAGTGATAGTACTGAGGCAGAGCAATGTTTTGAAAAAATAGCAGATGAACTGTTTAATGAAGAAACCTATCACATTTATCTAATCAATAATGCCGGTATGATCGAGCCGATTGAAAAGGTAGGGAATCTGGATGCAAAGCAGGTAACAAAGCATGTCCAGGTTAATCTGTTAGCACCGATCTTGCTGACTAACAGTCTGCTCTCCTACGCGGACAATCATGAGGTGGAATTGACTATCGTGAATATCACCTCTGGTGCTGCAGAAAAATCTACGCCTGGCTGGAGTACGTATAACAGCACAAAGGCGGCAATGAATCGGTTCACCGCGACAGTTGCAGCTGAGCTTGAGAGTCAGGAAAAAGACCATCATATCCTTGCCTATAGTCCGGGAGTGATGGATACCGATATGCAGGACGTCATCCGTTCAGCTTCTAAAGAGGCCTTTCAGGATGTCGAGAAGTTCAGGAAGTTGAAGGAGGAAGGGCAGTTGAGAGGACCGGATACAGTATCAGCTGTGTTGATGGACCTTCTGAATAAACCCAATGAAATAGAAAACGGAAAAGTTTATAAACTGTATGATTTAATCCAGGAGTAGTTGAAGGGGGAAGAGATAATAATTCAAAACTTTATGAAACATACAAAGGTTGAACAAAAAATACTGACACAAAAAGGATATAGGTGCCGTTAATCTAAATATCGTTAAGTGGGCTGGGGAATGACGAAACTTCAGCGGGAATAGTAAGGACGGCAAGACCCCCCAGGGCATAAGCCCGAGGAGACTTGCCGTCTTCCCCGCGGAAAGCGAGTTATTTCCCAGCCCACTTATTCTCCTTTCAAGCAACGGATTAATCACAAAATGGCCGGAGGGTTTCTTTTTGCATAGTAAACAAGTGTTCGATTTGTTCATATGTATTTCGGCCGATCGATAATTCTGGCAGTTTTTCCTTTTGAAAAAAAGCTGCATGGTCCGTTTCTGTTCCACCTTGAAGGTTGCCATCCTCCCAATCACAGGCGATGAAAATCTTATAGATGTGAGATGCCATTGGCGGGTGAGGATGTTTATGCATATCAACAACCCCAAGAAGCTGCCTTGCTGCTACTTCAATACCTGCTTCTTCATAAACCTCTTTGACAGCCACTTCCTTAGGAGAAAAGCCGATATCCGCCCATCCGCCTGGTAATGCCCATTTACCGTCTGATTTTTCCTGGACAAACAATAATTTTTCTTCATGAAAAACTACCGCGCGAATGTCGACCTTCGGTGTCTGGTAGCCTGTTTCATTGGCGAATAAATCGATGATTTTTTCCATCGGTTCATCGGTATATTCCTCGAGAATTTCTATACTTAACTCCCGCAGACGCTGATAGCGTTCCACGTCATAAACATCTTTTGCATAGGTAAGTCCTGCTTGTGAGATCGCTTGTATTTCTTTTGCCCATGTTAACCATTTATCCGACATCATACTCCCCCCTGGTTATTTTTTTCGGTAAGTAAGCATTAGCATACCGGTTGAAAATGGCTTCGCTTCATATAACTCCAGCTGTTGTTCTACGTCATTTTTTTCAAATAACGGGATACCGCTGCCGATCATTGTCGGCTGGATGGCGATTTGATATTCATCGATAAGATTTTTGTTAATAAAATGATGGATCACCTGGGCACCACCAACCACCCAAATATTTTTGTGCTGATCATTTTTTAGAAGGTTGATCAGCGGGCGGATTTGTTCCGGCTGAATAAATGTCGCATATTCATCGCTGCCTTCTTGCATGTTAGAAACAACATAGACATCCTTGGAGCGGTATGGGAATTGGTCGGTCAACTGAAAAATCTGCTCGTATGTTTTTCTGCCTAATATTACGGTATCGATAGTGGTGATGAACTTTTCATAGTCGTAATCCTGGTCATCCCAAAGCCAGTCGATAGCCCCGTTTTCGCGAGCGATATACCCATCGACACTTTGTGCTATGTATAAAACTACTTTTCCCATGACATTACCTTCTTTCCAAAATTTGTTGCAAACGAATACATATCTATCATATAATAGTTGTAACGAAAAAAGAAGGGACTGAAGTATAGAGCGATGAAGTACTAATCCTATTGCTTAAACGAGATATGAATAATAAATTCACTCGTTCGGAGATGGGGTTAGTCTGTCCAAAACAGGATATCATTGCTTGATCAGTCGTAGTACGGAGAAATACTGCCCTTCTACCTAACTGGACATGGAATGATTATGACACCACTTCTCTGAACCATCAGGGAGGTTTTTTTATGCTTTTTATGAGAGCGATGAACATTCAATATAGTATCGGACCACGCCGGTTATTGGATATAGAGGAACTGAAAATCCATAAAGGTGATCGAATTGGACTGGTTGGGAAAAATGGGCAGGGTAAAACACTGCTGTTGAATTATTTAGCAGGTAAAACAGAAATGGAACCTCAGGTTGAATTTCATACGGGCTTCAGCTGGTTTCAGCAGTTGGAAGATTCAGAAAACCATAATAATGAATGGAAGACATTAAGTGGCGGAGAAAAGACCTTAGCAAAGCTGGAGCAGCTATTTGCTGAAAACAGTGACCTCTTGTTTTTAGATGAGCCTACTAACAACCTGGATTGGCAGCATATCGAACAACTGGAACGGCAGTTAGAAAACCATCAAGGAGCATTTTTGATAGTATCCCATGATCGTAGTCTGCTGGATAAGGTATGTACAACCATATGGCATTTGGAAGATGGGAAGATAACCAGCTACCCGGGAGATTACAGTTTCTATGCCGATCAGAAAAAACTGGAACACAAACAGCAACAGGAAGCTCACGAAAAATATTTAAAAGAGAAGAAGCGCTTGACTGAACGTCTGACTAAGAAACGCAATCAGGCAAAGGGCATGCGTAAACCACCGGCGAGGATGGGGAACTCGGAATGGCAGCTTGGCAAAAATAAAGCCGCCGGCCAGCAAAAGAAAATCGAACGAGTATCAAAAAATATAGAAAACAGGATTGAAAGGCTGGAAAAAGTAGATAAACCTTTCGAGTGGGAGGAAGTGAAGATGGACTATGTCCTGCACTCGCCAGTTCACCGGAAGCAGTTGTTGATGGCGAAAGAGGTGCACGGTTCGGTGGCGGGCCGGAAGTTGTACCAGGTTCCTGCACTCAAATTAAAAACTGGTTCGAAAACCGCTTTGATTGGTGCGAATGGCAGTGGTAAAACGACCTTGATCCAGCAGTTGCTTAAGGGAGGAGAAACGATTGATTTCGCTGCTCAGGCGAAAATCGGGCATTTTGATCAGACGCTGGAAAACCTGCCGGCGCAGGAAACGGTGCTACAGTTTGTGCAAGCGACCAGTCAGCTTCCCGAGCATTTATTGCGGATTATTCTTGGAAGGCTGCGATTTAAAGCCGACGATGTCTATAAACCGATCGGGGTCTTGAGTGGCGGCGAAAGGGTTAAAGTGGCTTTGGCTCGCTTGTTGACCGGCGACTTTAACCTTTTGATTCTCGACGAACCTACTAACCATCTGGATTTAGAGGCGATTGAGTCCCTGGAAGGGCTCGTACGAGACTACCCGGGTACAGTTTTATATGTCACTCATGATCGGCGATTTGTTGATCGGACGGCAACCCATCTCTGGGTGCTGGAAAATCAAACAGTCCATAGTATTGAAGGAAGCCTGCATGAGTATGAAGAAGCGAAAAAAAAACCAAAAGAGGTGGATGTGCAAGAGTATGATCTGATGACTTTAGAAACGAAATTGACTGAGCTGATCAGCAAAATCAGTATGGCTCCACAAGGTGAAGATAACAGTGAGCTAGAGGAAGAATATCAAAAAGTGCTCGGTCAGGTAAGAAGGTTGAGGAATAGCTAACCAGATTAATTTCCCGTTCCTTATCTACAAAAGTGATGACTTATATTAGAAAAACTTGGCTTGTCACCAAGTACTTATGGCGAAAGCCTTAGTATTTCTTATACTTTAACCCTTTAACAAAGTTAAAATTTCTTAAAGTGCAAAAAAGTGCTGGCACACGAATGCCAGCACTTTTATTAAAAACAGCTTTTTAGCTGATAGTTTTTTAATGATTAGATAATGAAGCGTTCGGTTTATTATGAACGCCGAGTCGTTTAACGAGCTTCGAACTATCTTCATTCAATCCAGTGATTTCTACTTCTTTTCCTTGTTCCCGGAACTTCAGGACGAGTTTATCAATTGCAGCTACTGCTGAATCATCCCAAACATGGGAGTGGCTGAAGTCTACTTTGATGTGCTCGGCGTCTGCGTTGAAATCAAAGTGTTTGATCAAGTTATCGACAGAAGCGAAGAAGACTTGTCCTTTTACTGTATACGTCAACGTACGTGTTTGTTCTTCGAATTTCTTTGCTACATGCACAGAAGAAATTTTTGCAACGAAGAAGATAGCACTTAAGATGACACCAGCAAGGACACCTTTGGATAAATCATGTGTTTTAACAACCGTTACAACGGTAACGATCATGACAGCGGCATCGGTTTTCGGCATAACGTGAAGCTTCGTTAAAGAGCTCCAGTCGAATGTACCGATGGAAACCATGATCATGACACCGACGAGCACGGCCATTGGAATTTGAACTAATACATTTTGAAAAACGATAATTAACAACATCAGGAACACACCAGCGACAAGCGTTGATAACCGGCCGCGTCCCCCTGATTTTACATTAATGACAGATTGTCCAATCATTGCACAGCCAGCCATACCACCAAAGAAACCAGTAACGACGTTGGCAACACCTTGACCGCGTGCTTCTTTGTTTTTATCACTTGGCGTATCGGTCATATCGTCGACGATTTGCGCCGTCAATAAAGATTCCAGCAAACCGACGAAAGCTAAGGCCAAAGCAGTTGGGAAAATGATCTGCAATGTTTCGAAAGTCAACGGAATGTCAGGAAGCAAAAAGATTGGCAAGGTACTAGTCAATTCGCCCATATCTCCTACCGTCTTCACATTGATTCCTGTTGTTGTTACTAGAATCGTCATGGCAATGATAGCTACAAGCGGTGCCGGTACTGCTTTTGTAATGCGAGGGAACAGGTAGATGATCCCTAAAGACCCGATTACTAAAGCATACATTGGCCAGCTTTCACCGACAAAGTGAGGCAGCTGGGAGGTGAAAATCAGGATCCCAAGTGCGTTTACGAAGCCGATCATAACCGAACGTGGGATGAATTTCATAAATTGCCCAATTTTCAAAGTACCTAAAGCGAATTGGATAATACCGGTCAGAATAGTGGCGGCCAGGAGGTATTGTAACCCATGCTCTGCAACTAATGTCACCATCACCAGAGCCATAGCCCCTGTCGCAGCCGATATCATTCCAGGGCGTCCACCAATAAAGGAGATGACGACGGCAATACTGAAGGAAGCATAAAGACCAACCATCGGATCCACTCCAGCGATGATCGAGAAGGCGATGGCTTCTGGAATCAACGCCATGGCAACGACTAAACCTGCCAACACATCGTTCTTTATGTTTCCAAACCATTGATTTTTAATTGTTTCTACGTTCAATGCTGCACCTCTTTTCTATATATTAAAACTGTCGCACTGTCCGTAACAGTGCTATTTCCGGCAAGAACGAGACTGATTATATCACGCCTGTGAGCGAAGTGGTAATCGCATGTAAGCGCATGTTTTGAATGCATGCTTTTATATCCTTCCATTTGCTTTTATATAATAGGTAAAACCAAGTTTCTACTATTTTTATAGTAAAATCACATTAGAAAACCCGTGTGCTACCTGGGCTGAGAGCAAGGGAAGAGGGTCTTCCTTTCTTTACATCAGTATCAACAGTAGAAGTTAAATAGAGGGATAAAAAAATCATCATGTATTTTTGTAAACGTGATAAAATGAAAGCACTACTTTTGGAGAAGGAGAAATTTATGTACAAGAACATTTTAATAGCTGCTGATGGATCCGATCATTCTATCCGTACAGCAGAACAAGCAGCAGAGCTTGCAAGACTACAGGGGAATGCTCATATTACTGTCATCTATGTTGTCGATGGAGATACTTCCAAACATGATGTTCTTGCTGAAGGGAACCAGGCAACGATCGATATGAAGCGGCTTGAACGTCTGAAGCCGATAGAGGAACGTCTGGATAAAGCAGGAGTCGACTATGAGGTCGTTCTAAAACGCGGTGAGCCGGGACCAACAATCGTCAACTATGCAAATGAAGAAGATATTGATCTAGTCATCATTGGGAGCCGAGGTTTGAATACACTTCAGGAAATGGTTTTAGGTAGTGTCAGCCATAAGGTGGCAAAGCGGGCACAATGTCCGGTCATGATTGTTAAATAGTAGATAAAAACGCTTGAACCCAGGTAAGGATTCAAGCGTTTTTTATAGTGTTCTGTAATAATGCGTACGGATCAATCTCTTCAATATAATATGGCTGATTGTAACGGCACCAGCAAGTAAGAGAGCCAGCAGCAGGGAAGTCATCCATAAACCTTCTACAGCATCCATATTCCAAATAACAATTACGATGAAGCCGAACGTCCCCATCTCGATTAATAGAGCAAAAAGGGTAATTAGCCTCGATTTGAACACTTCCTGTTCATCGGTCCAATGTAGTTTGGGCTCATTCAAATCAAGGGCAGTCCCTACCAGGCTGGTGAACCAGCTTGCTAATAACGTTAGCCCAATCCAGAGTATAAATAGGTCTGGTGGCATGTTTAAGACAGCGATGCCAATGATAGCCAGTAATAAGATCGAAAGCAAATTGATCAACCAGGCGGTGGCCGCCTTACTGAAAATGACGGCCTCAGGATGGACTGGCATATATAAATTCGCGGCCCAGTTTCGTCCGTCCCTGGAAATGGATGAGTAGGATGCCGGATTTACACCTAAGATAAATAAAGAAAATACGAATAGTAACAGCAAGGAAGTCTTACCCTGGAATTGACCGAGCATGGTTCCTAGCGTGCTAAACGAGCCGGAAGAGCTCTCAAACAGCAAGATTACAATCAAGAAAACCGGGGCAAATAAACTTTGCACGATACATTGCATGAAAAAGGTGGGTGTCCGGAAAATTATCCTTAATTCTTTCTTGATCATTGCTGCAAATACAGGCTGAGGCTTGATCTTCCTGGTAACTTTATGAGAATCAAACGTTTTTCTGCTGCCGGCAGTCAAACCGAGTACACCCTTGAAGTAAAGCTTTTGCCCGGCTGAAAGGAAGAGAAGAACAGCAACAGTAGAAATAGCCAGCATTAATAATAGAAACAAGAGGCCACTGAATGCTGATGCCTGGCTCAAAGCCATCGTGCTGAAATATGCAGTCGGGACCATTCCAGTAATGAAATGGAGCAACCCGTTCTGTTCCTGAATCAGGGCGGCGGCTCCTTCTGCTGTCTGGTTTGGATCCTGATTCAAACGGATGATAATATTGAAACCAATGATAAATACGAAACTTAACAGACCGGCAAAAACTTTCGTGCGGTCTTTATTTTTAGCAATGTTGGCATACCGCATGAAAAACATCAAAATGATAGCCACCAGTGTGAATGGCACGACTGGGAAAATGATGAACAAGATAAAGGCGTATAAATAATAGAGAAAACTTGCGCCGCTATGGATACCGAATAATGTTAATATAGGAACCATCAGAATGCCGCTCGTCAAATAAAGGTTAATGAATGGAGCGGCTGCCTTGCCAGCCAATAATTGGTAAGGGTGGAAAGGGTAAGGGATGAAGCCTTCAATATCTTCTGCGAAATAGAACGAGCTTAATATGGAGCTTAAGCTTACGAAAAACAGGATGACGGTTATCCCGACAAACAACAGACCAAGCAAGGCATCTTCATTTCCTGTCGGTTCAAGCTGCTGATAGAGTGTTGCCACGATAGAATTCATCAATCCAAAGAATATAAATCCAAATGGGATCAGAAACAACAATAAAAGCAGGTAGCCAAGTTTTTCTCCTGCACTTTTACCAGCCTTAGAATATTGCATTTTTAGCATCGTACGGATCAGGCGGAGTGTTTTATTCATTGTTGGTCAGCTCCAAAAACACTTTCTCCAGATTTTCATCCGCTTTAAACTTTTCTTTCATTTCCTTCATATTACCCCGGAACTGCAGCCGGCCATTATTGATGATCGCGACCTCGTCACAAAGCTGCTCAACCACTTCCAGTACGTGGGTGGAAAAGAAGACAGTATTACCTTTCGCCGCATGTTCCCGCATCATTTCTTTCAACGTATAGGAGGATTTAGGATCAAGTCCTGATAATGGTTCATCCAGGATCCATACATCGGGATCATGGAGTAAGACACCGCTGACAACAATTTTTTGCCTCATGCCGTGAGAGTAAGTCTGTATGTAATCATCCAATGTTTCATATATACCGAAACTTTTCGTGAGATAGGCTATTTTTTCTTCTCGGATATCTCTGGGAATATCGTACACGTCTCCAATAAAGTTTAAATATTCGATTCCCTTCAGGCGAAGAAAAATATCCGGGCTATCCGGAACATAACCAAAAATTTTCTTCGCTTTCATTGGTTCCCGGGTGATGTCGAAACCATTGACGGTGATGTTGCCACTATCGATTGGCAATATGCCGGTTATCATTTTTATTGTCGTCGATTTTCCCGCTCCATTAGGACCAAGAAAACCAAAAATCTTTCCGTCCGGGATGACTAAGTCCAGGTTTTTGACTGCAGTTTTCCCAGCGTATTCTTTTGTCACATGATTGATCGTAATCATCATCTTCCCCCTTGCTGAACAGTCTCTCTTATATGTACGATTTCCCCGGAAATATGTTTCATCGAGTTTTTAAGTAATGGTTTGGAAGAAGTAATTAAGTCAAAAATAGTACCATCATATATTCATCAAAATAGCTATTACCAGTCTTGATGGCATTCTTTTCTGTGCCAAAAACAGTAAAGCCGAGCGATTGATATAAACGAACAGCAGGTTCATTAGTAGACACTACGCCTAAAAGCAACTGTTCAATTCCCACTTGTTTGGCATCTTCTATAGCTTGCTGTATCAACCATTTTCCTATATTTTTCCCGCGAAATTCAGGAGAAACATACATAGCAAGAATATCTGCCTTATGAGAAAACTTTTGATGGGATTGGCGTAGCATGGTAACGGTCCCGACAAGGCTGGAATCCTCGAAAGCTCCATAAGTATAATTGTTTTCATTTGTCATCCTGTCTGCTGCTTGAGCGATCGGATTCTCTTTGGTGACAGCGTCTTCATATGTAGTAATGAACGCATCGGGAGAAGTTTGCAGTGCTTCTAAACGAAGCTCCCAATACTTAGTTGCATCTTCTGCGTTCAAACGACGTATTTCCATAGTTATCCACCTCTTAGTTTTTAAAGAATACAGTATCCTAATTACATGATATTGTAAATAGAGAAATAGAAGAAAAGGGGGATGGGTGATGACTGAAAAAGAAAAAATGCTCCGCGGTGAACTTTATCAGGCTTGGGATGAGGAGTTGGTTCAGGAGCGTTTACGGGCCAGGAAGTTTACAAGAGAATTTAACCAATCGAGTGAGCATGACAGCGATTACCGAAACCGATTGATTCGGGAGTTATTTGGATCCTCAGGGGAAGAATTAGGCATCGAGCCGCCTTTTTATTGCGATTATGGCTATAATATTCATGTTGGGGAAGGTTTTTTCGCCAATTTTGATTGTGTTTTTCTTGATGTATGTAAAATTACTATCGGTGATCGAGTATTATTAGGACCAAAAGTGCAAGTATATACCGCTACACATCCAATCAATGCTGAAGACCGTAAGACTGGGCTGGAATATGGAAAGCAGGTTAATATTGGGAACGATGTGTGGATAAGCGGTGGAGCAATTATCAATCCTGGCGTGTCAATCGGTGATAATACGGTTATCGGTTCTGGAAGTGTTGTTACTAGAGATATGCCAGCTAATGTTTTTGCAGCTGGAAACCCATGCCGTGTCGTTAGACAATTAAATTGATACAATAGCTATGGATAGCATCTCACGTTATATTTCGTTACCATCTATAATGGTAGAAGGATAATTGAATTGCAGGAAAGAGGGGATCACAGGATGATTAAACGAAAAAGTAAGCGGGAAATCGAACTGATGCATGAAGCTGGAAAGCTGCTGGCTCAGGTTCACAAAGAACTAAGGAATTTTATTAAACCAGGAATCACCACCATGGAAATTGAAAATTTCGTGGAAAAATATTTAGAAAAGCATGGAGCGACAGCCGAGCAAAAAGGATATCAAGGTTATGAATATGCCACATGTGCTTCTATCAACGATGAGATTTGTCATGGTTTTCCTCGCAAAGATGAATTGAAGGATGGAGATATCGTCACCGTGGATATGGTGATTCGTTTGAATGGTGGATTGGCTGACTCTGCCTGGACGCATCCGGTCGGAGAAATCAGCGAAGAAGCGCAAAAGCTGATGGATGTTACAAAATCCTCCCTTTATAAAGGAATTGAGCAGGCACGAGTCGGTAAGCGTATCGGCGATATTGGCCATGCTATTCAAAGCTATGTTGAAGAGAAAGGTTATTCCGTTGTCCGTGATTTCACGGGCCATGGTATCGGGGAGACGATTCATGAGGATCCATACATTCCTCACTTTGGGGAAGCTGGAAAAGGAGCCCGCTTGAAAGAAGGAATGGTCATTACAATTGAGCCGATGGTCAATATCGGCGGTTGGGAAAGTAAAATGGACACCAATAACTGGACGGCTCGAACTGTAGATGGTTCGCTGTCTGCCCAATATGAACATACCGTAGCAATCACCGCTGATGGGCCGGTGATTTTAACAGAGCAAGAAGAAGAATAAACAAAAGCTGTCCCGGAAAGGTGGATGTAAAATCACCTTCGAGGACAGCTTTTTTTAAAGTCGAAGACTTGATTTCGAGATATTTGTCTGAAGTAACGGCCCGAAGGGGGACGACTCCCTTTCCGCGGGCATGCGCTGAGCCTCCTCAGACTTAGTCTTCCGGGGTCTCACCTGTCATTTTCATCCCGCAGGAGTATCGCCGTTCCCCTCCGGACCTTGCCGTAGAAAGTTCTCGAAATCACACTTGTGGGGAAAACATCTTTTAAAGAAGACTTCTGCCCCTTCATATCCTTTATTAATACTACAGTTCAGGATGAAGTTTTTAGTTGTACATTCTTCCTCTTTTTGAAGGGTCCGTTTAGTACTAAACGGGCTGGATGGGCAGGGAAACGGCGAGACTCCCGCGGGAGAAGGGGCTAGGCGAGATCCCGCAGGGCTTTAGCCCGAGGAAGCTTGCCAGGTCCCCCGCAGGAAAGCGAGTCGTTTCACGAACCATCCCATTCCTCTTATGGTAACGGACCCCACTATCTCGAAACTGAGTCTTATTTATCATAACTATAAAAGCTGGGGAACTTTCGAATGCTTCTGTAGAAATTCGAGACGCTTACTCCATAGTTCGTTGGCATGGTCTCCAATCCAAATCAAGTGGCTATCAGAAGGAACCTCATATATCTCACTATGGGGAACCAGTGATTGAAGCAGTATTGCGTTCGAAAAATGGACACTGCCGTCTTTTTGAGAGTACATACCAAGGACAGGAACTGTAACTTTTGAAAGATCAATAGGGTTATGGTCTAAATCAGCGGAAAAACCTTTTCCGGAGTGGGAAGTGGCGAGCATATCATAGACAAATCGCCGGTCTTGTTTAGATAGACCACTTAAGAGCTTTTCAGGATCTTCAGTAGTCAGCTCCTTTAACATCAGCTTCATGACAAAGTCAGGCTGGACTTTCAAAAGACCTCGCAATCCTCTCCATACAAGTGTTCCGGCTGGTCCGAACAATAGCTTTCCTTTACGTTTGAAGCGTGTTTCCCAGGGGGTTACGAGCGCAGCTTCAAGAGTCAATGTTTTTACCCGGGATGGGTAATGGTAAGCAAGGGCAAGCCCAGTAGGACCGGCGGCAGATACAGCAATGACATGGGCAGTGGGAATGGACAGGTGGTCAAGGACTTCGATCAATGTATCTGCGAAGTCTTCGGGTTTTTTTCCGGTTCTGATATCTGTTTTATCATAGCCTGGCCGTGAAACTGTCAACAAGGTGTAACCTTCATGGATGAGGCTTCGGTGTGAAAGATCTGTTTCACGACTGCAATGGCCGCCTTTCAATAATAAAATGACAGGACCATTGCCTTCATAACTGAACTCAACCAGCCCCTTGGAAGTTTCAAATAAAATAGGCTTCATCCTAACACCCTTCCCTATCGGTTATCGCTACTTTAAATATAAGCTATAATGGAAGAAAATGAAATACCTGATAATTCTGAAACAGGAGGAGATTCCATGCGAATCGTGTCGATATGTCCCAGTAATACGGAGTTGCTTGCGTACCTGGGAAAAACGGAATGGCTGGCAGGAGTAGATAACTATTCTGATTGGCCAGCAGAAATCAACGACCTTCCGCGTGTAGGGCCGGATTTATCGATAGATATGGATAAAGTCGCAGCGCTTGAGCCTGATCTGGTGCTTGCATCATTAAGTGTTCCGGGGATGGAAAAGAATATAGAAGCTTTGGATAACAAAGGGCTGCCCTATATCATCTTGAATCCAAATTCATTAACAGAGATTGCCGACGACCTGGTCACAGTCGGAGAAGCAATTGGTATAGAGTCATTTGCGAGAGAGAAGCGGGAGGAGTTTGTCCGAAATATTGGAAAGTACCGGAGCAGGGCAGGACAATTGACGGAGCGGCCTGCTATATATTGGGAGTGGTGGCCGAAGCCAATTTTCACCCCTGGAAAAGCGAATTGGCTTACTGAGATAAGTGAACTTGCCGGTGCCTATAATATTTTTCAAACAGAAGCGGAAGCGAATGTCCAAACCGATTGGGAGGATGTGCTTAAGCGGAATCCTGAACATATCTGTATGGTGTGGGTAGGCGTAAAAGAAGAAAAAATGAACCCGGCGCTCGTGAAGAAGCGTCCGGGCTGGGAGGAAATGACGGCAGTCAAGCAGAATCAGATTCATGTCCTGGAGGAATCGTTATATTGCCGACCGTCTCCTCGTTTGTTAGAAGGATTGAAAAAACTTTCTGACCTTCTCCATCCTGAAATTTCTCAGGATTAGTGAATGTTACGCTTATGCTTAGGAATTGCGAGTTCCCGGAAGTTTTCTGCCAGTTCATTCAATTGCTTGGTGAGTGCTTCACCTTCCATCGGCAGACCGTGGCCGGTGATCGCGACAGAAGGATCCAGTTCAGCCAACCGCTTGACGGATGTCTCCGCCTCTCGCCAGTTAGGAGTATAATAGGCGGGAGGTCCATGGACATGTTGAGCCTGGGTGAATACGGAAAGGCTGGACTCTGTTTTTTCCGTGGTAAATGCATCTCCAGCAATCAATGCTTTGTCTTTTTCCCGGAATAAGGAAATGTGCCCCGGTGTATGGCCAGGGGTATGAATGTATTTCCAATCTGGTAAAAAGGGGAGGGTTCCGTCTTCCGGAAGTTTCTCGGCATATCTTGCCAGGTTTACCCCTCTGGATGGAAAAAATGGTGAGAATAAAGCAATGGTGCCGCCACCCACGGTTGAATCTCCGACTGGATAATCCCGTCTGCCTATGACATAATCCCACTCCATCGGATGAACAAAAACCGGGACATCCCAATGCTTGCAAAGGTATTTAGCTGAGCCGACGTGGTCAAAATGTCCGTGTGTCAGAATAATTGCTTTTGGCGGGCGGTCTCCGAATCGTTTTTCACAAGCTGCCAGGATTCGTTCACCATAGCGGGCAATTCCGGTATCGACAAGTACCCAGTCGTTGGTGTTTTCTGTTCCGATCATACAAACATTGGCGACGAGGGTCTGGTAAATGGCCAGATCTTCTTTGATGATGTCTGGTTCCGCATGGTCCATTTTCCAACCATCTTGCAAATGTTCCTGATGTTTATCCATGTCTCATGCTCCTCGTTTTCTTTTAGTCTTGATAGAAAGCGGGGAAGTTATGCATGAAAAAAGAGACTCAGGCTTGTTTTGTAATAGTTTTCCCGGTTAACCCATATAAGATAGTTAGTATCGGACTTAGCAGGCAAAAGAATGCAAACGGCAGATAATCGATGACCGCTACCCCGAGAACATCAGCAAGGAAGACACCACAGACACTCCACGGAACAAGTGGGTTGATTACTGTACCGGCATCCTCCAGGGTCCGTGATAAATTTTTTCTTGCCAGATTCGCACGGTCATAGATATCCTGATATGCTTCGCCTGTCAAAAGAATCGAAAGATATTGTTCCCCGATAAAGACATTGATACCGATTGCAGTAAACGCCGTTGATAATGTAATTGTCCGAACAGATTGCAGCATGCGCTGCACGTGGAACAGCACGGATGGAATGACTCCGGTCACAAAAAACAATCCGCCAAGCGCAAGAGCAAGGGTTACAAGTGATATCGTGAACAGCATACTGTCGATTCCGCCTCTGGAAAGCATTTCATTGACCATGTCATTATTGGTGCTTGCACTGTAACCGCCAAACCAGGTACTCCACAGTTCACTCCATGGCAGGATGCTACGTAAGCCGGCAATCAGCGTTGCGGTAATACTGCTGAATGCTAATGCAACAAAGGCTGGTCTTTTTGTGACAGTCATCGCCAGTAACACAAGGACGGGAATCCAGGAACTCCAATGAACCAATCCAGATTCAGCTAATGCATTGTGAATCGTCGCTAAATTTTCTGACTGCACACGCTGTTGTGGAGATAACACAGCAAACAGAATAAAAGAAATGATAAAAGCTGGAATTGTCGTCCAGGTCATGTTTTTAATATGGTCGAATAAATCCACTTTTACTACTGTTGATGCAAGGTTGGTCGTATCGGATAACGGAGACATTTTATCCCCAAAGAAAGCGCCTGAAACGATGGCGCCTGCTGTCATTGCAAGCGATGCGTCCATCGACTGGGCCACTCCAAGAAATGCTACTCCAAGGGTAGCACTGGTAGTGAATGAGCTGCCTAGTGCCACACCGGTGATTGCCGTGATCGTAAAAACGATCGCCAGAAACCAGGACCCTCCGGCTAAAGAAAAAGAGACATCCATCAATGCTGGAATCGTCCCGCTTGCCATCCAGCTGCTTATCAGAATCCCAATCAGGAAAAAGATCAGGACAGCACCCATCCCTGATTGAGCGCCCTGAACCATCCCTTCCTGCAGCTGGGCAAAAGTGAACTGTCTAATAAATCCATACGTAATCATCAAAAGTACCGCCAATAAAATCGGCACGTGTGGAACACTTTGTAATTCAATGATAAAAAAACTGATCAGAGCTACGATAACAAGCAGCATTCCGATTGATTCCATTAACCCTGGTAATTTTTTAGGCTGTAAATGAAGCATTACGATTCCTCCTATATTCGTAAAAAGCGTAAGTTTGTGTACATACAAAAAGGCTTCATCCCTGAATAGGGACGAAGCCTGGCTCCGCGGTACCACCCTGATTGATGAACGATCATCCGCTCTTTCTAAAAGAAAACATAGCCTTAACGGAATCTGTAATTCGAATAGAAAGAAACCTGGATTCTCAGCTGCCATCCAGTCTCTGATGCTGTTTCTGTTCCATCTACTGTGGAATCCCTGATGCTTTTCTTTTACGCTTAAACGCTTTTATGTTGTAAAGTAAATATAAAGGATAGGCGGGAAGTTTGTCAATGGATTTTCTGATTGTCATTTATTACTATTGAGCGTATTAGCAATAAGTTCTTTCAAGATAAGTTATAATTGTGTATAATAGTGGAAATTTTCTTGATTGCGGGGGAAAGTCGTGGAACCTAATGCTGTTGCTGTAACAAATCAATCTGTGCGAATGACGATGATTAAACGGGGGGTTGCTGCAGGCTTTCCGATCATGCTCGGCTATTTACCGATAGCGATTACATATGGAGTGCTGGCCAGACAATCCGGTCTTTCTAATTTGGAGTTGACCCTGATGAGTATTCTTGTTTTCGCGGGAGCTGCTCAGTTCATGGGAGCTAATATGATTGCATTAGGCACGGGAATGGTCGAAATCGTCATAGCTACTTTTGTGTTGAATTTCCGCCATTTTGTCATGAGTCTTTCGTTTATGAACCGCCTGAGGGAAGTGAGCTTGAAGTGGAAAGTCCCCTTATCACTCGGATTAACCGATGAAACTTTTACGGTTTCTTCCCTGCATGCCAAAGAAGCAAAGGAGACCCATGGAACCTGGTTTTATGGAGCGTTGATCCTTACTGCTTATATATCGTGGGTAGGCGGTTCTTTTTTAGGCGGTGTATTGGGGGATGTGATTCCAGGCAGACTTAGCCAAAGTATGGGAATTGCCTTGTATGCCATGTTCATCGGCTTACTGATTCCATCTGTAAAAAAAGAGACAAAGGTTGCACTGGTAGCTTTGCTGGCAATGCTAATCAATTTCTTTTTCTCGTTATTCATCAGTGATGGATGGGCGATAGTGCTTGGAACGATTTTTGGTGGGGGCTGTGGCGTATTCCTGCTGAAAGGAGAGGAAGCAGCATGATGTGGGTAATCATAGGAATGGCGATTGTCACTGCTGTACCAAGGTTTTTGCCGGCTTTTATTGTGGATAAGCTGAATTTTCCCAGTTGGGTGGATCGATGGTTGAACGCGATTCCTTACGCCGCTTTAGGGGCATTGATTTTTCCAGGAATCATGACAGTGAAACCGGATGCTCCTCATGTGGGGGTGATCGGTGGGGTGGTCGCCATTGCATTAGCATGGTTCGGGATGAATATTATCTTAGTAGTGATAGGAGCGATCGCTACGGTATTTTTGGTGACTCTCTAGTCACGCGCCCTGTTGCGATGCATATAGTGTAGAGATTATTCCTATAAAGGAGTTTGATCGTATATGGATCGACAACAAGGAGGATTTTTTTCTGGCTTGCCTGGCTTTGGCGGCGGCTTTGGCCAAGGGCAAGGTCCTGGCGGCTTTCCTGGTTTCGGCCCTGGGGGCGGCGGTTTTCCAGGCCAAGGACCAGGTGGTTTCCCTGGTGGACCGGGCGGATTCCCGGGAGGTCCCGGTGGCTTTCCCGGCCAGGGCCCAGGAGGGTTTCCAGGTCAAGGACCGGGAGGCGGCAGTCAAGGGCAGACGATGCAATTACCACCACCGCCAACAGATGTGCCACAATTTGGAGCACAGTCATTCCAAGGTGGACCTGGGGTGTACGCTGTAGACCCTGGGGCTTTTTACGGCTGCCTATACCGAATGACGAGAGTGAGGCTGCGTAACGGACAAAGATTTTGGTTCTATCCCGTATTCATCGGGCGCCAGTCTGTTGCCGGATATCGTTGGCGGCCGCGCCGCAGGCAATGGGTTTATTTCGGCATAGATACAGATCGAATTGTTACCTTCCAATGTTAACAAGTATGAAAGCTGACAGCAGTATCCAACATGCTGCTGTCGGCATTTATAACCAGTGTTTGAAGGAGGACATCGTATGTTTCATGTAAGAAAAGCAGTTTTTGAAGATGCGGAGCAAATAGCGCATGTGCATGTCAGCAGCTGGAAATCTACATATAAAGATTTGATTGATGAAAAGGATATGAGCAATATAACCGTAGAGAACCGAATTGCCTTATGGGAAGCTGTCTTGAAAGTCCCTGTTAATGGTCAGGTCGCACTCGTAGTTGAAAACGATGCAGGCAGGGTAGTAGGCTTCGTGTCCGGAGGAAAAGAAAGAACGAAGCACTACGGCTACGATGGGGAAATTTATGCGATTTACCTGTTGGATCCGTATCAAAGACAGGGGCTGGGCGGTTTGTTGTTAGAAGCTTTTGGAAAAGAGATGAAGGAAGCCGGCTATCAGTCGCTGCTCGTATGGGTGCTGACTCACAATCCATCGAGCGATTTTTATCGTAAACACGGCGCTAAACTGGTGGAGGCAGAAACCGTTACCATAGGAGAAGGTACGTATGAAGAAACGGCTTTCGGGTGGAAGAATATTGATGAATTAGTTCAACGGTTTGCTTCACAAAGTAAACAGCTTTAGTAATAGCGGCACCTCCGGCAATGCAGTCGGGAGGTGCTTTTTTTATACCTGCTAAAAAGTTTACACACACGAAAGCCATGGGTCCGGAATTCATTAGGAACCATGGCTTTATACTTTTTCTTCATAGGGTTCGATATGGATTTGCGCAAAGCGAATATTGAGTTCGTCTTCCAGCATATCCTCGATCTCATCGGTGATTTCATGGCCTTCCTGTACTGTAATGTGCGGATCAACAAGGATAGTCACGTCAATCAAAATAATGTTCCCTTGCAGACGTCCTTTGACATCTTTCACTACCCATACCCCTGGGTTCTTAGAAATATGATGTCTGATATCCTCAAGCAAATCTTCATCAAAACCGTCCGTAAGTGTATGGGTCGAATCGGAAAAAATATCCCAGGCGGTCTTACAAATAATGATACCCACAATGAATCCAGCCAGGGGATCCAGCCAGTAGAGGCCGAACTGAGTACCGATAATTCCGGTAAAAGCACCGAGGCTGACCAGGGCATCGGAACGATTATCCTGAGCAGCGGCATAGAGAGAAGCACTGCTGATTTTTTTAGATAATCTTAAATTGAAGCGATAAACACCAATCATGACACCAGCACCCGCAAGTGCAGTCCAGGCGGTCAGCATGTCAGGTTGACTGTAATCGCTCGTCCACATGCTCTGGAAAGTTCCGTATAGCACTTCGAAACCGACAGTCATCATGATGAAAGCAGCGATCAGGGAAGCTATTGTTTCTGCACGGAAATGGCCATAATGGTGGTCTTCATCTGGGGGTTTTCGGGAAATTCTCAAGCCGATCAACACTGCCAGAGATGCAATGATATCGGTGGTGTTATTCAAACCATCCGCTCTCAAAGCCGAGGAACCGCCGATATAGGCGATGGACAATTTCACCACTGCCAATAGAAGGTAGGCAATGATACTGATCCATGCTCCTTTTTCTCCCCTTTTTAAATTCTCATATTCATTCATAATACTGCCTCCGGAATTTAGGCTGTCAAGCATAAATAGCTTACCAAAGCCTGCTTGTGTAAGTCTAGAGAAACAATGATAGTCTGTCTCACAGTAGTTGTCATATGCCAATATTTTTTGCAGCAGTCAAATGAAACGACAGATAAATATATTTAAGATGATTACTTATTTGTGTCAAGGGTATATACAAACTAACGCTATTATTGTTATAATATTTAAAATTTTCAAAAAAGGGGTGAGCTAGTGATTATTCAGGAAACTGTCATTATTGAGGGTTATGTCGATGAAATGAAATTTTCTAAACCAGTACTATTATCTTATAACCCTGATTCTGAAACACCCGAACAAGCACTTATAAGTTTTTATGGAAGTCAGGCTAGAAGTTTTGAAGAGTTGGCAATCCAACGTGGCTGGCACGATGCCTATTGGACTTATCCAGCATATTATGAAATGGTGATCTAAGAGATAAACTTTGCAAATGGCCGTGCGTGGATTCATCCATGTACGGCTATTTGTATTTATTGTGTAATTGTATTCAAAATGCCGGAGGATTCGTTATAATGGGGGGTAGACTGAGTTACAGGATGGGAAACATATGACACGAAAAATTATGACAGCAATTATAGGACTTTTAGTATTAACAGGTTGTCAGGAAAATAATCAGGCGGGTAAAGCAGAGCTTCGTATCGCCGCAGCTTCAAGTCTTACCGGTGTAATGAAACAAATAGAAACAGATTTTGAAGCCCAGACTGACATTCAATTAACGATGAATTTTGGTTCTTCAGGGACACTGGTACAGCAGCTCGAACAAGGTGCGCCGAGTGATATATACATATCTGCGAGCGAATACTGGATGAAAGAGGCTATCGAAAATGGGTTGATAGACGAAAAAAGTATTGCCTCGGTAATGGCCAACCAGTTAGTTCTGGCAGTCAACGATTCGAGTGATATTATACTTGAGAAGCTCCCAACAGATGCTGCATCCCAGATAGCTATTGGAGATCCGAAGAGCGTCCCGGCGGGGATGTATGCCAAACAAGCATTGGAAAGTCTCGGGTTATGGGAAGATATCCAAGGAAAGCTGGTTTATGGAAAAAATGCGAAGCAAGTAGCAGCCTATGTGGAATCCGGGAACGTCGATGCAGGATTTGTCTATCAAAGTGATGTAGTAAAGTCGCATAAATTAAGGACAGCTGACAAAATCAACAAAGCGCATCATACAGCGATTACTTATCCAGCCGGTATTGTCAAAGAATCTCAACAGAAGGAAGCCGCTGAAGAGCTTCTTGAATATTTACATAGCGATGAAGCGAAACAGACGATAAAAGAGTTCGGGTTTGAACGATAAGGCAGGGTGTTACGTATGGATTTATCGCCATTATGGTTATCAATCAGGATAGCCACTATTTCTACGATCATAGTGTTCGCAGCCGGTACCTTTAGTGCAAGATGGATGACGCGAAGAAGTTTCATAGGAAAGCAAGTACTTGATGCTCTGTTTTTATTACCCTTAGTGCTTCCGCCTACAGTGGTGGGTTTTGCACTATTATATTTATTTGGTAAAAATGGATGGATCGGAAAATTGTTGCTTGAGTGGTTTGGCATCCAGATAGTGTTTACCTGGTATGCGGCTGTCATCGCTGCTATGGTCGTTTCATTTCCATTGATGTACCAAAGCGCCGTAGCAGCTTTTTCTAAATATGACCGCTCTTTGGAAAACGCTGCATATACCATGGGGGCGAGCAGGTGGCGTGTTTTCTGGACGATTTCTTTTCCGCTGGCATGGCCTGGGCTGGTTGCAGGACTTGTCCTGTCTTTCGCTCGTGCTCTTGGTGAATTTGGCGCGACACTGATGCTGGCAGGCTACATTCCAGGTGTGACGGACACGTTGCCACTCGCCATTTATTTTTCAGTAGAAGCCGGGAATGAAAACCAGGCGCTCGTCTGGGTGATTATCATGGTAGTTATCGGGTTCACGACGATATATTGGCTTAATAATTGGAACCAGCGACCTTGGAAAAAGCACGTCGGTCGGAAGAGGTGAAGGGCATGTTGAATGTAACCGTAGAAAAAAAGCTGGCACATTATAAGCTCGATGTGTCATTTACTGTAGAGGATGAACTGGTGATTCTATTTGGAAGATCCGGTTCTGGCAAAACGACATTATTAAACATGCTCGCCGGTCTTCTCAAGCCGGAACAAGGGGAGATAAAGCTGGGAAGCCGAATGTTATACCAGACAGGGAAAGTGGACCTTCCTCCACAGCAGAGAAATGTAGGTTATGTGTTCCAGGATTATGCTTTATTTCCCCATATGACCGTAGAAAAGAATATTTATTATGGCATAAAATCGAAGCAAGTACCTGATCCTAAAGATCATTTGAAGCGCTTGATCGACATTGTGGGAATCAACCATTTGTTAAGCAAATATCCTGGCGAAATTTCAGGTGGGGAAAAACAGCGTGTTGCACTTGTCCGGGCGCTCGCATACCGTCCTGATATGCTTTTGATGGATGAACCATTTTCAGCTCTGGATGAAAAAAATCGTCTGCAGTGCCATGAAGAAATTCTAAGGCTAAAACAGGAATGGCAGATACCGATCCTGCTTGTCACCCACGATCATGCTGAAGCAAGCAAACTAGGTGATCTGATCATGTACATGCATGAAGGAAAGTTAAAACAAAAGGCTTGACCTTGGTTCAAGTCTTTCTTTATGCAGTATATCTCGAAATAAAGAATCTTCAGTTTGAGTGTTATTGTATAAGGGTAAATAGTGAAAATATAATGAGACAGTGCAGGGCTGTCTGAAAAACTTGAAGCAATAGAAAGAAACTATGATAAGGAGAGGTTACTATGGCAAATGTAAAAGTAGCAGTAATTTATTACAGTTCAACCGGTACCAATTACAAAATGGCAAAATGGGCTGAGGATGCAGTCAAGCAGGCCGGAGCAGAAGTGAAATTGGTAAAGACGCGAGAAACTGCTCCAATGGAAGCAATTGAACAGAATCCTGCCTGGAAAGAACACTATGAAGCAACTAAAGATGTCACAGAAGCGACGGTCGAGGACCTGGAATGGGCAGATGCCTACATCTTCAGTGTGCCAACCAGGTTCGGTAATGTGCCGGCACAATTCAAACAGTTGATGGACCAGGCTGGAGGTCTTTGGTTCCAGGGAAAACTGGTAAACAAAGTTGCCAGTGCCATGTCATCCGCTCAAAATCCTCATGGAGGCCAAGAAGCAACTATCCTTAACCTTTACACCAGCATGTTCCACTGGGGGGTATTAATTGCTGCTCCTGGTTATACCAATGATGCCGCATTCGCTTCTGGGGGAAATCCGTATGGAACGAGTGTCACTGTAGATGCAGAAGGTAATATGCAAGAAGACGTAGAGGAAGCAGTGCGAAACCAAGCATTACGTACACTTCAAGTAGCAGAAATGGTTGTAAAAGGCCAGGAAAAATAAATATTCAAGGGAAAGCGTCTCCTTAGAGAGGCGCTTTTTTTATGTAGTAATTTAACGCATTGAAATATATTTGAAATATTTTTGTAAAAAATAAAGTGTTTACCCCCGTAAAGAAAAAACGCTTTACGTAAAAGTATGAACGAATAGATAAAAGGGGGAAATCAATTTGAAAAACAAAAAAGTAATCAATGTACTATCATCTGCGGCTTTGGCGGTAGCTATTTCAGCTGTTCCTTATTCTGCCTGGGCGGAAGACGATGACAAAGTGTCAGTGGACATGAGTGAAATTGAAAAAGAAATAGAAGCTGAACAAGATGTCGCTATAGTGGATGAAAAAGATGATGAGCATAACGAAGCGATTTATTTTGAGGGTGATCTTTTTAATTTCTTACATACTTTGGTAAATCAGCTGCAATGGTCGCTGGGTCAGGATGATATGAATCAAGCAAACCTATTTGTAGATTTTGCTGAAAAGCAAATTGAAAAAGCGGAAAAGCTAATCGAAGATGGCGATGAAGAAGCAGCCGCTGAACTTTTGCAAAAAGCTGCTGAGTTAATGGAAAAAGCAGAAGCCTTAGTCGAGGAAGATACATACAACGAAGAGCAAGATGAAGACACAGACGCTGATGATGAGGATATGGACAGCGACGAAGAGAATACAGAAGAAGAAAAATCCGATAGTGATGAAGAAAGCGAAGAAGAAACAGAAGACGTAGAAGATGAGGAAAATAAAGAAGAAGCTGAAGAAGAAACAGAAGAGGATAGCGATGACGAAGAAAAGCTGCAAGCTAAGATCGGTCAAAATATAATCTCTTTGAAATTAGCTTCTATGAAAGTGACAAATGAGCGTGCGAAGTTTGTACTTGAACGCAATATGAACAAGTCTTTAGAGCGACTGGAAGCTAAATATGGTGATATTACAGCTTTGAAAGAACAATTAGCTGAGCTTGACCAAGAACAAAAAGCTGATGAATCGGAACAAGAAGAAAAACAACAAGAAGAAGATTCCGTGATTGTCACCACTTCTGAATCGGCTGAAGAAACAGCAGAAGCTATCGAGAAAACAAACGAAGAAGATAGCCAAGGGGCAGCCTTCGCTAAAAAAGCCAAAGAGGCAGCAAAGGCTAAAAAGCAGGAAGCTAAAGCAAAGGCAGAGCAAGCCAAAGCAGAAGCTAAAGTAAAGAAGAAAGCAGCAAAAGCTAAGGCTGCTGATAAAGGACACAAAAAAAATAAAGAAAAAGAAAAAGGACCAAAGAATTAATATTTTCATTTTATTTGATAAAATGAGTGGAGAGACTCATACAACTTGGACTGCCTATACGGACATGGGCAGTCCTTTTTACCTTGTAAACTTCCAATATTTACAAAATAATAATCGTTAAGTTCAGGTTTAACAAGGGTTGTGGCGGGGAATTGTATAGTAAATATTCAGAAAATTGTTGCAAAACACAACGATTTCCTGCATAATAGAAAAAAGTCTTTAGGGGGTAGGCCACATGAAAAAGCAAAAAATCAATTACGTGTTGCGAAGAAGCCCTGTTTTTGGAAATAAGACAATCACTGCTAAACGTGAATTATCCTTTGGTTTACAACTCGCCTCCAGATTAATCCTTGATGAATTAAGTTATGAGTTCAATAAACATAAATTGGATGAACAGATTAATGAGGCAATTGCAAATGAAGACCGAGATAGTTTTGATCGTTTAAGCAAGCAGTATCAACCCTATACATGGGAGTAACTAAACATTTTTCAGACCGGTTCACCGTACATGAGGTGGACCGGTCTTTTTGGTGTGTGGACCAATTTTAATTAATGCCCTTCTGAGCCGATATATTAGATATATAAATAAGGGTCATTTATAGGGGGAGAACACGGTGGAGAATAATATTAAACAGACGATTTTAGTAAAGCAGAATGGAGTCTTAATAAAAATAATGCTTTTATCAATCCTGCTTGGACTAGGTGCGGAACTCGCAGTAGGGGCTCCGATGGTCAATATGCTTGCTCTTGGAATTGGAGGATCTTTAGTTGCAGGGTTGATGATACTTTTCCATTATAAAAAGCTCTGGCAGCAGGCGGTACCGTATGTCGCTGTTTCAGGTATGACTGGTGTGGCCTTCGTCATCATGATGAGTTCTGAGTATGTTACGAACATGTTGTTCACATTTTTCCTGCTAGGCGTAGCTGCAGTTTCTTTATCTTTGACTGTATTGATGACAGGAGGCGTTTTAGGGCTCGGGTTGCTTGCTATTTTTGTCACAGTTAAAGGGGAAGTGATGAACTTTGATATGCGGGCAACTATTATTTCACTTGTGTTTTTCATTCTTGTTTTCGCTGTGCTGATGATTCAGGTCAGACTTTCGAGGCAATTACTAGGTGATGTAGAAACAAACCTTGTACATAATAATAAGCTGGTAATAGAAAGTGGCGAGCAAGCACAAAGGATAAGGAAGGTCGCAAGTGACGTCCAGTCCAATATGACGGCTATAGATACAAGCAGTAAAAAGAATTCCGGGATGATGAAGGAGATGAATTTGTCTTTCCAGGAAATCTCCCATGCTGCCCAGTCACAGGCATCAGCAATTACCGAGATTACTACTTCTACTGATCAGGCGAATGGATTACTGGAAAAAATGATGAGCGATTTCGATGATTTGGCGCAATCAGGAGAAGAAGTCCAGGATTCTTCTGCTCTTGGAAAGACTTCTTTACAATCACTTACCAATACAATGGAAGGTTTCAAAGAATCTTTTGACCAGATGCGATCTGACATGGAGCAATTAACTGATGACATCAAAAAGAATACCAATTTTACAAAACAGATACAGGACATTGCAGAACAGACCAATTTATTGGCATTGAATGCAAGCATAGAAGCGGCCCGGGCTGGAGAAGCAGGAAAAGGGTTTGCAGTTGTAGCGGAAGAAGTGCGTAAGCTTGCGGAAAGTTCGAGCCAGACCGCTGTCCAGATTAACGATAATTTAACAGAAATTAAAGAACGCGCGATAAAAACAGAAAACCAGGTGAAGGATAACGAAGTAAAGCTGGAAGAGAGCCTTGCCATTACGACAGAGACATCCGGTGCTTTTACCACTGTTACAGATAAGCTGGATGGCTTTATCGGAAAAATGAAAGAGTTCGATGGACAGGCAAGAGATATACGCAGCTCATCCCTCTCAATTGATAAGGCTGTTAATGAACTCGCTGCAATCATTGAAGAGACCTCTGCCACCATGCAGCAGCTTCAGGCACATGTAGAACAGCAAACCTACGAACAACAGGTTTTAACCGAAGCAATCACAGAAACAAATGCTTCGATGACTTTATTACAGGGGGATAAGCAAGTGTCCTAATGGTATTTTCTGCAAAAAAATACTTGTCACCCCGCTCTTTTTCCATGTTATAGTTGGGAGGAAGTTATTTTACGAAAGGATATTTCATATGAAGCATTTATACATCACAGTATTACTTTTTTTGCTGGTGATAGGTGCCGGCTGCAGTGGCCTTACGAATGAGAATGATAGTAATTCGACATCCTCTGATAGTTCTTCTAAACAAGAGAATACCGACCAGGAGAAAGGTTCTGAGGATACAGAAAGTACCGGAGATGATTCGGAACCACAGAAGAATCAAAAAGAGGCGGATACAACGCAAAAAGAATCTCAGAATGATAAACAATCTGGTGATGAAAAAAAGGATAAACAAACTGAATCTGCTTCTGGAGATG
Organism: Halobacillus sp. B23F22_5; assembly: GCF_043497085.1. NCBI lineage: Bacteria > Bacillati > Bacillota > Bacilli > Caryophanales > Bacillaceae > Halobacillus > Halobacillus sp. B23F22_5. Next base: position 904 of record NZ_JBIEKI010000011.1, on the reverse strand, counting down.
GATCTGGTTCTGAACTGGTTACCGTGGAGGAGCCGCATGCCATCACGGTTGTAGTCAATAAAAACAGGAAGCTGCCGGAAGGATTTGAACCGAGAGATTTGACCGTACCTGAAGTTCCGTTCCCTTTTAATGAGTTTCACCAAAAGAAACAGCTCCGCTTAGAGGCGGCTGAAGCATTGGAAGAACTTTTCCGCGGAGCAAAGCAGGACGGATTAGAATTGGTAGCTGCTTCAGGTTATCGTTCCTATGAAAGACAAAAACAGATCTATCAAAACAATGTAAGGCAGAATGGTGAAGAGCATGCTAACCAATTCTCAGCCAAACCAGGAACAAGTGAACATCAAACCGGACTGGCGATGGATGTCACTTCAGCTACAGCAGCATTCAAGCTGCAACAGTCTTTTATTGAAACCAAAGAAGGCAAATGGCTTGAAGACAATGCTCATGAATATGGGTTCATCATCCGCTACCCAGAAGGAAAATCTGATATCACAGGCTATGCCTATGAGCCATGGCACTTACGTTATGTCGGCAAAGAAACAGCCACTGAAATTCATCAAGAGCAGGAGACCTTAGAAGAGTTCTTTGGATTATACCCATAAATTAAAAAGCACCATCTGAAGTCGGGCGAGTCGCTTCGATATCAGATGGTGTTTTTTGATGAAACATGCCAGAATAGGTTTATAAATGCCTCAAAATGAAGGTTTTAGTTGTACATTCTTTCTTTTTTGATGGGTTCGTTTATTACAAAACTGGCTGGATGGAAGGGAAACGGCGCATAGCCGTCAAGCTAAGCTCTAAAATTTTTGTATCTCCCTTTATATACGTTATCCTTCCTTCAAGAATTTTCTAAGGAAGGATGATTTTATGAAACTAATGAAACACATTCGGTCCATGGCTCAAG
>NZ_JBIEKI010000010.1:0-121982 GCF_043497085.1 Halobacillus sp. B23F22_5 | reverse complement strand
TCGTATCCCCCAGCCAATCCGATACAAAGAGTGTATGTAAGCTGATGGAAGCTATCTTTGAAAATGCCAGGCGACACGGAAGAAAAGAGCATAGGAAAAAGCATACTAGTCCGTTTGACATTTTAGGCATAGCTTATAAATAAGGCTTTAAAGACAGGGTTTTAAGAATGATTGAATTTGTATAGTGAAAGTTAAGGTTATGGTTGGAAAAATATTGAAAAATAGATCGGTCATAACTCTCTTTTCGCAACACTCATTGTTAGCTTGACGGTTATGGGGAAACGGCGATACTCCCGCGGGAGAAGGGGCTAGGCAAGATCCGCAGGGCTTTAGCCCGAGGAAGCTTGTCAGGTCCCCCGCAGGAAAGCGAGTCGTTTCCCGACCACCCTATTAATCTTATGGTAACGGACCCCACTATCTCGAAACTGAGTCTTCAAGTAAAGGGAGCTTAACTGTAAAATCATCACAGAGATTTAACATAGCAAAATTTAAGGATCAGTAACATATTCCGATCTTTTGCTGGATGAATTTCTCCTGCACAAGCGTATCAAAAGCGAAACGGGCGGTATCCCCAACGGTTACCTTTTTGCCATTTTCAGGAAGGAAGCTGCGTTCAAAGCGCACGTCTCCCTGCTCCTCACCGTCAGGCAGGTAAGTAGGGCAGATGTATGTCCAGTCGAGTCCGCTGGCTTTCCATGCTTGATAAGCCTTTAAGTGTTCCTCAGCAGCTGCCGTCGACTTGCGTTTACTTTCTGTTGTTTCAAAACGATATTTCCCTGCTTGAAAACGGCTGTCCAATATGCCTGCGGTCCCAATGACGACTGCCCTGATTACGTTAGATTTTTTCATGGCTTCGATTATCAGAGGGGTAGAGACTGACAGGGTATCTGATTTATCGGTGCCAAGTGCGACAAAAACGGCATCACAGCCCTGGATGGTGGCTTCCACATCAGACCGACGGGAGGCATTTCCTTCTATCACGTTAACTTTTCTGAACGAAGTGGGAATTTTATTGGGATTTCTAATAAGAGCATTGACTTCCCATCCTGAACCTCCGGCTAATTCAGTAAATACGGAGCCGACTCTTCCGGTCGCCCCGAATACAGCAACTTTCATCGTATGCCTCCTAAATAAATATAATTTTCAGAAAAAAACTGCATCGTAATAGTAAAATTTTGCTATGCTTAGTATAACAAGTCTGATCTTGATGGGGGAAAGGTTATGAAAAAGAAACCGGTGTTAAGCTGGGTATTCTATGATTTCGGGAACTCTGCCTTTGCTACAACGATGATGGCAGCTGTACTGCCTATATTTTATTATGATGTGGCAGCGGTTGGTTTGAAAGAGTCATTGGCAGCAAGTTACTGGGGCTATACACAGTCGATTGCCGTATTGATTGTAGCTGTCCTGGCGCCAGTGCTCGGGGCGATCAGCGACTACTCTGCTGCGAAAAAGAAGTTCTTGATGTTTTTTGCATTCATGGGGATGCTCGCGAGTATCCTGATGGCTTTTGTCGGGGAGGGAGACTACCTGCTGGCGTCTGTCCTAATGGTGTTCGGTACCATCGGCTTCTCAGGAGGTAATGTGTTCTATGATGCTTTTTTGCCAGAAGTAGCCGATGAAAATACAATCGACAAAGTATCTACCTGGGGCTTCGCTTTTGGATATATAGGAGGTGGGGTACTGCTGGCAATCAATCTGCTGATGATTATGCAGCCAGCTTTATTCGGTATTGCGAATACATTAGCAGCTACCAAATTGGCATTTGTATCCGTCGGGGTGTGGTGGCTGGTATTCTCCATTCCGTTATTCAAAAATATTTTTGAAGAGAAAAAAGTCAAATCCAAACGGACAAAGTCCTATGTTCGTATTGGCTTCAACCGTGTCGGAACTACATTTAAGGAAATCAAACAATACAAGCAGCTATTTTTATTCCTGATTGCTTTTTGGCTGTTCAATGATGGTATTTCCACCATTATCAAAATGGCGACCGTCTATGGGCGGGATATAGGTATCGGCAGCAACGACTTGATCCTTGCGCTTTTGATCACTCAGTTCGTCGGGATTCCTTTCACCTTTTTGTTTGGTTGGATTGCCGGTAAAATCACTGCTAAAAAGGCGCTTTCCCTCAGTCTTGTCGTCTACATCATAATTGTTATCATCGGATATTTTATGACTTCTGCCTTTCATTTTTATTTATTAGCTATCTGTGTCGGCATGGTACAGGGCGGTGCCCAATCCTTGAGCAGATCTATTTTTGGCCGCATGGTGCCCGGCGACCGTCATGCCGAGTTCTTCGGTTTCTATGGAATTTCGTCTAAATTCGCTGCTATTTTTGGTCCGTTTTTATTTGCGATAGTCGGGCAATTGACGGGGTCAAGCCGGTTGGGAATTCTGGCTCTGATCGTATTTTTTGTTCTTGGTTTGTTGTTGCTTCAAAAAGTGGATGTCGAGCAAGGGATGAAAGATGCGAAGGACCAGACACGGCTCAAAGATAAAGTAGAAATACACACGTAAGTCAGGATCTATAGCAGTGGGCTGCATCCAGCTCCAGCGCCTACCCCCTCGAGGTCTTAAGTCAAGCCTCTCTGTGACAAGAAAACGTCACGGCGAGGCTTGGCTTAAGCTTGTCGGAGGCCTGCAGGATGCAGGTCAGTTCGATGTTGGCACAGGACGTGCCGTTTTTAGTCGAACGTCATTACTAGCAAGGCGCTTGCGCTTTTGTTCGACATGTTGTATTTTATGAAGCGCGCCAAAATCTTTGGATGAACCTGCCTAATGCATGCCATGAAATCCAAGCTAAAAAAGTTAATAACATGGCACCTAATAGTGCTCCGATAATTTCTCCCCAATAATTCCAGCTTACGTCCGATAAGAATCCGATATAAATGAAGTCCCAATGGAACAGCCGTAAAATACTTGCTAGTACCGCCGCAAGAGCTCCTCCACTGAAGCCGATTCCCAACCCGAACAACAATGGAACGAAAACAATCGATAACAGAACTTTCATCCCCATACTGCTTACATTTTTCAGCTCCATTCCCCCCCTGGATTGCCCGTATCCGTATTTTTTTGTGACTAAATAATCTATTCATCACTTCATATAAATATGCTTTCACCGACTTGAAAAACCAATTTTTAGCGATGTTATACGATTGGTGCACTATACCGGTTGCTTAAGTTTTTATGCAGCGGTTCGCCAGTATCATACGAAATGTCCGCCAGCTTGTCTTTTAGTTCCTCTAGTGTATTTTTTGAACCATTTTGCCAATAGTGCAGCAGTAGCGTGAGGATTTCTTTTCCTTCATCAAATGCTTTTTCGTAAAGCTCATCAAATGATTCCTTTTTTAATTCCCCAGTTGCCGGATGGTGCCATTCGTTTTTATTGATGTTCAAGTAATCTTCTTTTTCCTCGACTGGACGGTGGGAGAATGAAGAAACAAGCGAGCCCAACAGCTTGTTTTTCCAGCCTGCCGGGTCATACAACACACGCATAGCTGTTTTCATATCATAATAAGATTCCTGGATATAGTCACCAGGAAGGCCTGCTGTCACGTCAGCGAAATATTTTTTTATTGTAGTATCGAGGATCCGTATAAGCCCCTTATCGAGCCTGCTTCCGACATCAATTTGTCTATGTACAGGATTACGCCAGGTTTTCATACTTTTCTCACGTTCCAAGATGAGGGTATCGATGATGACTTCTAACTCCTGGTGTCTATTTCCTTCGTACCCGGCACGGTAATGGATGTAAGGGTGGGTGTTGCGATCCAGAATATGATGGGTCAGGAAACCGAAAATGTAGGCCTGGGAGGATGCCGGTGCTTCTTTACCTTGTTCGATAAGGTCGAGGAGGAAGTCTCCACAATATTCGGTATGCAGCCGCATACCTACTTCCTCGACGCCTTTGCTTTCTAAAAAAGGCCAAAACCGATGGTAAAAAAACGGGTCCGGTCCCTGGGCCCCTAAGTTGACATAAGGAGAAAGGATTTTAAGCCGTTCCGTGTGCTCCAGGGTGTCCAGCATTGATTGGCTGAAATGGATATGGGTCCAGATATTAGGCATGACTAAGCCTCCTATGTAATCGTATTTGTCATAATTATACAATAAAAAGAAGCCCTCCCACAGGGCTTCTTCAACCACTAATCCATTATTTTACCCACTGAAAAAAGATCGAGCAAGAAAATCAGCTACTAAACGTGTTTCGGTAATCATCCCTCCTTCACGTTGTATGTAGTGCCTTCCTGCCTCCTTTCCGAGTTGTTATATATACCATACACCTATTTCTGAATAATGTAAATAGTCAGAAAGTTGTTATTTGTATTAGATGTTTTCTTCTTAATGATGAAGCGCCAGAATTTTTGTTATAATTGGACAGGAGTTTATTTTTCATAAGGCGAGGGAGGATACAACATGGATTATCGTATTGAAAAAGACACATTAGGTGAGATGAAAGTACCAAAAGAAAAATACTGGGCAGCTCAAACGCAGCGCAGCAAAGAAAACTTCCCAATTGGCAATGAAAAAATGCCTGTGGAAGTGATTCATGGATTTGCCGTTTTGAAAAAAAGTGCGGCTCGAGCGAATCAGGAATTAGGACTTTTGGAACAGGAAAAAGCTGATGCCATCGGACATGCTGCTGATCGAATCGTAGCTGGAGAGCTGGAGGAACATTTCCCATTGGTTGTCTGGCAGACTGGAAGCGGTACGCAATCTAATATGAACGTCAACGAGGTTATCGCTTATGTCGGAAATGAATGGCTGAAGGAGCAGGGGACGGATACAAGACTGCACCCGAATGATGATGTAAACAAGTCCCAGAGCTCCAATGATACGTATCCAACAGCGATGCACATCGCAGCTGTATTGAAAGTGGAAGAAACCGTATTGCCTTCCTTGAAGCAATTGAAAACAACATTAAAAGAAAAAATGGAAGCGTTTCAGGATATCGTGAAAATTGGTCGTACACATCTCCAGGATGCGACACCATTGACGCTTGGCCAGGAAATAAGTGGCTGGCACCGTATGCTTGAAAAGACAGAAAGCATGCTGGAAGACAGCCTGCAATATGTAAAAGAACTGGCTATCGGCGGTACAGCAGTAGGGACAGGCTTGAATGCTCATCCGGACTTTGCTGAAACAGTCGTGAATAAAATCAACGAGGAGACAGGAAAAACATTCATTTCTGCTCCGAATAAATTCCATGCGTTAACTTCTCATGATGAGTTGGTTCACGTTCACGGTGCATTGAAGGCTTTGGCAGCTGATGTAATGAAAATCGCAAACGATGTCAGATGGCTGGCAAGCGGGCCTCGCTGCGGTATTGGTGAAATCACAATCCCTGCCAATGAACCTGGAAGCTCGATCATGCCAGGTAAAGTCAATCCAACCCAAAGTGAAGCAGTCACCATGGTGGCAGCTCAAGTTATGGGTAATGATGCGACAATCGGTTTTGCGGCCAGTCAAGGAAACTTTGAACTGAATGTTTTCAAACCGGTAATCGCTTATAACTTCTTGCAGTCTGCTCAATTACTAGCTGACAGTATGGTATCGTTTGATGAACGCTGTGTCAGCGGTTTGGAGCCTGATCACGGAAAAATCGAGCAATATTTGAAAGATTCCTTGATGCTTGTAACTGCATTAAATCCGCATATCGGTTATGAAAATGCGGCAAAAATTGCAAAAACTGCGTTTGAAAAAGATCAGACGTTGAAGGAAACAGCTGTAGAATTAGGTATTCTGACAGAAGCAGAATTCGAGGAATACGTTGATCCGAAAGCGATGACAAAGCCGAATGCTAAGTAATTAATTTTTGTAGAAAATTACCAATTAAAATTTGTGATACTTCCTGAATTGTGGGTCAAACTACAATTACACAGGAGGTGAGACACAATGGCTCAAAACCAAAACCAATCTAATCAATTAGTAGTACCTGGTGCTCAACAAGCACTTGACCAAATGAAAATGGAGATTGCACAAGAATTTGGTGTGCAACTAGGCGCTGACACTACTTCCCGTGCTAACGGATCTGTAGGTGGAGAAATCACTAAGCGTCTTGTCCAAATGGCTGAATCTCAATTCGGCGGACAACAACCACGATAAATGAATGGTAAACAGGAGAAGCGGTCTACGCTTCTCCTTCCTTTTGTTTATATATAATTATTGAATCCTCTATTATAAGAAATTCATAGTTCCGCGTTCATTCATTTTTTAAATGGACCAATAAAAGAAGTAATGGCATCCGTAATATTATAGTAATGAGGAGAGGGATGGATATGCTGATTTGCCCAATTTGCAATGGGATACAAGAGATTGAGGATATTTGTCCGGATTGCGCGAGTGACATGGTCGATCAGGGGAAAATAGTTGATTACCTGGACGACTACAGCCCTTACCTGGAAGTGATGATGACAAAGCTGGTCGATGGAGATACAGACTCGGCCACTGCCCATCAATGCATCCATATCATCCAATGCGTAGAGTGTGGAAAGATCATGACCAAAGAGATACAGGAAGCTCCATATTGAAAAAGGACTGCCACTTTAAAAAAGATGACAGTCCTTTTTCTTATGTTACAATGCAAACCTTTTAAGTTTACTTAATACGTTCTTCTGTTTCTGCGTCAAAGAAGTGAGCTTTGTTCATATCCATTGCAAGCTCGATGTCTTCTCCACCATTGATATCTGTTCGGGAATCAACACGGGCGATAAAGTCCTGGCCGTTCACCTTAGAATAAAGATAAGATTCAGAACCCATCAATTCTGCTACTTCGATATGGGCAGTGATTTTGCTTTCAGGGTTGGCGTCAATGAACAAAGGTTCGTCATGGATATCCTCCGGACGTACACCAAGGATGACTTCTTTATTCAAATAGTTCTGGGCGCGGAGCGGTTTCATTTTTCCTTCTGGGACTTTGATGTTTACATTGCCGACTTCAATATAGCCTTCTTTCAATGTTCCAGTCAGGAAATTCATGGCTGGCGAGCCGATGAAACCGCCGACAAAAACGTTATTCGGCTTGTCATATACTTCTTTAGGTGCACCGACCTGTTGAATGTATCCATCCTTCATGACAACCAGGCGGGTCGCCATTGTCATAGCTTCTGTCTGGTCATGAGTAACATAGATCGTTGTAGTCTGGAGACGCTGGTGAAGTTTTTGGATTTCAGCGCGCATCTGTACACGCAATTTCGCATCAAGGTTGGATAAAGGTTCGTCCATCAAGAATACTTTCGCATCACGTACAATCGCACGTCCTAAGGCGACACGCTGACGCTGACCACCAGAAAGGGCTTTCGGTTTACGGTCCAGCAATGCTTCCAGCCCAAGAATTTTTGCTGCGTCCTGCACTCGGCGGTCAATTTCTTTTTTATCCATTTTACGAAGCTTCAAGCCGAATGCCATATTATCGTATACATTCATGTGTGGATACAATGCATAGTTCTGGAACACCATTGCGATGTCCCTGTCTTTAGGCGCAACATCATTCATACGTTTGTCATCGATGTAAAAATCTCCACCTGTGATTTCCTCCAGACCAGCGATCATACGAAGGGTCGTGGATTTACCACACCCGGATGGTCCTACAAATACTACAAATTCTTTATCCGCGATATCCAAATTGAAATCTTCTACCGCTTTGACATTTTTGTCATATACTTTATCAATATGATTTAATTTAAGCTCTGCCATGGTAATTCCTCCCCAAAGTTATGTAAGCGTTTTATTAACTATGTATTTAGTCTACCTAAGTCTTGATAGGGCGTAAATGGACAACGTGCACAAAGAAACTATACTTGGTTGTGCACGTTGTATAGTTGCACTAGCTCATGTGCCTTTACCTTTCTTTTTAGAGGTCCTTTGCTGGTGAATTCTCTTTATCTGAACGAATAGGTGACACCAGCTCGCCTGGATTCTTTGTGGCTTTTGTTTCCAGGTTCAACACAATCCATTCGATAATTACCGGTCGCTCCAGCTGTTGATTTTCATTTGCAATAGTGCCAGGTAGGTGGGGAGGGCAAATTGGAATTGCCGGACATCGATCCCTGTTTTTTCAATGAATTTATCAATCCGGTACTGCAAACTGTTGCGGTGCATATATAATTTTTTTGACGTCAAGGTAGCGTTAGAATTGCATTCCAGGAATACCTGAACGGTATGCAGAAGCTCTGGTTCATTGATCACTTCCTGCAAGATTGCCTGAGTCACCCGGTCAGCCTGGTCGTCAGGAAGCTGATCCAGGTATACATAGGGAAGCACATCAAGAAAATGTGTGACATCTTTTTTTACGTGATTTTGTGCGATATAAAAACATTGCTTGCTCCAGCTGAAATGGGAGGGAGCATCCTCGATCTCATTGACGAATTCACTGACATAAAAAGAAAGCTTTCTATAAAAGTCACTCATTAATACATCGATGATTTCTTCAAAGGAGAGTGTCTCATCTTCCTTACCTTTTCTTTCTTCGATGATGAATCCGGTATGATCATTTTCCCAGATGATCGGCATTTGAACGGAAAATAAACCCTGGATTGCTTCCCGGAAGGTCTCAGGCTCAGCACTTCGCTCCGATAATTTGAAAAAAACAAACCGGAAGCTGCCGGGTGGGTCGTTATAAATCAATTTTTCAGGTTTATGGTGATAAATCAAGTCGATCCATTGTTGTTCCCGTTCAGTAATATAAGGGGTGTCATAGTAATATGGGGTCAAGAAGATTTCCAGCATGTCTGATTCACGACTGGAAAGTTCACTTTTTTTAATCCCGATGATTTCCTCGGTTTCTGTTTGAAACCACTTATATTCATTTGCGTCCAGATGCTTTTCGCAAGGGAGTTTGACGAGAGAAGGGTAAATCGATTTTATTTTTTCTATTATAATCATTTGTCTCTTCCTTTTTTTTAAGTTATTCTTTATTATATCAATAGGAATACTTATACCAAACATAAGGGTTTATTTTTCAGGAGAAAATGATTATAATATACCTATAAGGGTACACTGAAAATAGGGAATACTTTTCATGATATAACCCTAGGGAAAGGGAGGGACAAGCATGGAAGAAATTAAAATGGATCAATATAACCAGGAAACGAAAAATCGTTTGAAACGTATAGAGGGTCAAATCCGCGGTGTATTAAAGATGATGGAAGAGGAAAAAGAATGTAAAGACGTCATCACTCAACTGTCTGCAGCCCGTTCTGCGATGGACCGTGCGATTGGGTATATCGTTGCAAAAAACCTTGAAACCTGCATCCGTACCAGCAACGAACAAGGCGATTCTGCCGAGCAGCTGATCAACGACGCCGTACAAATGATTGTTAAAAGCCGCTAAGCACAAATAGAGAAAAGTCCTTATAAAAAACGTACGTCAGCCATTCTGACGTACGTTTTTTGTGCTTTAAGACTTTTTTTAAAGGACTAAAGTATAAGAAACACTTAGGTTATCGCCATAAGTACCTGGCGATAAGTCAGGTCTTTCTGATATGAAAGTGCTCAGTCATCTTTTTGTTCAGGTATTTCATGAACTTCTCCCAGCTGCTCTCTGCCATAAACAGATCGTTCCATCCCGCCGGCCATACCTTCATTTATCATCCGGTCGACGTCCAATTCAAACTTTCCCTTGCCTTCTGTGGCATGGTGGCGTTCTTTCTTCTCCTTCACTTCTTCACCTCCCGGCAATATACACTTATTTTTTGCCAGCAGGCCTTTTTCATGCGTAAAGAAATCAATCAGTGTCTCGATCCATCAAGTATTGCCCATAACGATAGCTGTACGAAAAATAATTATCCATTTGTTCGGCCAGGGCAGGATGATCGAATAAGAAAAATCCGGGCTTGGAATTGACTTCGAACAACCACAATCCCTCATCTTTGTCGATGGCGATATCAAGGCCTAATTCGCCTAATTGACCGTCAAAATGCTGATCGATTTCCTTGCTGACCAAAAGCGCTGTGTCTGTCAGCCGCTGTTTGATTTGGCGTGTGCGTACTTCAGAAAAAGTTTCTTCTAATATCTTGATCGTGCCTCCATGAATATGGTGTGTGGTAGGCTGTTTTTCATTACCCACCCTGACACCGATCAGGGTAATTTTCCAAGTCCCTGTTTCATCTTTATTGCTATGAACACGAAAATCCAATGGCTTCCCATCTATTTCAAGAAGATCGATTTTCGGCTGAACTAAATAGCCGGAACTGCCTTGTGGAAAATAAGCTTGAAAAAAACTATAGACACCCTGGAAGTGATGAGGATGGCGGGCATCGGCTTCAAGAACATCGAGTGAACCATCTTCATTTTGTTTAACTCTCATCAAACCCTCGCCACGGCTGCCGTGGGTAGGTTTGATATATATAGCATTTTTTTGCAGCATATCGCTGAGCATTTGTTTCGAAGGATTGAAAATGGTATGGGGGAGTAAATGATCCGTTTCATTACTTTCCATTACATATTTCAAAATTGTTGCTTTGTTAAAGAATCCAGGATTGAACACACGGGACTTTTCGTTTAAGGTCCGCAGAGCCTGGTAAACTTTGGGGTGATTTTCTGTTTTCCTGTTCGTGACGCGGTTATAGATAATATCCGGTAAAGGCGATTCTATCTTCCGCCACACTTGCCTGTCGTAGACGTAACCACTTATATAGGCCGGGAGTGTGGACAAATGCTGGTATCCGAAAAAAACAGCCTGGTATCCGAGTTCCTGCCCTGTGGTACTGAAACCCTCGAAATATTTTGTCCGCGGCCCCAGTAACTGGCCTTCTATTTGAAAGCCAGCTGTAAATACGCCGAACGGAACAGTCAATCGTGCTTTATCACCAGTAATATGGCACATCGCCATACGATGATTAGGCAGCTGCAATTGTTCTATTGCTGCAGAAGAAATTAAAATGCAATTATCATTTTCCCGGTGAGTCAAGCATCGGACCGTACAGGATTTTTTTCCGAATGATAAGGAATCGACAGATTGGAACTCTTTTTCATAGGCTTTTGGAACGATCATTCTGGCGTGTGATCCTGCGTAATAACGTATGGAAAAATACATGGACAGCCCTCCCCATCTTTCTATTTATATATGCACAGGAAATTCTTAGCATGACCGTTTCTCATTCCGGGAAAATGATATATACTGGTGACGGAGAATGGAAATGAGGTTGATGTCATGAACGTAGTTTTGTTAATACTGATGATGATGGGGATTGGCGCTCTTATTGGCGGTCTCACCAACTCATTAGCGATAAAAATGTTATTCCGACCATATGAAGCAAAATATATAGGCAAATATCGTTTGCCTTTTACTCCTGGATTGATTCCAAAGCGTCAGCAGGAACTGGCACGTCAGCTTGGCCGGATGGTAGTCCAGCATCTTTTGACGGCAGAAGGGATCCGCAAAAAGCTGGAAGAGAGTGAGTTTCAAAGGCAGATGACTCTATGGGCTCAAGATGAAGTCAAACAGTTGCTCAAACAGGAAAAGAAGATTATCGAACTGCTGAACTTCTTCGATGTCGAAGCGGATGAGGACAAGCTTCGCAGGAAAATTTCCTATTGGGTGGAAAATCAATATGAAGAGATGATGAACCAATACCGTTCTGTTCCTGTCGAAAAAGTGCTTCCGGACAATTGGAAAAAGAAAGCGGATAAGGGAGTAGATAAGCTTGCTGCCAATATCCAGCTTAAGCTAAGCACCTACATTGACAGCCCGGAAGGCAAGCGAAAAATTGCGGAATTGATTGAACATTATTTAACCGGCCAAGGATTTCTCGGTAATATGATTTCTTCCTTCATAACACCAGAGGGACTTACAGATAAAGCCCATCCGGCCGTCCTGCAGTATGTAAGGGCTCCGGAAACGAAGGAATGGCTCGTAGAATTGATCGGCAATGAAAAAGATTATTGGATCCGTCAACCGGTAGGAACAATTGAAGAAAAAATCGGAAAAAACGCGATTAAACGAACGTTAGGTACAACCGTAGCCAAAACTATCCCGCTTAAAAACTGGATGAATCGCACCGTAGCCGATTGGGTGAAGCCGATTCGCTCCAAAATCATCCAGGATGCAGTCCCGGTGCTGGTCGCGCAAGCAGGTACCCTGCTGGCGGATCGAATTGAGCCGATGATGAAAAAACTTCACCTGGCGGAAATCGTCCAGGATCAAGTCGAGGCTTTTTCTGTTGGGAGATTAGAAGCAATGGTGCTGGATATTTCCAGACGAGAATTGAAAATGATTACCTATCTGGGAGCATTGCTTGGTGGATTGATCGGGATCATCCAGGGAGTAATCGTGTTAATTTTAGGATAATGTCTCTATTCCTATACACATCCGTTTACGTTTGTTATAGTGGGGAAGGAATCAAAGTAAGTGAATTATACAGGAGGTTTTTTAAAACAATGGCAAATATCTATGATAACGCGTATGACTTAGAGAAAGCGATTCGTAATAGCGATGAATTCCAAGGATTGAAAGAAGCATACGAAGCAGTAATGGCTGACGAAGCAGCGAAGAAAATGTTCGATAACTTCCGTGAAACACAAATCAACTTGCAGCAAAAACAAATGCAAGGGGAAGAAATCACAGAAGAAGAAGTGCAGCAGGCACAGCAAGTAGTACAGCTTGTACAGCAGCACGAAGTGATTTCTAAACTTATGGAAAAAGAACAGCAGTTGAACACGGTAATCAACGACGTGAGCCGTATCATCACAAAGCCTCTAGAAGAGCTTTACGGTACACCAGAAGAACAGTAATATAAAGGGTTAAATCCTAGTAAGGTAGTTCAGTTTCGGAGTGCAAAAAACATTTTGCGCTCCCTGATTGAACTACTTTTTTTATTTAGGCTCTATTAAATGTTGTTGGTGGTGTTTCGTGAGAGTCCTATTCAACATTTTGTCGAAACTGGCAGGATTTTGTAAATGAGATAGCGAAAAAGAAATGGAAGCGTTTTATTATGAAGGGAGATCGTTATGAACTATTTTGAATTAGAAAATAAAGATAATATCATCGAGCTTAAACTTGCTCGTGGTGAACGCTATAATGCACTGCATGTAGAAATGCTCGAGGAATTCGTAACAACGCTGGAGAAGGTAGAGGCATCCGATGCACAAATTGTTGTAGTTTCTGGAAAAGGAGATGGTTTCTGTGCAGGAGGCGACGTCACAATGATGACGGAAGTAAGTGATGAGGCCAAATTCAATGAAGTGATGGGGAATATCGAAACTATCGTTACTAAACTATACACGATGCCAAAAGTAGTGATTTCTTCCGTTCACGGTCCGGCTGTGGGCTTAGGGTTAAGTATTGCTCTTGCGGCTGATTACATCATCGCCGATCCAGAGGCACGTTTCTCCATGAATTTCATCGGGATCGGACTTTTTCCGGATGGCGGCGGACACTTCTGGCTTCAGGAACGGCTGGGCACGCACCGCGCGAAGCAGTTCGCATGGAATGGGGAAGAGTTATATGCGAAAAAGGCTTATGACTATCATCTTGTCGACCAGGTAGCAGATGAAAACGTGCAAGCAGAAACAAAAGCGCTAGCGGAAGAATGGAGCCACAGACCGCTTCAGTCGATGATTGCTACGAAACAGCTGTACCATCAATATGGACTGGAAAAGTTGAAGAAATATCTTGAAGAAGAAAGAAAAGCCCAGTGGAAACTGCGTCAGACGAGTGACCACCAGGAAGGTGTCAAAGCATTTATGGAAAAAAGGAAACCTGAGTTCACCGGAAAATAATAAGAAAAGGGCAATCGCTTCGAAAGATACGACACGCATAAGCAAAACGGATGGAGGAAGTTTCCCTTTCTTCCACAACACAGGTTGCCTATGACATGATTGAAGCTAGCCAACCAATAAGCACCTTGCCATTAAAAAAGCAGGCTCAATCGCGGAAAACCGAATTGAGCCTGCTTTTGTTTTACCTACCTATGGAATAGAACCAGGTGGCCTTCTGGTGCAACACAGCGATGGGTATGTTCTTCGTAGCCATGTTCTTGTAATTTATTCTGGCCGATTTGTTTCGCATCGTTATCATCGGCAGCTTCAAAGTTTTCATCCAATAATTTCTCGCCATCTTTGGCAAAGACAGTCAGTGCGTAGGCTTTCATAGTTTAACCCCTCCTAAAATTTTCCCACTTTCTACAATTAAATATGAATAGCAGAAAATCCTGCTTGTTGCTAATTTATTTTTTATTTCCCTGAAAAGAGTCTTTTAAAAAATAATAGATATAATTGAAACTATTTGCCTGGTAACAGCGTATAATTAAGAAGTGAAAAAAGGGGGAACAGTTATGGCATTACAATTGCATCAAGTGACAAAACGGTTCGGCGGTGAAGTAGCAGTCGATCATTTGTCCCTTACGATACCAGAAAAAGAGATGTTTGGATTTTTAGGAGGGAATGGTGCTGGCAAGACGACGACCTTTCGGATGATTCTTGGCCTCCTTGACCCGTCAGGAGGATCTATTTCCTGGAACAATGAGACGATCAGCTATGAGAAAAGCCATCTTATCGGCTATCTGCCGGAAGAGCGTGGGCTGTACCCGAAACTGAAGGTGAAAGACCAGCTTGTCTACTTAGCCAGGTTGAGAGGTATGGAGAAAAAGTCAGCACTTGGGCAGCTGGACAGTTGGCTTGATCGCTTCAACATACCTGAATATAAAGAGAAAAAAGTCGAGGAATTGTCTAAAGGAAACCAGCAGAAGATCCAGTTTATTTCCGCTGTCATACATAAACCGGAACTGTTGATTTTAGATGAACCGTTTTCGGGGCTGGACCCGGTCAATGTCGAGCAATTGAAAAAGGCAGTCATCGATTTGAAAGAGCAGGGCACCACCATCGTCTTTTCTTCTCACCGGATGGAGCATGTCGAGGAACTATGCGAGCACTTGTGCATTTTACAAAAAGGGCGGCCAGTAGTGCAAGGCAAACTGAAAGAAATCAAACGATCGTTCGGCAAGAAAAATCTGCGTATCCATGCGGATTTCGATTTGACACATGTACAAGAAATACCGGGGGTCGTGAAATACAAGCGGACGGGAGAAGGTTGTGAGCTGCAAATTGAAAATGAGTCTGTAGCCCAGCGTGTATTCGATACCCTCCATGGAAAAGGTTTCGTCCGTCTGTTTGATTTAGAAGAGCCGTCCTTAAACGACATTTTCATCGAAAAAGTAGGTGCTTCTTATGAATAAATTTTGGATTATGTTGTCCCATACGTATATGAATCGATTGAAATCAAAGTCGTTTCTGATCACTACCGGTGTGACGCTGTTATTGATTATTGGTCTGGCAAACTTCCAGACAATTGCTGAGAAGTTCACTGGTGGTGAAGAAGACGATAGTCAGGAAGTTGCGGTCATCGGTGACAAAGATAGCTTAATTGATCCGCTGCAGAATCAATTGGAGATGCAGAAGGCTTCCGTTGATTTAACAGCATTTGACGGTTCAAAACAAGAAGCAGAGCAGGCTGTCCAGGATGGGGAGTATCAGGCTTTTGTGGAAATTACAGCAGAAAATGAAATACCGTCTGCAACGTTTTATGCCAATCAGATTGCCAACACGACGCTAAGCAATAAAATTAGGGATGCCTTGCAGCAGTTGAAAGTAATGATAGCGGCAGATCAAGCTGACATCGACCCTGCCGTTTTTCAGCAGATTTCCTCCCCGGTCCATTTCGATACGATTGCATTAGAGGAGAATGCCAAGACTGAGGAAGAGTTGAGCGAAGCACGCGGACTTGTCTACGTCATGCTATTTGTCATGTACTTTGCTGTGCTCATGTATGGAAACATGATTGCGATGGAAGTAGCCACGGAAAAGTCGAGCCGGGTCATGGAAATATTGATTTCAAGTGCTTCACCAGTTGCTCAGATGTTTGCTAAAATCATCGGTGTCGCGTTACTGGGGTTGACGCAGCTTACGTTATTCATGGTGGTGGGCTTCCAGGCGGTAAAAATGAATCAGGATGTAATGACTGGAGGTATTTTTGAATACTTCGGGCTGGATGATTTGAAGGTAAGTTTATTTATTTATCTGATTGTATTCTTCATTCTTGGCTATCTATTATATGCAACGCTTGCAGCCATGCTTGGTTCACTGGTAAGCCGTCTTGAAGATGCACAGCAGTTGATTGCACCGATGACCCTGGTGATTGTGGCGGCTTTCATGATTGCCATGTTCGGTCTCAACGCTCCGGATTCCGGGTTTGTAACGGTGACGTCTTTTATCCCGTTCTTTACACCGATGCTGATGTTCTTACGGGTTGGCATGCTGGACCTCCCCTTCTGGGAAGTAGGCTTATCCATCGGTATTTTAATTTTAACCATTATAATAATGGCGATTATCGGGGCGCGCATTTACAGCGGCGGTGTCCTGATGTATGGAAAATCATCGTCACTCAAAGATATCAAAGCAGCCATACAGCTATCGAAAAAAGAGTAAATACAACACAACCGCAAGCATGGAGTCTCCGTTGCTTGCGGTTATTTATATTCATTCTCCCATGTTCTTTTTGCCGTATTGCATATTAGTCGTCTGATGTTCCGGTTCGTCCACGAATGGGTCGACAGGACCCTGGTTTTTCTTTCCTTTGACGCTGGCCGCGCTTTTCGCTCGTTCCGATGGATTTTTCTTTTGTTTTGGCATCGTCCAGGCACCTCCTTAGACTTAGCATTTCCCATCTTTCAGAAAAATTGCTATCGAACGTGCATTCGTTTTTTTGCTTTGCTACAATGAAAGAAAATAGGGAGAAGGAGAAGAGCGTATGACCGATCAAATCAAATTCCTTCATTGTGCCGATTTGCACATCGACAGTCCATTCAAGGGAATAGGAGAACTTCCATCCATGATAGAACAGCAAATAAGGGATAGTACGTTTACCGCCTTGCAGTCACTAGTAGAGCAGGCCATCGTCCACCAGGTAGACTTTATCCTGATAGCAGGAGACTTATTCGATCATGAAATAAGAAGCCTGAAGGCACAAATCAGACTGCGTGATGCCTTTCAGAAGCTTGACGAGCATGGCATCGAAGTATTTATCAGCCATGGGAATCATGATTATTTATCAGCAGTTTTTCACCCGGTTGAATACCCGGATAATGTCCATCTGTTCACGGAGCCACATGTGACCAATCAGTTTTTTTATAAAAATGGTGAGCCGGCAGCTGTTGTTTATGGCTTCAGTTATCATCACCGGGCCGTGAAAGAGAGAAAAGCAGCAGAGTTCCAACGTATAGACGAAGGAAAATATCATATCGCAATGCTGCACGGAAGTATCGAAACAAATACCGATCATGATGTATATGCTCCTTTCCGTGTGGGAGAACTGCAAGAGAAGGATATGGATTACTGGGCACTCGGGCATATCCATAAGCGTGAAATTTTATCGGAATCTCCCTACATCATTTACCCCGGGAATATCCAGGGTCGTTCCATCAAAGAAACGGGCGAGAAAGGCTGTTACTTAGTGGAGATGGACCTTGCCAGCACAACCTTGACGTTCCTGCCATTACATACGTTTCAATTTTATAACATTACGCTTGAAACAGAAGCAGACGGCTTCGATGAATTGGAAAAGTTTCTTTCAGCAAAAAAGGATCAATGGCGTCCTACAGGTCCAGCTATTATCCATATCCATCTAACCGGCGGTGAGGAACTGGCAGCCCTCTGGCATAATAAAAATGACATAGCGGCATTGCTCGAGTGGCTTAATGAGCAAGAACAGGCAGAAAGCCAGTGGTTATGGATCCGGGATATAACGTTTGATGTAATGCCTTCCTGGAATGAGGAAGAATTGAAGCAGGAGAAGCATTTTGTCGGAGAAGTACTACGGCAATATGAAGCGGCAGATGATATGGAAAATTGGTTGAAGCCCTTATACCGTCACCGTACTGCTAGAAAGTATCTTGACAAGATGTCAGATGATGAAAAAAAGCAAGTGTTGAAAGAAGCGAAGGATTTAGTGTTGATGGAATTGCTGAAATGAGAGGAGGGTACTAATGAAGATAACTTATTTACATATCTACGGTTTCGGGAAATGGCAGAATTTTGAGCTTGACCTCGAAAACGGTAATTTTCCAGTTATGGTTGGAGATAATGAGGCAGGAAAATCGACACTTCGTAAGTTCTTGTTATTTATGCTATTTGGATTGCCGCCGAAACAACGGGAATTTTTCCAGCCGAAAACTGGTGGTCCGATCGGCGGAAGAATGGAACTCCTCATGGAAGATGAAAAAAAAGTGATGGTTGAGCGGGTCCATGATCGTCATAACGGGGCGGCCGTCTGTCGGCTGCCGAATGGGGAAGAAAGGGATGAGAGCTACCTGGCCTCATTGATAGGGATGGAACGTGGTTCCTATGAAGCGATTTTTTCCTTTGAAGCCAGTGACCTTACCGATATTCATCATATGGAGCAACAGGATTTGGGAGAGACATTACTCAATATAGGGTTGACCGGATCAGCACAGATCAAGGAAACCGAAAAGAAACTGGACCAGCAAATCGCTGGACTTTTTAAACCCCATGGGAAGAAACCGCTCATCAATAGACGGCTCGATAAGATCGATCAGTCAGCCAAGGAGTTGCGAGAGTTGGAGCAGGAAGAAGGCTCTTATCAACAGTTAAAGGAAGAGCAACGAAAATTACAAGAAAAGATGGAGGAGCTGCGTGTTAAGAAAGCTTCTGTGCAGGAAGTTCTATTTCAGCAGCAGCGTCTACTGCAAGTGAAGGATTTAGTGACAGCCTATCACCAGCACGCTAATGCATCTGAAGCGTATCCCGAAAACTTTCCTGTCGATGGAAAAGAAAGACTGGCAGCGATTAAAGAACAGCTGCTACCTTTGGAAAGTGAACGGCAATTGATCGCGGAAACATTGCAAGAAACTGAGCAGAAGCTGGATGAACTTCAAGCACAGCAGCTTCCGGAAGCATCCTGTCACAAGCTGGAAGCCTTGATAGGGGATATTCCTTCTGTGGAGGATGTAATCCGGAACAATGACACCCTTAAAGAGCGAGTCCGACAATTAGAACATAGGCTTACCCGCGAGTTAGAAGACTTAGCTATCGATCTAAGCCTCGACGAATTGGACACCTACGATTTCCCGTTCTATTTAGAAGAGGAATGGAACCAGGCAGCCAAGCAGAAAGAGAGCCTGGAGAATGAGGGAGAACGTCTCGTAGAACAGGAACGGCAGCTGGCAGCAAAGGAAACACATACAAAGCAACGTTATGCTGCACTTGAAGAAACTCTCTTGTCAGAGAAAGTGTACCGGGATTATACCGTTGATCTGGAGGCATATGAACAAAAGCAGCGTTTTGAGATCAGGAATGACAGTGATGTTTTATCATCGATGTTGGAAAAACGCAGACAGCAGGCTAAAAGGATGTTTGTACTGACAACCGGTTTGTCGGTAGCAGGGTTATTGGCATCCTGGCTGTTATCTTCGTTTCCAATTGCTATTTTTGCAGGATTGATGCTCTTGGGCGGTTTTTATATATATAAGCAATCTTCCGCTGATATGCCTGATTCAGAAAATGATCAAACCGGAAGTTCCCTATCTCAGGAAGAATATCAGGCAATACGAAACAAGGTCGACCGGCATGAAGAAGCTTCGTATCAGTTGAAGCGGCTGCATGAGGAACGTCAGCGTCTTGCTGTAGAAACAATAAAAACAGAGGAACAAGCGCAGACGCTATCTTCCAGAAGGGAACGATTAGACCAGTTACTGCAGGGACACCTCACGAACTATCCATTTTTAAGGAACATAGAATGCGGTCATTGGTTCAAACTTTATCATGCCCTTAAGCCATTGAAAGAAAAGTATAGAGAGTATCAGGCAGCTAAAAAGGAAATCGATACCTTGGAGCAGGAGCTGCGTTCCTATCGCGCTCAAGTAGAGAGGTTTTTAAAAGAAATAGGATGGGAATGGAAAGATAACCAGATTTCTGCTCTATTATCTGAATTGTCCTTTATAAACGATCAGAGTAAAGAAATAAAAAGGAACCTCCAACAGTATGAGAATCAAAAGGAAGAGCTGCAAGATAAGCTAAAGCATGTGCACACACGTATGGTTCCTTATGAAAAAGAACGACAAGTTTTGCTGGAGCAGGGTGGAGTGGACACAGAGCAGGAATTCCTTCAACTCGCCGTTTTTGTAGCAACAGCAAGACATCATCATCAGAAGCAGAAAGAATTACAGCAACAGTTGGCTGCCACTTTAAAACAAGCCGATCTACAGGAATACCGTGTCTTCGAAGCTGTCCCTGATTATCAGCAGTTGGAAAGGGATAAAGCAGAGCAACAGAAGAGGCAGGAAAAGATGGAAGCCGAACAAGAAGACGTACGACAACAGCTTGCAGATATTCATAGCAGGCTGGCGCAATTGGAAGACGCCGAGCAATTTTCCTATAAACGCTATCAGTTACAGACAGAGCGTGATGAACTGCGTGAGGAAGCAAGAGAATGGGCTGTTCTTCAGGCGGCTTATCAGTTGTTATCAAGGACAAAAGAAATATACCAGCATTCATACTTACCAGAGGTATTGGAGCGTGCTACCGGATGGTTCGATAAACTGACTAACGGCCAGTATAAACAGGTTTATTTTCATCCCGAAGAAGGGAAGCTTCAGATTGAAGCTGCTTCTGGATGGAATTTTGATGCTTCCGAACTTTCCCGGGGAACGGCAGACCAACTTTATATCGCTCTACGCCTTTCACTAAGTGCGGTTCTCTCCCAAAAGGAACGCTTGCCGTTTTTCATCGATGATGCTTTTGTGCATTTTGACCATACCCGGACAAGTGTCATGATGGAAATACTGGATGAAATGTCAAAGCAACATCAGGTTTTCTTATTTACTACCAGAAAAGAATTAGCTGAGGGAACGAATGAAAGTCGTGCAATTAAATTGGCAGACCAAATAGCAGGAGAATTCGCTTAATAAAAATATTAATGGTAAAATGTGTTCAGATTATAGGGTCAGATTGTGATGGATAATGGAGGGTTTTCCTTTGGCAAAAAAAGATCAACAAACAGAATGGAGTAAATATGAAGAAACCCTGGAAAAATTCATCCAGGTTATCGCGAAAAACATGAGTCTTTATGGGGTCACACCATCAATTGGCCGCTTATATGGTGTCCTTTATTTTGCGGAGGATCCGATGACCCTGGATGAGATGAGGGATGCGCTCGAGATGAGTAAGACAAGTATGTCTACCGGCGTCCGGGCGTTGTCAGATATGAAGATGGTAGAACCTGCGTTTAAACGGGGTGTGCGTAAGGACTTATATAAATCAGAAGAAGATTGGTATAAATCATTCACCACACTATTCGGTAGCCGTTGGCGGCATCATACAGAGACTAATATCGAGGAAGCGGAAGAAACGATCGATAAACTGGAGAAGATTTCCGGTGACGCAGAGGATGAGCAGCTGAAAGAAAAAATTTACTCGGATATTGAGCGCCTTCGTTATGCGCAAAATTATTATCGCTGGCTGATGAAATTCATACGTGTTGTGGAATCAGGGGAAATTTTCCAGTACGTGCCGAAAGTCGATCACTCAGAAGAATATTGATTACGAAAAATATAATTCAGCGATATAACGCTAGGATGACAGATAGTATGATCATAGTTTAATTTACAGAGACTTTCTCATATAAAGTTAGTCGTAAATATAAGGTATGATCCCTTTTTTGTTGGAAACTGGGGAGGAGATTCGATGAAAAAAGGAATTGCCTATTATAGTGTAGGGGATGGTTTTGACAGCTTCATGATGATCAAGTCTGCCAGTAAAGGGGTGGCAAGTAATGGCAAGCCATTTCTTACGTTGATATTGAAAGATGCCACTGGGGAGATCGAGTCCAAGCTTTGGGAAGCCACGCCAGAGGATGAGGCATTATTCCAGGCAGAGGAACTGGTGAAACTAAGTGGAGAAGTAACCAGTTTCCGAGGACGACAGCAACTGAAAATCCAGTCGATTCGCCCCGTTCAGGCAACAGATGGGGTAAAGCCGGAAGACTTTGTAGAAAAAGCACCGATCAAAAAAGAAGAATTGATGGAGCGTATAACGGAAGCGATTTTTGAAATGAAAAATCCTAATATTCAGCGGCTGGTTAGATATTTTGTCCAAAAGTATCAGGAAGCATTATTGACTTATCCTGCTGCAACTAAAAATCACCATGCTTATGTGTCTGGATTGGCGCATCATATCGTATCGATGTTGAATCTCGCTCGCCAGTTGAAGGAGCTTTACCCTTCCTTGAATAAAGATTTGTTATATGCGGGAGTTATTCTTCATGATTTAGGGAAATTAAAAGAGCTTTCTGGTGCCGCGGCTCCTAACTATACTATAGAAGGGAAACTGATCGGACATATCCCAATGATGATTCAGGAAATTGGCCAGGCGGCAGAAGAGTTGAAGATTGAGGGCGAGGAAGTGACGATTATTCAGCACCTTGTGCTTTCCCATCATGGTAAGAGTGAGTGGGGAAGCCCAAAACCGCCGCTTGTCCGGGAAGCGGAAGTGCTTCATTTGATTGATTTAATGGATGCCAAAATGAATATGCTGGACCGTGCCCTGGATAAAGTAGAGCCTGGAGAATTTACCGAACGGTTATTTTCGATGGAACAGCGGAACTTTTATAAACCATTATTTGAAGATAATTAACCCAATGGCATATCTGTCCGCTTGTCCGCATAAATATAGAACAAAGCCGACAGGGAGGATCATGCCATGTTATTCGGAATTCCAATTTGGGTATTCTTTTGCATCCTGTTCATCTTTCTGAGTGGGTATATGGCTTACAAGGCGATGCGTGCCGAGCAAAGACTCGAGCGTCAGTTCATCGAACGCGAAGGCCAGGTCTATATCAGGCGAATGGAAGAAGAGAAGGAGCAAAGAAAGCATAAGAAGTCTGTTGCTTCAGGTTGATTTGCTGTTAATTCCTCCTTATGATGAAGCTGTCTGTAAAGGTAAACCCTTTAGCAGACAGCTTTTTTCTTTATGGCTCTGTTGAGTTTCAGTGTTGATTTTACAGTTAAGCTCCCTTTACTTAAAGACTCAGTTTCGAGAGAAACTGTTTCCGTTAAGGTTGAAAGCCTTTGGAGGTCCGGGAAATCACTCGCTTTCCATGGGGTACGGTGAGCTTCCTCGGGCTAAAGCCCTGCGGGATCTCACCATGTACTATTTTCCCATAGGAGTCTCGCAATTTCCCGGCCCTCCTTGCATTTATGAGAGAAACGGAAACTTCGATATTGGAGCATTTCAAAGAGCTACTCACGAAAAGGGTCTTACTACCATAACCCTTGTTATACATTATACCGCGTAAGTAGAAGCCATCTTCATCCATGGTAATGGTCCGTTTATCTCAAAAACGAATAGGGTGGCGGGGAAACAGTGAGACCTCCCGTGGGAGAAGGGGCTAGGCGAGACCCCACAGGTCGTGAAACGACCGAGGAGGCTTGCCAGCTCCCCCACAGGAAAGAAATGAATGCGTAATCGCCTTGGGGGACACGACACGCATAAGCAGAACAGCTAAAGGGAAGGGCTCTTTCTTCCCGTTGATGGACTGCTTATGTCGCGAGTGTCTAGGCAATGAAGCTGGAAAGCGAATCGTTTCCCAGCCGCCTTTACTCCTGACTCGGCAACGGACCCGAAGATCTCGAAATCAAGTCTTCGGATTTTCAGCCCTATAGTGGAATAACTCCCTTAATGAAAAATGAACAATATTTAACAATTCCTTCTACTATAGACATTTTTATAAATAACTTTAAATAAAATAAAACTCAGAGCTAGTGCTCTGAGTTTAGATTATATTTATCCTTGTGCGTCTTCTTTAGAACCGCTGTCCCCTTGGGCAGGCTGTTCTGGTTTATCGAATAAACCTTTGAAATCTTCGTCTTTGACTTTGATATTTGCATTTTCCATCATTTTATCCATTTTTGCTTGTAGTTTTGTCTGATCAATTTTCTTAGAAGCTAATTGACGTTTGATGGTATCTTTTTCTTCTTCAAAAGAACCTACATCTTCAGCTTTCTTTTCGCCGGTTTTCTTGATGATGTGGAAGCCGAATTCCGTTTTAATCGGCTCACTGATTTCGCCTTCTTCAAGTGCATAAGCTGCATCTTCGAATTTAGCTGTCATTTCACCTGGTCCGAAAAATCCAAGGTCCCCGCCATTTTCCAGTGATGCTTTATCGGTTGAGAATTTTTCAGCCAGCTTTTTGAAGTCCGCTCCATCTTCGAGCTGCTGTTTCACTTTTTTAGCTGTATCTTCATTATCGACAAGGATATGACTCGCTTGGACCTGGGTTTTCATTTTATTGTAATGATCTTTCATTTCTTCTTCAGAAACTTCTACATCTTCCATAGCTGCTTTTTCTTGTAACAAGCTAAGACGAAGCATATCTTTGAAATCTTCTTCGCTTTTGAAGTTATTCTGTTGAAGGATCATATCGAATTGTTCCCCATACTGCTCTTTCATATTCTCTAATTCTTTATTCACTTCTTCTTTGGTTACTTCATAATTATCTGAAAGCACTTCTTCCATGACTAATTGCTGAAGAACTGCTTCACCATTTTGGTCTTTCAATGCTTCATAAAACTCTTCTTTTGTCACTTCGCCACTCTTTGTTTCAACTACTGCTTTGCTGTTTTCTTCTGAATCAGAGCTGCAAGCAGATAAGGTTAAAACCCCTGCGGCAATTGTAGCTGCAACTGCAAACTTCTTCATTTCTCATACACCCCTATTATGTAATTAAATTCTAGACGTAAGGCAAACAACCTATGACATAATATAACATATCCGCATTAACAAAAACTAGTACATTTTTCAAAAGATAAAGGATAGGGGGCAAACGCCTATCCATCTTCACGCCCCGCTGCATAGGATACTGTACGTATCAGATAAGGGGGTGAGGTTATGAGTCGAGGATATGGTGGCGGTTTCGCTTTGATCGTCGTGTTATTCATTTTGCTCATTATTGTAGGGGCAGCATGGCTGTAATCCCTGACAGGATTTAATAAGAAAGCCAGACGCCGGTTCAGGCGTCTGGCTTTTTTCTGTGTTGTTTTTATGGTTAGGCTCATCATATTAAGACGCCGCGTTCAATACTTCTACATAAGAGGATATCAATAAAATCGTTATTAGAACATTGATGGTACGGAACACGCGCGGCTGCTTCTCTTTAGACATGTTAGTCTTCATACATAAGGAATGTGTCAGAGAATTGATGATGAATAGGATAATTAAGGCGTATAGGATAAACACGAATGCCACTGCTGAAATACCTCCTTTATTCCTTATTCACTTACTTTATCAAAAAAAGGTCTTTTTGAACAGAATTTATGTCCGAAAAAACAAGAGAAGGGCGCTGAGTCAGCACCCTTCTTATTCTTATCTATATTTATGAGCTTTTACGTTTGATCAGAATATCATAGCCATCTTTGGCATTCTCAATGACACAGCGGCGAGGAGCCCGGATGAATTGGTTCAAATATAGGTAATCGGTAAACGATAACCCAATATTCACAGCTGAAAACAGCACAAAATAAGCAAAATATCCAGGAAATACATAACTCATCGCTAAACCTGGAAGAGTGATGAATAATGTTGGTGCCAGTGCCATGAAAATAGATGTTTTTTTAGATAATTTGGATTGACACCGGTAATCGAATGTTGGAATCAATCGTCTTCTGAATTTCCATTTCACCCTTACGCGTTTATTAGCAAGAACTAAAGGCAGTATATGCATCATTCGATGAAGGGACGGCAAGAAGAAAAGAATGACCAGCAATGGAAGTAAACCATGGTCTTTTACATCATGCGTCAAATGCAACAACGAAAAAGGCAGATACAAAATCAGAAATGCTAACAACCCTGTAAGAAAGGATGTGAGATAAATGCGATTATTACCGAAATCCTTTGTGATGTTTACTGTTTTCCAGCAGTTCATCTCAGAATCCCCCTTTACTACAAAAATGACTGAAACATTAGTAAGGAATGTCTCTATGATATTTGGGGTGAACCGTTATGTATTGAGTAGCACAAATGGAATAATAGTATGTTTTGATAGAAAAAGCAATAGGTTTTCTCAAAAAAAAATAAAAGAGTTTATAAACTGCCATGACAGTAGTTGTCGCAGTTATGTATACAACGTTTGAAACGTGAATAACAGGTTATGGATAAAGAAATGAGGAAGCTTATATAAATATAGGTATAAGAGTTTTGGAGAGGAACGATTTGAAGGATGAAATGGAGAGATGATGATGGGGAAATACACCGATATCCTAAAGCGAAATAAACCTGACCGCACCAGTGCAGATGACCTGGGTGAAGCCTTATTAACAGCTCGTTTAAGAGAAAGACTGAGAGCTGTCGAACAGAAAACCGGTGAGGATAGCAGACATTATATAGCAGTAAATATGCCCGGTATCAAAGGGAACGGTAAGCATGATGATACTTCCGGTATCCAATCATTGCTGGATGAAGCAAAGAGAAGGCCGAACGGAATCTCTCTCTACTTTCCAGCAGGTGTGTATAAACTTACATCGACGTTGGTGATTTATGAAGGTACAAGAATCGAGTGCCACCCTAAGGCCATATTTAATAAAGTCCACCATCGCGGAATGCTCAAGAATATCGAGAAAAACAGCACCGATACTGGGTATGAGGGAAACGGCAACATTACCATCATCGGTGGAATCTGGGATAATAATGGCCACCGGTATTTAGGCGGCACCAGTTTTGTAATTGGCCACGCGAAAAATTTAATTTTCAGGGACTTAACTATCAAGGATGTGTCACCAGGTCATGGAATGGAAATTAATTCTTCCATGAATGTGTTGATTGATGGCTGTAAGTTTATCGGCATGGCACCCAAAAAACGCAAGTTATATTCAGAAGCCATCCAGCTGGATTTAATGAAAAGCAGCGGTGTGTTTCCCTGGAAGAAATCCCATTTCGATCATACACCTTGTCAGGATGTAATGATTACCAATTGTTATTTCGGTCCCAGTGACCGGCTGGGGAGCTGGGGCAGAGCTATTGGCTCGCATTCGGCAACAGCAGATCGTTGGCACAAGCGGATTATTATATCGAATAATATTGTCAGCGGCACCCTGCAGTGGGGAATACGGGCTTATTCCTGGGAAGATATTACGATCACTGGCAATATCTTAGATGGCTGCGGAGCAGGGCTTTCCATCGACCCGAACTACTACGGCGATAATGAAGTGGACAGCGAGGATATCTTTGGGGATCAAACGAATGACAGCAACCAGGTTAAAAGGGTTACCATCCAGGGCAACCATTTCATCCAACCTGGTGCTCATGGGTCAGTGATGAGTATAACCGGGGATAAACGTCATGACATGCTCGAAGTAAGTGTCACAGGAAATACGATCGAAGGCGCTGTGTCTACGAATGCGATCTATCTTGCACACGTCGCTCAGTCGAGCCTGTCTGAGAATATCATCGTGGGTGCCGAAAAGGGAATCAAGCTGACGGCAACTACGATGGTGAATGTTACAGGCAATATCATCAAATCAATATCGAGCACTGGCGTTGAGGCGTTTACGGGTAACCGGGACTTGACAATTGCAAATAATGCTTTGTCGCATATCGGTGGTCATGGTATCTGGATAACCTGCAATGATACCACAACCATCAGTAATAATCGCTTGACTGGTATTGGAGCTGACTATGCGTCAGAAAGTCAAGGAATTCGTGTGACATCTTCCTGCAACAGGATTTCCTTAGTCGGTAACATTTTCAGTAATCGGGAACCGGGTTTTCAAATGGCATGCGCCATATATACTGCAGTGTGCACCACCAATGCGTTAGCAGTCGGAAACAATGCGGCCGGAATAGGTTTGGAACTTTGCGATAGCATCTCAGCAAATGGTAATATAGAATGAACCGCAAAAAAAAGATGAATCTTTCCCATTAACGGGAAGATTCATCTTTTTTTTATTTGAATGAAGCCTCCTGAGCAGAAGGTTTCATATCGCTGAATTTTTCACTGATCAATCGATGAAAGCGAATCATATCGCCAAGCCGATTGTATAGTTCCTTGATTTCTTCAATTTCACCCGGCTTCTTTAATTGGTTCACCTTTTGTTCCAGGGTGGATTCGATCTCTTTCAAGGAGTGTTCCTGTCGTTGAGCGGCATCCAGCCATTTTTGAATATAGGAAGTCATAAACTTTCGATATAAATTTTCATCAGCCTGATAAAGGTCTTTCCGTACCCCTTTTTTCCATACACGCTCAACAAGGTTCAGATCGACCAGGCTTTTGATCCCGTTGCTCATAGCGGTTTTACTTTTTCCTAATGCATTGCTCATTTCATCGAGCGTCATCGGCTCCCCGTGAAGATAGAGGGTGACAAACAAGCGGGCTTCTGCTGGTGACAATGCGAACATTTCCAGTGTTTTAGAGAATTCATGAATCACTTTGGTGTGGAGTTCTTCTATTAATTGGGAGTTAGGAGCCATCAAATCCTCCTTTTTCAAATATTGACCAATTAACACGTTATATTAAGGTGGGAAAAAATGAAAATAGCAGATGACCATGTATTTTCTTGAAAATCAAAGGAAAAGTACGTATTTTCCCGTTTAAATTTCATACAGTTTAAACTGTACGTATTTTTCATACTTTTTTATCTGAGTTTATTGTTTGTACTTTTTATTACAAGTGCGTTACAGTATGTAGGGTGAAAGATAAGGAATGGGCAATAATAATCATAGAAATTAGACAAAAAGTTTTAGTGAGGTGAATTTCGTGCCCGTAATTAAAGTTGAAAATTTATCAAAAATCTTTGGGAAGAATGCCAAGCATGCAACAAAATTGCTTGATGAAGGATTATCCAAAGAAGAAATACTGAAGAAAACAGGAAACACGGTAGGGGTAAACCGTGCTTCGTTTGAAGTGGAAGAAGGAGAGATCTTCGTCATTATGGGTTTATCAGGGAGTGGTAAATCCACGCTGGTACGTCTGATCAATCGTCTGATTGAACCGACGGAAGGAAGCGTCATGATCGATGGAGATGACTTGGCTAAAATGAACAAACAGGATTTACGTAACGTACGACGTGAAAAATTAAGTATGGTTTTTCAGAAGTTTGCCCTTTTCCCTCATCGTACAATTTTACAAAATGCTGAGTTCGGTTTGGAAGTCCAAGGGATTGATAAAGAAGAGCGAAGCAAGCGTGCCAAAGAATCATTGGATATGGTAGGGCTTGGAGAATACATTCATCAATTCCCATCCCAATTATCCGGCGGGATGCAGCAGCGTGTCGGTTTGGCTCGTGCGTTGGCAAATGACCCGGAAGTACTGCTGATGGATGAGGCATTCTCTGCTTTGGATCCATTGATCCGTAAAGAAATGCAGGATGAACTCCTGGAGCTCCAGGATAATATGAAGAAAACAATTCTCTTCATTACACACGATCTGGATGAAGCGCTTCGGATTGGCGATCGAATCGCTTTGATGAAGGACGGTAAAATTGTCCAGATCGGAACACCGGAAGAAATTCTTGTCAATCCAGCTAACGACTATGTGGAGAAATTCGTCGAGGATGTCGACCGCTCCAAGGTCTTGGAGGCTCAGCATATCATGAAGCGTCCGGAAACCGTTGACATTGAAAAACACGGTCCGCGGGCAGCGTTAGAAAGAATGCGCAAAGAAGGGTTATCCAGCATTTATGTCGTCGATAGAAAACGGAAGTTGTATGGCTATGTAACTGCTGATGATGTTTCTGCCGCTGCGAAACAAGACAAGAAAGATCTGCATGACATTCTTCATACGGATGTACCGAAAGCAGATATGCATACGACCATGCATGAAATCTTCAATATGATTCATGACTCTCCAGTTCCAATTGCTGTCGTAGAGGACGACAAGCTGAAGGGAATAATTGTCAGGGGAGCTGTGATTGCTGCATTAGCAGGAAGCGAGGTGTCTATCAATGGAAATCATTCCTAAGCTGCCTGTTGCCGAGTGGATTGATAACGCCACTGAATGGACAACAGATACATTTGAATTTTTATTTGATTTTATTAAAGAAGATTTTGGAGACTTCATTGAATTCTTTGCGGAAGAACTGCTTATGGCCGTTCCGATTTGGTTGTTCATAGCCGTCATTGCAGTCCTGGCATTCTTTGCCTCTGGAAAACGATTTGGTTTAGTGGTTTTTTCCGTTATCGGATTGTGGTTCATCAGCAATCAGGGATTATGGGAAGAGCTTATGAACACATTCACCCTGGTCATATTTGCCAGTCTGATTTCTGTAATCATCGGGGTTCCGTTTGGGATTTGGATGGCCAAAAGTAAGACCGTTCAGGCGATTCTCACCCCGGTGCTTGATTTCATGCAGACGATGCCGGCATTCGTTTATTTGATACCGGCGGTTGCATTTTTCAGTATCGGAATGGTTCCGGGTGTATTTGCATCTGTTATTTTTGCGACCCCGCCGACCGTCCGATTCACGAATTTAGGAATCCGGCAAGTATCAAAAGAATTGATTGAAGCATCCGACTCATTTGGTACCACCGGCATGCAGAAGCTTTTTAAAGTTCAGCTGCCGATGGCCAAAACCACGATAATGGCTGGAATCAACCAGACGGTCATGCTCGCACTTTCCATGGTGGTCATTGCCTCCATGATCGGGGCAAAAGGACTTGGACAGACGGTAATTACCGGTCTGCAGCGTGCAGACGTTGGTACTGGTTTCGTAGCCGGTCTAGGAATTGTCATTTTAGCGATTATCATCGATCGCTTCACACAAAACTTGAATACGCAAAAAGGTCAATAAGGTCTAAAAAGGAGATAAGGCCGGCTCCGGCTGGTCTTCTCATATAAAAAACTATTAAAAGGGGAGCGATTATTTTATGTTTAATGTAAACTGGAAACGCCTTGGTATGGCTGCAGGTTTATCTTTATCACTAGTAGCTGCAGGTTGTGGATCTGGCGAAGAAGAAAGCGGCAGCAGCAATGAAGGAAACAACGGTGACAGTGGAGCGCCTAACTATAGTGAAGAAATGGATTACACCATCACTGGTATTGAAGCCGGCGCTGGAGTAGTCAGCGCAGCGCAATCAGCTGTAGAAGAATATGACAGCCTAAGCGGCTGGGAAGTTTCAACTTCTTCCAGTGGTGCAATGGCGCAAGAACTTACTAGTGCTTATGAAAATGAGGAACCGATCGTGGTGACTGGCTGGACACCACACTGGAAGTTTGCCAAGTTTGACTTGAAATACCTTGAAGATCCGAAAGAAGTATTCGGTGGTGAAGAAGAAATCAAAACAATGGTGCGTAAAGGCTTAGAAGAAGATATGCCGAATGCCCATAAGATTTTAGATCAATTTGAATGGGAAACAGGCGACATGGAAAAGGTTATGCTGGAGATTTCTGAAGAAGGTTCTTCTCCAGAGGAAGCTGCAAAGAATTGGGTAGAAAGTAATTCCGATAAAGTAGAAGCCTGGACAAAAGGTGCAGAAAAAGTCGATGGTAAAGAAATCGAATTGGTTTATGTGAACTGGGACTCTGAAATTGCATCCACTAATGTCATCGGTCATGTCCTGGAACAGCAAGGTTTTGATGTAACCATGACTGCTTTGGATAATGGGCCGATGTGGGAATCAGTTGCATCTGGTGAAGCAGATGGTATGGTTGCTGCATGGCTGCCTGGAACGCATGGTTCTCAATATGAAGATCATAAAGACGACCTTGTTGATCTTGGTGCTAACTTGACTGGTGCGAAAATCGGTCTTGTCGTTCCGAAATACATGGACGTCGACTCTATCGAAGATCTTCAACCAGCTGAGTAATTAAACGTTTAAAACCCCGCTCTCATTTGAAGAGCGGGGTTTTTGCATGTCTTTAGATAAAGGTCTCAGTTAAATGTTATTGTTGTTTTCATAAAAAAGCTTCTTCAACTTAAGGGCTGAAAAGTCGAAGACTTGATTTCGAGATATTGTTGGGGTTTAGGAGCTTCGGGAAACGATTCGCTTTCCGTGGGCGTGTGCTGAGTCTCCTCAGGCTTCGCCTTGCGGGGCCTCATCTATCACTCAACTCCCGCAGGAAAGAAATAAATGCGTAATCGCCTTGGGGGACACGACACGCATAAGCAGAACAGCAAAAGGGAAGTGATCTTTCTTCCCGTTGATGGGCTGCTTATGTCGCGAGTGTCTAGGAGATGAAGCTGGAAAGCGAGTCGTTTTCCGCCCATCCCATTGCTCTCATGATAACGGACCCAACAGGGGAGCTTAACTGGCAAAGCAAATCTGATACGTGCGTAAAAAAACTCCGCTTCCATCAGGAAACGGAGCTTTTTGCATATGATTTATTCTTGCTTATCGGGATCTTCCATTGGTGGAGTTTGACGGGAAGTGTTTTGTTCTGATTTAGCTTTTTCTTCTAATTCTTTCAAACTTTCTTCAATTTGCTCGAGGTACTTTTGAATGTTCTTCTGATGTGGTTCAACGGTTTTCTTCCAGCTCTCGATGGATGATTTCACATCTTCCGAAAGGTCTTTGATCAGTTCGGCGCCTTCTTTCGAGGTTTGCATAATCTGATCTTTCAATTGCACGCCATCATCTTTCAATTTGAAGACAGTATCTTTCAGCTGCGCGCTCTTGGCTTTCGCATTTTCACGGAACTCTTCCCCTGATGTTTTCGTATTCATTAACGTGTAGGCTGCACCTGCTACTCCTCCAACAATGAAGCCTAAAAATAACGATTTACCGTTTGCCATGAACAAAACCCCTTTCAAAACATCTTCTTGTGATTATTTTCTCTATATATGTAAAAATGAAACCCTTTTTAAAAGAATATCAAAAGTTTCCGGGAATATGTCTTCCAGTAGTAAAAAAACCCCCAGCCTGGCAGCCAGAGGTTTAGGAATGTTATTGATAACTAGCGCTTAGTTGTGACCGTTTCATAATTCCCTGGGTTACAGGATATATGACCATCATTGCAATGGCATTTATCGCAGCTGTTGGCAGCACGATAGTAGCAAACATGACAGCGAAGCTTCCCTCCATCAAACCGATGATAAAAAGGATGATGCTGAGAAAAACAGTTCCGCTGATCATCGTACCTACTGCTGTCAATACAGGGGCATAGATATTGTGCTTCACAAGTTTACGCCCGGCGATGAATAACCCGAAGAAAGCTAGTGCGGTCAACGGTTTATCAATAATGTTCGCAATCTGACCTCCAGGTACTGTTGTTGTAAGTGCGGAAATGAATCCTGTCGCCAGGGATAGGATCATCACATATTTGAATTTAGGAAATAAAATGATTCCCAGAAACATCATCGCTAACAGCATATCAGGACGCATTCCTAAAAAGAATGGCGGCATGATTGCATGTAAAACGGCACCGATACCAACAAGTAATGAAAGCATGACTAAAATACGAATATTCACTTTACTCTCTCCTCTTCTCAACTAATCTCTACTAAATTTACTTTTCAAACGTGTCCTCATGACCGTCTGCAAAAGTATAGGTACATTATATCAAAACATTGTCAAACAGCAAAGTATCTGTTTAGGATGAAAAGTGTTGATTGATTTCTCCAGCGATTTTCTGAAGGTCCTCCGGGCTGTACTCATCTGCATGCACTTCCCAGTTTGAACGATACCCATCCCCTTTGCCATAACGCGGAATTAGGTGGATATGTAAATGGAATACGGATTGATCGGCAGGTTTCTCATTGTTGTTCAACAAGTTCATCCCGATCGGCTGGTACGTTTCTTTGATAGCTGCAGCAACCTTAGGCACGCGAGTGAAAAGTTTTCCTGCCGTTTCTGCATCGGTTTCGTAAATGTTTTTTGTATGTTTTTTTGGAATGATGAGTGTATGCCCTTTCGTCACCTGGCTGATATCAAGGAAGGCATAAACGTCTTCATCCTCATATACTTTAGCAGAAGGAATGTCACCTGCTACGATTTTGCAAAAGATACAATCTTCATTATGGCTCATCGCACTCACTCCCTTTAAAATAGTTGATTGTATTGTACCATAATCTTTCCTTTCGTAAGAAACATCTGACAAGGAAAAAGGACGTAAAATATATAATTAAACTAAAAATGCCTCAAAAAGAAAACAGAGCACCGAAATCGGTACTCTGCCATAAAAGGAGTGAAGCTAATAGATCGAACTTTGTTGCCTACTTTCAAAAAGGGAAGCCATTCAATTGGAAAGGCTTCCGGAATTTCGGATAGGAAACCGTTTATAAGCCTTCTGTCAACACCTCATTTACATGGGTAATCTGAATCTGGCTCATGAATGATCTTTCACCGACACCTCATTTCGTGGTTGAACCACTAGTTGAATTGTCCTTGTGAAACGGGGTACTGCCTCACTCCTTACTACGTAGTTTGTCGAAAAGAGGAGAAAATATGCACAAGAATTTTTTGGCATAGGATGTGGGGAATGGTAAAATTCTATAATGAAGGATTGGAATGGAGAGAGGATGGTTTTATGAAACCTTTATTACATATCGATAACCTCCATGGAGGATATACACATAAAAATGTATTGCATGGAATTTCTTTTGATGTCTATCCAAATGAAATCGTCGGACTGATTGGCTTGAATGGTGCCGGTAAAAGTACGACGATCAAACATATCATTGGGATGATGCAGGCTAAAAAAGGACAAGTAGCTGTCAACGGACAACGGTTTGAGGATAATCCGGAAGCTTATCGCCAGCAAATGGCTTATATTCCGGAAATGCCGATACTTTATGATGAGTTGACTTTGTACGAACACCTGCATTTGACTGCAATGGCTTATGGGATAGAAGAACAACAGTTCAAACAACGGCTGGACCCGCTTTTGAAAGAATTTCGTCTGGAAAAGAAATTGAACTGGTTTCCTGTCCATTTTTCCAAGGGAATGCGCCAAAAAGTGATGATCATGTGCGCTTTTTTGATCGAGCCATCTTTGTATATTGTCGACGAACCGTTTGTAGGACTTGATCCGCTTGGTATCCAGTCCTATCTCCAGTTGATGGAGGAAATGAAACAGGCAGGTGCGGGTGTATTGATGTCTACACACATTTTGGCGACGGCCGAACGATATTGCGATCGTTTCGTCATTTTGCATGATGGTGAAATTCGTGCCAAAGGAACGCTTGAGGAGCTTCGTGAATCGTTCCAGATGCCGGGTTCATCGCTGGATGACTTATATGTCCAATTGACAAAGGAAGAGAGCCATGATTGATGCAAAAGCGTTTTGGCTGAAACGGTTCAATGAGCATACCAAAGAAACAGGCAGGTACTTAAGATATATTTTCAATGGTCATATCGCGGTCGCCATGATATTTTTCATCTCCGCCCTGGCTTTCTACTATCAGCAGTGGCTTGCTGATTTACCGGAAAACTTTCCAACCGCTTTGATTGTGGGCATCGCATTTGGTTTGATTGCCAGTTATAGTCCGGTGCGAACTTTATTAAAGGAGCCGGACCTTGTGTTTCTGCTGCCGGCAGAACATCAGCTGGATGACTACTTCAAACGCTGCTTATATTACAGCTACGTCGTCCAATTGTATTTGGTGCTGCTGGTGGGTGCGGCATTAGGTCCGCTCTATTTCGCGAGCTATCCAGAGCAGGGAACCAATTATTATTTATTGATGCTTCTGGTGGTTTTAATTTTTAAAGTTTGGAATATGCTCGCCAACTGGTGGATGTTGAAAGAGCGGAATGCAAACACCAGGCTATGGGATCTGTTGATTCGTATTACGCTCAATATCGTCGTCTTTTACTTTTTCGCAGCTGGTGAATTGCTGTTCGCAGGGGTAGTCACCGTCTTGCTGTTCGGTGTCACCATGTACAATTATACAGTTGCTAAGAAAAAGCCTGGCCTTGTCTGGGATGTCCTCGTGGAAAAAGACCAGGCGCGGATGCGGGCGTTCTACCGGATCGCCAATATGTTTACGGATGTCCCGCATTTAAAAAATACAATCAAAAAACGCCACTGGCTTGTCAGATTGCTAGTGAAGCCCGTACCTTACAAACAATCCGAATCGTTCGATTATCTATACCGGATTACGTTTGCTCGCAGCAGCGATTATGTGGGGATGTATTTCAGGTTGGTTGTCATCGGCGGGCTGGCTATTTATTACGTGCCGAACATCTGGGTGAAGGTAGCATTCGCCATTCTGTTCCTTTACTTGAGTGCTTTTCAGATGATGACGCTGTGGAACCATCACCGCACGATTGCCTGGATGGATTTATATCCATTGAAACAGGAATGGAGGCAGCAGGCTGTCCTGAAATGGCTGCTTATGCTGATGCTGTTTCAGACATTTTTATTCGGTCTGCTGTTCATTTTCCAGTGGAATCTGCTCGGTCTCGTCCTTGTCTGGGGCGGCGGTGCGGTTTTCAGCTGGCTGTTTACCCAAAGCTATATAAAACCGAGATTGACTTAAAGGAAGGGGCCTTACATCAGGCTCCTTTTTTAAAGAAAAAAATGTCTCCATTACCAGGAATGGAGGCAGAAGGAGTGATGCGTATGCTGACAGCTTACGAAGAGACTGTACTTAAAGAAGCGAAAAGATGGGAGAAGTCGTTAAGCAAACGATCATCACTATTGCAGCGTTCATCAAAGCAGTTACAGAAGAAAATCAATAAAAAAATACCCGAACGCGTCCACCATGTTGTGACGGAGAGTATCCGGAAAATGATTGAGCTAGCATTAACCAGCTCCGATTATATTGATACAGTGGAAATATCACCAGAAGCTTCTTTCAGGGAGAGGGAAGAAATGGTACACAAACGATTGAAAAAGTATAAGCGGACCGCTGCCATTGAAGGCGCAGGTACAGGAGCGGGAGGATTATGGCTTGGGATGGCTGATTTCCCCCTTTTGCTCAGCCTTAAAATGAAATTTTTGTTTGACGTCGGTCAAATATATGGCTTTGAGGTAAGGGATTATCGGGAGCGGATGTATATCCTGCATGTCTTCATGCTCGCTTTTTCCAGCGATGCCAATCAAAAAGAGGTAGCGAGGATCCTTGCTAATTGGGAAGAGGAGAAAGAAAAATGGCAGGAAGTCGATTGGAAAACATTGCAGTTAGAATATCGTGATACCATCGATTTTGCTAAAATGCTTCAGCTGCTGCCGGGCGTCGGTGCTATTGTCGGGGCCGTAGCCAACACACGCTTGCTGGAGCAATTAGGGGAGACGGCCATGAATTGCTACCGTCTCCGATTACTAAGAGATTAAGAAGCATGCTTTTCCTGATAGGAACGATACGCCTGTAGCAGTGTCTTCGCTGCAAGTGGGAGCGCTCTTTCATCAATGTCGAATTTTGGATGGTGATGGGGATAAGCATGACCCTCAATTTTTGCGCCTGTAAAGTAAAAGGCACCTGGTTTTTCCTGAAGGTAATAAGCAAAGTCCTCACCGGCCATGCTTGGTGCTGTTTCTCTGGTAGTTAAGGTTTCATCTGCCTCGTGAGCATGCTTCAGGATCAGGTCTGCCTCATCGGCATGGTTGATCACCGGAGGGTAGCCTTTGTAATAATCGAATTGATAGTCTGCATCATAAGGGATGCAGGAGGATTTGATAATCTTCTCCATCTCCTCGATGATCGTATCCTGTACCTGCGCATCAAAGGTGCGGACGGTTCCCGTCAGTTTGGCAGTGTCTGCAATGACGTTGAATGCTGTACCTGATTCAAATTGCGCGACGGTGACCACGGCTGTCTCCAGTGGGTCAAGGCGCCGGCTGACAATCTGCTGCAACGAGGTGACCAGCTGGGAACCGATGACCAGCGCATCTTTTGTCAAGTGTGGCTGTGCTCCGTGTCCGCCTTTCCCTTTGATGAGGATTTCAAATCGGTCTGCTCCAGCCATAAAAGGGCCCTTGGCGGTTTCGATGGTTCCGAGGGGAGTCGTTGCCCATAGATGGGTGCCGAACACAGCGTCGACATCTTCCAGTGCACCGGTTTCGATGATTGGTTTTGCTCCACCCGGAGCATATTCTTCCGCATGTTGATGCAAAAATACGACCGTGCCTGGCAGTTCTTTTTGATAATCAACCAGTACCTTGGCGAGGGACAGAAGGGTCGCGGTATGACCATCATGGCCGCATGCATGCATGGCACCATCATTTTTTGATTTATATGGTACATCATTTTCTTCCTGGATCGGCAATGCATCGAAGTCGGCTCTGAGAGCGACCGTCTTACCAGGCTTTCCTCCTTCGAGTCTGGCGATGACCCCGTTTCCGCCTATGTGTGCTTGATAAGGAATACCGAGCTGCTCATATGTATCTGCAATATACTTGGCGGTCTTTTCTTCTTTGAATGAAACTTCAGGATATTGGTGTAAATATCGCCGGATCTCGACCATTTCTTCGTAAGCCTGATCAATTGCCATAAAAATGTCTTTCCACATCGATTAGCTCCTCCTTTACAGGTTTGAATGTCCCTATTCTACCACATCCTCAATCAATGTCAGAATAGTTCAATCATTAAAGAAAAGCGCCCTGACGGTCATCCGTCAGAGCGCCATCACTTATTATGATAAACGAGGGTCCGCCAACAGGCGTTCCATTTCTTCCATGTGCTGTGTTTCGTCAGTGATCATGTCTTCCAGTTTGACAACCAATTCGGTGAGACCTAATTCGTCTGCCTGCTTTTTACGCGTTTCATAACGACTGATTGTGTCTTCTTCCGACTTGCGTGCTTCTTCAAGCATTTCTTTGACATTGGTCAATTGCTTGACTTCAGCCGGAGTAGTTGTCGGAGTACCACCTAAAATCTTGATTTTTTCTGATAGATATAACGCGTGTCCTTGTTCGTCAGCGATTTCACCTTCGAAAAACGGTTTCAGGACAGAATAGTATAGCCCATCTACAGTAGCTGCGTTGTACGTATACATGATAGAAGCTGCATATTCATGAGCTAAATCTTCGTTCAATCCATCAATTAATTCTTTCATTTTTTCATCCATTGATTATCATCCTTTCAATTATTCTTCATCCACAGGTAATATTCCCTGGATTGTTTTTAATAAACGTGTCAGTGGGTATCGTAATGAAGAATAGAGGTGGTAGGTTTGTTGACACGAAAACAACGGTATTTTGTTGCTGCCATGGTAACCCTGGCCTTGCTCTCTGTAGTCATTTTCACAATAGAAGTGACCGGGGACGGGAAGCCAGCCATCGATCGCTGGGCGAACCAGTTCGTTGCCGACATCGAAGGGACGGGTATCGAAACCATTTTCCGTTGGGTTACAGAGTTAGGCTCAAGCATAGCTTTATATACGATAGCAATTATCTTTGGACTGGTGCTATGGTTGTATTTTAAAGACATAATTGCAGGTTTTATGCTTGTGCTCGGAGTGGCGATCGGTTATGGTGCCAATTTCTTAATCAAGCATCTGGTAGAGCGGGAACGCCCGCGCATATTGGAAAGCGTTGATGGAACAGGATTAAGTTACCCCAGCGGACACGCCATGGTTTCAATGGTGACTTATGGTCTCTTGATTTATTTTTTAATAGGAAAAATGAAAAATATGAAAGCTGCCATCTGGCTGGTCGCTTTAGGAGTAGTATTGATTTTATTAATAGGGTTCAGCCGGTACATCCTGCGGGTACACTATTTGACCGATGTGGCAGCAGGATTCAGTTTCGGTATCCTTGTGGTGGTCATCTGGCTGTCATTCTATCATTGGTTGAAAAAACATAAAGCATCATCTCCGTCTTAAGGCGGAGATGAAACCATTCCTCCGTGCGTTACTGCCCGGGGGTTTTTTTGTGAAAATAAAGACAAGGAAGGATCCTGAAAAGAAGGGATTAAAGACATAAATGTCTAATTTACAAAAGATAGAGATAAAAAGGGATGAGCGATGATGAAAAAAGGATGGTTACAATTTCTGCTTGCTGTTTTATTGATAGCAGTTGGCAGTGTACTGGTGCTGGAGAATCTCGGAGTAATTGATAAAACTTTGTATTTTTCCTGGGGCATCCTTATTGCGGCAGGCTTGACAATTTTAGGGCTAAAGCTTTGGTGGGACAATATCACCGGCAACGGAGGCTCATGGATGGCGGGGTCATTCCTTTTCATTTATGGATCATTGGTGCTGCTGGGTATGATGAATGTCATTCCGTTCACTTTCGGGGATGTGTTGCAATTATGGCCGTTGTTGTTTATCTATATCGGCTTTGGAATATTTCTTGGAGGCAGCAAACCCAAATTCCGGGTAGAGGTCGATACAAATGGCAAAGATGTGAAAGTTGCTAAGAAGAAACATAAAAAACAACACATGGTAATCGGCGATCATCAATATACTGCAGATAACTGGAAAGTAGAGCCAATGGAGCTGCGCAATGTGGTCGGTGACTATCACTTTGATTTTACAAAAGCTTTCATTCCTGAAGAAGATACCCCGATTTCCGTAAAGGGATGGGCTGGAGATATCAAGATGCTGATGCCCGAGCATCTGGAATTTCGTATTGAAGCATTCGTTAAAGCAGGAAATATTTCTATCCTGGGGAAAAAGACAGATGGCATCAACCGCACGGTGTCTTATGAGACGCCAGGCTACCAGGAAGCGACACGGAGATTAACGGTTGCCATTGAATTAAAGGCCGGCGATATTCGGGTCGATAAAGTATAGGAGCGGATGATTATGTTGAAGCGGTTGAGCAGTATTCGATATAGCTTTATAAGGTCTCATCTAT
The DNA here is from genome assembly GCF_043497085.1 of Halobacillus sp. B23F22_5. NCBI lineage: Bacteria > Bacillati > Bacillota > Bacilli > Caryophanales > Bacillaceae > Halobacillus > Halobacillus sp. B23F22_5. The sequence goes on along the minus strand of NZ_JBIEKI010000010.1, from coordinate 81,313 downwards.
TCGGTTTGATATTGAACACGTTTGTCCTGCTTGCTATCCTATTGTCGATCCATGTTTGGTTTTCACCGTCATGGCTGTCGCCGGGGGCTATTCTGTTGTTTATGTCTGTTTACTTTTTGCTTGGGTTGTTTATGTCTTTTTATGCAGGCTTCCGGTCGAGTGGAGATCTGAAGGACCGGATTGACAGTTTATCAACCGTGATCACCCATCTTGCGAGGGGCAACTTCAAAACGAAGGTATTATTCAGTGAAGAAGATGAAATTGCCAGGATTGGCGGAGAATTGAATGAACTTGGCGGAAAATTGCAGGAGCAGAAGGAATCATTGGTGCGTTTGGCGGATGAGAAAGCAGAACTGGCAAAAAAAGCACATAGTGCCGCGACCATCGAAGAACGTCAGCGGCTGGCCCGTGATTTGCATGACGCGGTAAGCCAGCAGTTATTCGCATTGACCATGATGTCTCAGGCTGCGGTAAGAATGTTTGATAAGAAGCCGGAAAAAGCGAAGCAGCAGCTGGAAGAAATTACTTCCATGGCGCTGCAGGCACAAACAGAGATGAGGGCATTATTATTGCATCTGCGTCCTGTTCATTTATCAGGAGACCCGTTGGCGACAGGGATCAAGCGGCTGGTAGAGGAATTAGAACAGAAATGTCCAATCGATTTTCACCTCCATCTGGAAGAAACAGAAGTTTTTTCTCAAACAATTGAAGAGCATTTGTTCCGGATCGTCCAGGAAGCACTTTCTAATATTCTGCGTCATTCTAATGCAACAGAGGTCAAAGTGACGATAAACAAGAAAAACAAGGAACTATTTTTACATATTGGAGATAATGGCGTCGGTTTTGATACCGCTGAAAAAGAAATGATTGTTGCTTCCTACGGGTTGAAGACGATGAAAGAAAGAACGGAAGAAATCGGGGGAGCCTTTGCCATCCGCTCACGGGAAGGTGAAGGGACGCATATTGATATACGTGTGCCATTACGGGAAGTGAAGGGGGAGATTGGATGATACGGGTAGTGGTTGTTGATGACCATGATGTTGTGCGGAAAGGAGTCATCGCTTATCTGAACACGGAAGACGAGCTTGATATTGTCGGTGAAGCCTCGAGCGGATATGAAGGAGCAGCACTGGTAGCTGAACTGAAGCCGGATGTGGTATTAATGGATCTGATCATGGAGAATGGGACCGGGATTGAGGCTACTGAAAAAATCATGGCCGACCATCCGCGTTGCAAAGTGATCATTTTGACAAGCTATTATGACGATGAAAAGGTATTTCCGGCTTTAGAAGCAGGAGCGTTCAGCTACATGCTGAAGACATCTTCTGCAGAGGAAATAGCGGGTGCGATCAAAAAAGCATACCGTGGTGAAAATACAATCGAACCGAAGGTACAAAGCAAAATGATGAATCGCTTTCGATCTTCAGAAAAGAAACCCCATGACGAGTTGACTCAAAGAGAATTAGAAGTGTTGCTATGCATCGGAGAAGGAATGACGAATCAGGAAATCAGTGATTCTCTTTATATCGGTATCAAGACGGTCAAAACCCATGTCAGCAATATCCTCAGTAAACTTGGCGTTCATGACCGGACCCAGGCAGCCGTTTATGCCCATAAGAATCAATTGTTGAAAAAGACATAAATAAACCAGAATCCGGGTGAACGAAAAAACCAGGCTTGTGAAAAAATAATCATTTTACGATCTAATTGCAAGTGAATAAAAAAGTGAGCGGTCTCATGCCGCTCACTTTTTCTATTCATCTACAAATTGAACCATATGGTATTGCGTAATATAAGCATTCCCATCAATGAAGGAAGGTTTTTTGGCGTGATCTGGTCCGGAATTTTGATGTGCCTTCTCAAACGACTGGGAATTCTTCCAGTCTTCAAAATCATTTTCATTTCGCCACTGGGTAAGTACGACATAAGTGTTTCCCTTTAAAGGACGGAGAATGCGCAGTGCCTGGAAACCTTCCATTTGTTCAACCCCGCCTTTGCGGTTTTTGAAACGGTCTTCAAAAACTGGACGACCTTCATCACTGACCGGAATGTTATTCATTACCACGAACCCGTCGGGCTTCATTTCACCTACAGCGTCTACGGTTTCATATTCCCGGCCTTCTTCGAATATGGACGGTTCACCTTCATGATAAGCGACTGTCTTGTCCTGGTCTTGCATGAAAAAGAGTGTTGTTTCTGGATGTTTCTTATCTAGATTTGCTAAATAGTTTGGTGTACCATTTGTCATAGAAACTTTCATTTGCACATTTCCCCTTTCCATTATAAATTCAGTGTAGCAATGAAAGAATTGAAAAAACAAGTTATAACCCATACAGGAAAGATAGAAGAAAGGGTGCACAAACCTTGAAGATATGGAATGACAGCAAAAGACCACCTACCAGGATGAAACGGCTCAAGAAGAAGCGTTATAAATGGGCAGCGATTGTCGCTCTCAGTGCTGTACTGTTAGCGGTGCTCGGTTACCTGACCATCCTGTTCGGCGGAATTTTGGTTGCCGATAAAGAAAAGCTTGTATTAAATGACGCCACAACAGTCGAGTTGGAAAACGGAGAAGTGATTGAGCGGATATATACCGAAAATCGTACCTCGATATCCATTGATGAGGTTCCTGATCATGTAGAGGATGCTTTTATTGCCGTTGAAGACGCCCGCTTTTATGAGCATGGCGGGATCGATCCCCGTGCAATCTTCCGTGCGCTATATAAGGATTTGATTGCGATGAAAAAGGTGGAGGGCGGCAGTACGATTACGATGCAGCTTGCCAAAAATTTATTTTTGACCAACGATAAAACGTGGATGAGAAAAACCAAGGAAGTCATGGCTGCTCTTTATTTAGAGCGGAATTATACCAAAAAAGAAATACTGGAGCTTTATTTGAACCGCATCTATTTTGGCAAAGGAATTTATGGGATTGAACAGGCCTCGCAGACTTTTTACAGCAAACCTGCCTCTGAAATGACCATTTCCGAAGGGGCGATGCTGGCGGGGATGCCGAAAGCTCCGAATACGTATTCTCCGCTCGATAACCCTGAAGAAGCGGTGAAACGCCGGAATGTCGTATTGAGCAGGATGCATGATGTTGGCATGATTACTTCCGAGCAGATGCTGCAGCTCCAAGGTAAGACATTGGAAGTGAATCATCAGGAACGGGAGGAGCAGAAATGGTCGAATAGTTATGTGGATCTCGTTATCCGGGAAGCGGCTGGACGATATAATATCAGTCGTGATGAACTGAAACGCGGAGGCTACCGTATCGTAACCGGGATGGATCCGGACATACAGAAAATCGCCTATGAGCAGATGCAAAATGGAGAGTATGTCCCTGGTTCAGTGGAAGGTGTGCAAGGAGCATTCACGTTGATGGATGCAGACAGTGGAGCGGTCGTCGCTGCTATCGGCGGCCGTGATTTTGAACATGGTGGCATGAACCGTTCCAATGTCCGGCGTGCTCCCGGATCGACGATCAAACCATTGTCGGTCTATGGACCGGCGATGGAAGCGAAGTATCATCCATATTCCTTATTGGTGGATCGCCCGATGAAATTCGGCAAGTATCAACCAAAGAACTATGATGATAATTATGAAGGGGTCGTGTCGCTATACCAGGCGCTGGTAGAGTCTAAAAACGTCTCGGCTGTTTGGCTGCTTGATCAGATTGGAATAGATGCATCCAAGGAGTACTTGAAAAAACTTGGCCTTGAAACGAATGATAGCGGGCTTTCACTGGCTCTCGGTGGCCTTGAGCATGGTTACACACCAGTCCAGATGGTCGAAGCTTATCGGGCATTTGCCAAAGGCGGCAAGGCCATTGATGCCTACACGATCAAGAAGATAGAAGACCGCAACGGCAAAGTCATAGAAGAGATGAAACCGAAAGAGCGGAAGGTTTTTTCCTCACAGACAGCCTGGAATATCACAGAGATGCTCCAGCGAGTCGTTACTCATGGGACTGGAACAGCTGGCAATTATGGAAAAGCATTAGCTGGCAAAACAGGTACCCAGCAGCATGATTCAGTAGCAGGAAAAAATAAAGACGTGTGGTTTGCCGGCTACACCCCCCAATATGTCGGCAGTGTCTGGATGGGGTATGATTCTTCCGGAAAAGAGCACTACCTGGAAGGTGGAAGCAGTTATCCGACAGCCATGATGAAGTCGATATTGACTGAAATCGATCGCCAGAAAGGGTTGAGTGCAAGTTTCCAGAAACCAGAGAAAGTGAAAGAAGTGCCGCCGCCGATGGAGCTTCCTGTAATCAAAGATCTAAAGGTGAACTTTGAAGTTGGTGGCGTCTCCCTGGTAAGAGGAAGATTATCCTGGACACCGGCACAGGATGATCGAGTTGTCTATCGGATCTACCGGGATGAACCTGGAGTCGACACGCGAATTGGAGAGGTGACCGGCCAGGGATCCTATACCGTGAACCCGAAGGATGTATTTAAGCGAAATACCTATTATGTCGTTCCTTATGATCCACTGACTAAAATGGAAGGGGAACCGTCCAATAAAGCAGTGTTGGAATGGTAGCAGCATAAAAAGTACAAAATGGTGACAAAAATCGTCAATTACTATGTAGATAGTAAAAAAGTGTTATAGTGGAATACGGATAAAAAGTATGACAGATGAGCAAAGAAGTGGTCCAGCCGGGAGCATGATGCTTCCGTTCATCCCGCTTAGTTCAACATATAGTAAAGGGGTTATTTTGCATGACAAGACAGATCAACGATACGATTTTGAAAGCTTTCCGTGGGGAAACGACTGATTACACACCAGTCTGGTATATGCGTCAGGCAGGACGTTCTCAGCCTGAGTACCGCCAGATGAAGGAAAAATATTCCTTATTTGAAATCACCCATCAGCCGGAGCTGTGTGCGTATGTAACAAGGCTGCCGGTTGAGCAATACGGCGTCGATGCAGCGATCCTATATAAGGACATCATGTCGCCATTACCAGCGATTGGCGTCGATGTGGACATTGTGAAAGGGATCGGTCCTGTGATCGATAACCCGATCGCGTCCAAAGCAGATGTGGAAAAATTGGGTACCATTGATCCCGAATCCGACGTACCTTACGTAATGGACACCATTCGTCTATTGACGAAAGAACAGCTGGACGTCCCGTTGATCGGCTTCAGCGGAGCTCCATTCACCCTGGCAAGCTATATGATTGAGGGTGGACCATCGAAAAACTATAATAAAACCAAGTCATTGATATACAGCGACTCCGAAACGTGGTTCCTGTTGATGGATAAACTGGCGGATATGACGATTGATTATGTCAGAGGGCAAGTCAATGCCGGGGCGAAAGCGATCCAGATTTTCGATTCCTGGGTAGGTGCCTTGAACCAGGAAGATTACCGTACTTTCATCAAGCCGGTGATGCACCGGATTTTTTCAACATTACAGGAAGAAGGCGTGCCATTGATCCTATTCGGCGTCGGAGCACGGCATTTGATTACGGAATGGAACGACCTGCCTGTTGATGTTCTTGGTCTGGACTGGAGAATGTCAATTACGGAAGCGAGAAATGCAGGAATTACCAAACCGCTCCAGGGTAATTTGGATCCATCACTGCTGTTATCCGACTGGCATGTCATTGAGGAACGTGCCAAGCGAATCATCGATGAAGGGAAAGAGAACCCTGCCCATATTTTCAATCTGGGGCATGGGGTCACTCCGGATATTAAACCCGAAACGTTGAAACGATTGACGCAGTTGATCCACGAATACTCCAGCAGAAATTAAGAGGTGAAATTTAATGGCTAAAAAACAGATAGGGCTGCTAGTGATGGCTTATGGCACCCCATATAAAGAAGAAGACCTGGAACGTTACTATACGCATATCCGCCGTGGACGTAAGCCATCCGAAGAGATGCTTCAGGATTTACGGGAGCGCTACGATGCAATTGGCGGAATTTCTCCACTGGCCCGCATTACGGAAAATCAGGGGAAAGCGATTGAAGCGAAGCTGAATGATATGCAGGACGATGTAGAATTCAAGCTGTACCTTGGTCTTAAGCACATCGAGCCGTTTGTCGAAGATGCGGTAGCTAAAATGGCCGAAGACGGCATCAAAGAAGCAGTTTCTCTTGTACTGGCGCCTCATTATTCCACTTTCAGTGTGAAATCCTATAATGGCCGCGCCCAGGAAGAGGCGGCGAAACATGGTTTAACCATCAAATCTGTGGAGAGCTGGTATGATAAGCCAGGCTTCATCGATTATTGGAAAGAACAGATCAATGCTGTGTATGCCAATATGGATGAAGCAGAAAAGGATAAGGCATGCTTGATCGTTTCCGCGCACAGTCTGCCGGAAAAAATCCTTCAGGGCGGTGATCCTTATCCGGACCAATTGAAAAAAACAGCAGACCTGATCGCCGATGCTACAGGCATCACACAGTATGAAATTGGCTGGCAAAGTGAAGGGAACACGCCCGATCCATGGCTTGGTCCGGACGTCCAGGATTTGACCAGAGATCTTTACCATGAAAAAGGCTACCGATCCTTCGTCTATGCGCCGGTCGGTTTTGTTTCTGATCATTTGGAAGTACTTTATGATAATGATTATGAATGTAAAGTTGTCTGTGATGAAGTCGGTGCTAATTACTATCGTCCGGAAATGCCGAATACTCATCCTAAATTCATTGAAACTTTAGCTGAAGTAGTTTTGGAAAAAGTGAAAGAATAGGGGATGTACATGTCTGAAACTAAACAAATTGCAGTTGTGGGCGGCGGGATCTCCGGCCTTGCGGCTGCTTACTACTTACAAAAAGAAATCAAGCATCAAGAGCTTCCTTACGAAGTGAAGCTTATAGAAGCAAGTGACCAATTGGGCGGAAAAATCCGTACAGAACAAAGGGATGGCTTTACCATAGAGCGAGGCCCTGACTCATTTCTGGCCCGGAAAAAAAGTGCTTCGGAGCTTGCCGCTGATGTTGGGCTGGGAGATCAGCTTGTGCCGAGTGGCACCGGCCAATCCTACATTTTAGTGAAAAACAAACTGCATAAAATGCCGAGTGGTTCATTCATGGGAATTCCGACAAAAGTACGGCCTTTCCTTTTTTCCAGTTTATTTTCTCCTGTTGGAAAAGTGAAGGCGGCCAAGGATTTCGTCAAGTCCAAAGGGGACCCGCAGGATGATCAATCGCTTGGTCATTTCTTCCGCGGCCGTCTGGGTGATGAAGTCGTCGAAAATCTGATTGAGCCGTTGCTTTCAGGTATTTATGCCGGTGATATAGATAACTTAAGCTTGATGTCCACCTTCCCTAACTTCTATCATCTGGAGCAGGAATATGGCAGTCTGATCAAAGGCTTGAATAAAAAGATGCCGAATCGGAAGCTTGCTAAAAAATGTCAAAAACCAAGCATGTTTTTGACATTGAGAGATGGATTGGAATCCTTAGTAAATGCCGTTGCCGGTCAGCTTGAAAAAGATACGGTCCGTACCAATACAGCAGTTGATCATATAGAGAAGAAAGACAGCCATTATCACATGCTTCTAGGTGATGGAACGGTCATGAAAGCTGACTCCATCATTTTGGCTGCACCGCATTTTGCTACGGAGCGGATGCTGAGCAAGTATGATTTCATGAAGCCATTCCAGGAGATGCCCGCAACTTCAGTTGCCAACGTGGCACTCGCTTTTGATGAATCGGCTATTAAAAAAGACATCGATGGTACTGGTTTCGTCGTTTCCCGTAACAGTGATTTTCGTATTACGGCATGCACCTGGACACATAAGAAATGGCCACATTCAACACCAGAAGGCAAAGTACTGCTTCGCTGCTATGTCGGTAAGCCGGATGATCAAGCGGTCGTCGATTTATCTGATCAGGAAATCATCGATATCGTCCTTAAAGATTTGAATAAAACAATGAATATCACCGCAGAACCGGAATTTTCAGTAATTACCCGCTGGAAAAACGCCATGCCTCAATATACGGTAGGTCATAAACAGCGGATGGAAGAAATCCACCAAGCTATGGCACAGGAGCTTCCAGGAGTATACCTCGCTGGAGGATCTTATCATGGCGTTGGCGTACCTGATTGTATCGACCAGGGGAAAGATGCAGTCGGAAAGGTATTAAACTTTCTGCAAAAAAATAACTGAAGTTATCTGGCATATAGCTGCAGAAACCGTATAAATGGTAAGTTAAACCGAGTAGGAAATCTTAAAGATTTCTACTCGGTTTTTTGTTAATATTTTTTTTTATTTGCCACGGTTTACGAAAGGCCGGAGCTTTCCAATTATAGGAGAGGCTGTAGGCGGCATATTTACAACCGCACAGCAAATACTACAGATGACCATCCACAAATAGAAAGAGGTTATCTTATGAAAAAGCTTTTAACAAGGGTAATGTCTCTGTTTTTAATGACATTTTTAATCGCCTGCGCCGCTGAAAATGATCAGGGGTTGCAGGATATGAATAATGATATGCAGCGGGTTAATTATGGACCGGGCGATGCTACCCCTGACCGGAATGAGATGCAGCGTGATGAATATCGTTTCTTTACCGGTTTCGATTTAGGTGAATACCGTACCCAGCGGGACTACAACCCGAACTGGAACGGTGGCGATACTGCCGCGCCTGACAGAGGTTATGATAACGCGCCGCAGCAGACACAGCCACAGCCAGAACAGAATCAGCCACAGCCGGAGCAGAACCAGCCTCAAGGGGATATTAACGAGATCCAGCGGCAAGTTGTCGAGTTGACCAACCAGGAACGTAAAAAGAATGGTTTAAAGCCATTGAAAATCGATCAAGAAGTGATGGAAGTTGCACAAGAAAAATCAGAGGACATGTCGGAGAACGATTATTTTTCCCATACCTCTCCGACCTATGGCAGCCCATTCGATATGATGAAAGACTTTGGGGTCGATTATACGAGAGCGGCTGAGAATATCGCAGCCGGTCAGAAGACTCCTGAAAGTGTCGTGGATGGCTGGATGAACAGTGCCGGGCACAGGGAAAATATTTTGAATGGCCAATTGACTCATATCGGAGTCGGATATGATAAAGATGGAAACTATTGGACCCAGATGTTTATCAGAAAATAGGTGGACTCAAAAGAATTCCGTTTCAATGACGGAATTCTTTTTTTAATACAGCATATTTGTTATAGTCCTATTAATACACATCACAAAAAATGAGACAGCTATATAACAGCTGTCCCGACAGGAAGGATATCAAAGCAAATGGTTATTGATATAACAGCACTTAGCGTGCTGGGTGATCACATTCATCGCAAAGGTTACCGTAGCAATCTGCTTTCTCATCAATGGCATTACCGCAGCTTACACACTGTTTACGTGGTAGATTTTTAAAGAATTCAACAATACTCATCATGAAGAATCGCCTCCTGAAAATGTGTTTAGAATTAGTATACCCACATTGTATTATAACAAAACAAATAAATCAATAGGCTGTTATAAAACAATCTTAAAATAGTAAAAATGATGGTAATAGGAGGAATGGCTATGAAGATGACAGTCATTGGTTATTGGGGAGCTTATCCCGCCACAGAAAGTGCGACCTCATGCTATTTATATGAACAAGATGGTTTTCGGTTACTGGTGGATTGTGGCAGCGGCTGTTTGTCCAGGCTGCAAAAATTTATGGATCCAACCAGCCTGGATGCGGTACTTATTTCCCATTATCATAACGATCATGTAGCAGATATTGGTGTTTTGCAATATGCCTGGCTGGTACAGAATACGCTGAAAAGCACCGAAAAGAAGCTGCCGATTTACGGGCATCCTTACGATACAGGTAAGTTCGAGGCACTGAGCCACCAGTATACAGAAGGAATTAGATACGATCCGATCCGGACCTTGAAAGTTGGTCCTTTTACGATTGATTTTCACGAAACCCATCACCCTGTGCCATGTTATGGGATGCGGATTTCAGATGGAGAAGAGAAAATTGTGTATACGGCTGATACCAGTTTTTCCGAGGACTGGATTTTATTTGCTCAAGACGCAGATCTTTTGATTACCGATACGAATTTTTACAAAGGGATGGACGGTTCAGGACCTGGACATATGACCAGCGAAGAGGCTGGCAAACTGGCAAGTGGAGCGAGAGTGAAAGAGCTTCTGCTGAGCCACCTGCCTCATTTCGGTGAACACCGTCAATTGGTCGAAGAAGCGAAAGAAAGGTACGATGGGCCCGTTTCCCTGGCGCGTGAAGGGTGGACATGGAGCTCCCATTGATTCTGATTCCAATGAATTGTTTCTTTAGCGGGATTTCATTACAATGGAAGGTGGCAGAATAAAAAAAGGGGCTGATTGTAATGCTTTTTATCGATAATGAAGGGATCAATGACCCACGGATCAATCTCGCTATTGAAGAATATGCATTGAAAAACCTGGATATCAATGAGACATACTTACTGTTCTATATCAATAAACCGTCCATCATCATTGGAAAGAACCAGAACACGGTGGAAGAAATCAACACCGATTATGTAGAAGAAAACGGAATCCATGTAGTTCGCCGTCTGTCTGGTGGCGGAGCAGTCTACCATGATCTTGGAAATTTGAATTTCAGTTTCATCACAAGGGATGACGGAGACAGCTTCCATGATTTCGCTAAGTTCACAGAGCCAGTTACGAAAGCACTTAAGAAACTGGGGGTGGAAGCAGAGCTTTCCGGCCGGAATGATATCACTGTTGATGGGCGTAAAATCTCCGGGAACGCCCAGTTCTCTACACGAGGCAGAATGTTCAGCCATGGCACCTTGATGTTCGACTCGGAGGTCGAGCATGTGGTGAAATCCTTGAATGTCAAAACGGAGAAAATCAAATCCAAAGGTATCAAGTCGATTCGCAGCCGGGTTGCCAATATTTCTGAATACCTCGAAGAAAAAATTACGATGGACGAGTTTAAGCGCATGATCCTTCGCTATATTTTTGATGTAGAAGATGTGAAAGACGTACCACAATACAAACTGACAGAGGAAGATTGGAAAGCGATCCATCAACTGTCCGAAGAACGCTACCAAAACTGGGAATGGAATTACGGAAAGTCTCCGAAGTTCAATATTCAGCATACCAAGCGGATAGAAGGAGCAGGCAGTTATGATGTTCGGCTGGATGTCTCCAAAGGGGTCGTAAAAAATGCAAAGATATACGGCGACTTTTTCGGTGTCGGCGATATCAGTGAAATCGAAGAGCGATTAATTGAAACAAAATACGAGAAAAGTGCGATTGATCAAGCACTTGCTGATGTAGATATTTCCCATTATCTCGGTAAAATCAGTAAAGAAGACTTTTTGAATATTATTTATTGATAGCTTGGAAGACCCCTTGATGAGGGGTCTTTTTTAAAAGGGGATGAAGCATCCGTGGTTGCAGGAAAGTTTTCAGTATTTTATAATTAGAATGAATATTTTTTACAATATGGTGAATGATCATTCATTCATTCAATGGAAAAAGGGGGAATCATGCTTGAATATTAGTGATCAGTTGTCGTTGACGGCCAAACAGCAACCGGACAAAGCAGCTTACATATTCCAGGACAAAGAAACCAGCTACCGGGAATTAGAAGGTGCCGTCACGAAATTTGCTTCCAGTCTGAAGGAGCTCGGCTATGGAAAAGGTGATCACCTGGCATTAGTGGCAGGCAACAGTCCATATTTCATTATTGGATTGTATGGGGCATTAAGGATCGGAGCAACCGTCATTCCAATAAATCCGATCTATACGGTCGATGAAATGAGCTACATTTTGAAAAATGGTGATGTGAAAGGTGTCATCACAATGGATGTCCTGCTTGAGAAATTCGAGCATATGGATGCGGCAATTCCAGGAATTGAGCATTATTTTGTTGGGGAAACAGGTGGTAAACCGGATTGGCAACAGTCTTCGTTGGGCGAAAAAATGAAATCGTTTACAAAAACGGTGGAAGCAGGCGGCCTGGAGTTGGATCGTCCGCAGCTGGATGATAACGAAACTGCAGTTATTCTGTACACCTCAGGCACTACAGGAAAGCCGAAAGGCGCCATGCTTACCCATAAAAATATCTACTCCAACGCCAAAGATGTCGCTGATTATCTGGAATTTACAAATGATGATCGGGTCATCGCAGCGCTTCCGATGTTCCATGTGTTCTGTTTGACCGTCGCTTTGAATGGACCTTTGATGAACGGAGGAACAGTTCTGATTGTGCCGAAGTTCTCGCCACAGGAAGTTTTCAAAATTTCAAAGGAATGGCAGGCCACCGTCTTCGCAGGGGTGCCTACGATGTATAATTACCTCTTACAGACAGGCGATGGCATGGAAGAGACATTCAAGCACAACCGGCTTTGTATTTCCGGTGGTGCTTCCATGCCGGTTGCGCTTCTCAAAGCGTTCGAGAAAAAATTCGATGTCATTGTATCGGAAGGCTATGGGTTGTCCGAAGCAAGTCCTGTTACCTGTTTCAACCCGCTTGATCGTCCAAGAAAGCCAGGTTCGATCGGGAAGAATATCAAGAATGTCGAGAACAGAGTTGTAGACGAGCTTGGTGAAGAAGTGGCACCAGGAGAAGTCGGCGAGCTGGTCGTCAAAGGACCGAATGTCATGAAAGGCTATTACAAAATGCCGGAAGAAACAGCGGTAGCGATTCGAGACGGATGGTTATATACCGGCGACATGGCGAAAATGGATGATGAAGGCTATTTCTATATCGTCGACCGCAAAAAGGATATGATTCTGGTCGGCGGCTATAATGTCTATCCGCGGGAAGTAGAAGAAGTGCTGTATGAGCATCCAAACATTTCTGAGGTAGCAGTCATCGGAGCTCCCCATCCGGATTCCGGGGAAAGCGTGATCAGCTTTGTCGTTTCTGACAATCCTGATTTAAATGAAGAACAGGTGATCACCTATTGCCGTGAACATCTCGCAAAATACAAAGTGCCGACCAGCGTCGAATTTTTAGAAGAGCTTCCTAAGAATACGACCGGTAAGATTTTACGTAAAAATCTGCGAGATAAAATTGCTCAATAATTACAAAAGGAGGTCCCGTTGCGGCCCTCCTTTTTGTCTCTCTTATTTTCAAAACTGACTCTCATCCCTATGTTTATTTCCGCTGTGATTATGACTAAAGTCGAAATAATTGAATAAGATGGGTGTGTCAGCGAGGAATCAGTCAACTGTCCTCATAATCCGTTTGAACACTTTTTCTTTATCAAATCCTTCGCCCATGGAAAACTTCTCAATCAGGTAGTTATCCTGGTCAATCAAATAAGTAAAAGAATCGTGGACAATATAGTCTGTTCCACGGTCCTGGAAACGGAATCGGAAGGGTTCCGCGAAAGCTTTCGTATCTTCAAGTGAGCCACGCAGGAAAGTCCACCCCTCTTCTTCAGGACTGATGGCGTACGTGTCCATATATTTTTTAACTTGCTCCGCTGTATCGTTTTCAGGATCAATGGACACGGAGATGAATTCTACTTCTTTGCCATAGACGCCTTCTTCTTTCAACATTTCCCTTAAATGCATCATTCGCTGGGTAGTCAGCGGGCAGACGTCTGGACACTTGGTGTAGTAAAATTCAATCAAGCGGACTTTAGGCTCCATGTTTTCAAAATCATAGCTTTCTGCTGATACCGTTTCAAGCAGAATATCCTTTGGCAGCTGAACCCCTGAATCACGCCAAACTTCCAGATACAAGATGCCAATGGTAATACCAATGGCAATGATACCAGCAAACATTGCATAATATCTTTTTTTCATAATTACTCCCCCTGCGTCTACGAATGGAATATATTCTTATCATACAATGTTATAGCAGGGAATATAGGGGAAACTCGTGACGAACTGATGACAAAAGATTGAAAATGAAATTCACAAAATCCCATTTCAATAACAATAAATTCAAATAAATGAGAATTTTATGACAAAAACTAGAAATAACGCAATGGCATTTGCGGTGTACCGCAATATCTTTTCGGTGAAGGACTAGGCGGGATATATTAGAATAAAAATATGAGTTAGTTGTTGATCACCTGATGGCGATCGGCAACTGCAATGGAAAAGCTTTTCCCAAGCTTTTTCATGGATTTAATTCCCTCACTCAAAAGTTTAACCAGTCGTCTCTTGGCCAATATCCACCGTTTGGATATTGGTCCTTTTTTTATTCCACTTATTCCCCCTTTACATGAACAATCAGTTTCGAGATAGTGGGGTCCGTTACCATGAACGGAATAGGATGGATAGGGAAACAACTCGCTTTCCTGCGGGGGACCTGGCAAGCTTCCTCGGGCTAAAGCCCTACGGGATCTCGCCTAGCCCCTTCTCCCGCGGGAGTCTCGTCGTTTCCCTTCCCATCCAGCCAGTTTTGTACTAAACGGACCCTTCAAAAAGAGAATAGTGTACAACTAAATCCATCTTCCTGACTAATTTATAAAGGATATACAGAAGCCAACTTATTTTTTCAACATCATAGGGCGATTCCATAAGGGTGATTTCGACAACTTCCTAAGGTAATAGGCGTAGGGAAACGGTGAGACTCCTGTGGGAGTTGAGTGATAGCTGAGGCCCCGCAAGGCGAAGCCTGAGGAGACTCAGCACACGCCCGCGGAAAGCGAATCGTTTCCTGGAGCCCGTAAACTACAATATATCTCGAAATCGAGTTTTCCATTATACGGCCCTTTTGTTGAATAAGCCTCTAAGGAAATACCAACAACGCTTAGCGAAGCCTTTGCATAAAAAAACTCCTCGATGTGCTGCGAGGAGTTCTCGTTTATTTTTTTGAGGGGGATTGGTAAGTGATGAGGAATTCTTCATCCGTAATGTAGAAATCGCGATCAGGCCGGTAAGGAAGCAGCTTTAATGTCTCGAGCTTATAATAGCTTACCCGTTTGTAAGGATCATTCTCAATAATCGGAAGTTCTTTCGTGGCTTTCATATACTGATCGACTGCACGCTGGACATTATCAAGGTCGATGGCGAGCTGCTTTTCTTCCTCGGGAAAAATTTCATAAGTTTCCCGTGACATATAGTAAGTTTCTATCGGAATCCCTTTCAGAAAAGGGGCGACTAAGTCATAATCAATCGTCAAGTCTTCCTTTATGATGACGCTGAGTTCGACACCTTTTGGAAGCTGGCTGGCATAAGCATTGACCGCTTTCCGTACTTCATGAATCGAAATGCTGCGCTCTTCATAAACTTCTGTCGGCTTTGAAGGGCTTTTTGTCTTCTTTTTCTTCTTCCACATTCATCATCCCTCCTTGTTTAGAATACGCCCGTCATGCACACACTAACAGGGGAGGTGTGTGTAAAATGGAGAATGGGCAAAATAATGACCGTGAGCTTGATATCTATACCTGTATCAACCCTGAATTCGGCTGGCCGGACGATGACTGCTGGCATGACGGTCACAGGGAAGAACTGGAGGCAAGACAGAATCCTTTAGCACAATTATAGCAGAAGGATTAAATTTCAATGAAAAATTGAAAAACTTTTGCGAAAAATTAGGACTTTATTCATGTTTTCTGGTACATTTAAAGAGCACAAATTATTCTTGATTGTGAAAGGAAGATGACATGAATGAATCCAACCAAAAAAGGTGATTTCGAAATCACCTCCCAGACCCTAGCACTGCTTGCAACGACCACTCCGTATGGAAAAGTGACAACAGAGGTTATCGAAACCCATTCGAGACGCGAAATTCCAGTCCACCCAAGCCGGCTTGTCGATGAAGCGTGCCGCTATTTCGCCGCCAGTCTGCCAGGGCGCTTAGCTGGCACTAAACAAGTCGCCGGTTTCACCCATAAGCCGCCGATCGTCATTTCCCAATCGATGGGCATTTATTTCTTTCCTACCATATCCCCGAAACGAAAAGACTGTTCCTGGATCGCCCACAGTCATATTCACTCCTTCGATAGCAACGACGGATACAATACCACCATTCATTTCACCAATGGCACCTCGATTGTCGTTCCCGTTTCTCCCGGTATGATTGCCAATCAAATTCAGCGTACTGCACAGTTCCGTTTCTTACTGGAAAACCGGATCAAGCATTCTTCTGTGTATACTGCGGAGCAGATCGCAGAGCCTTTTGCATAAGTTCATACAGGATATTTTCAACTTTTTTGCGAATAGCCGGGTTGAAGTAATTACGTTTTTCTTCATAGCCATGAGCGAGGAACAGGAATGAAGTGAAGGAATCATTTTTGCTGACCTGGACTACCTGAAGCTTTTCCCGGTCCATGCGGGCACGGAGCTCTCTCCGCTCGGTACGGGCTTCGTATTCCATTTTCCCTAATAACTCCAAATAATGCTCCTTGATTTTAAATTGACCCTTTTCGATATGCCGGCGGTCCTGCTGGATGACCACGAGAGCCATCGAAAGGAATAGGTAGCGGGAGGTGACCTCCAGCTCTTCTTCTTTCAAATAGCGCATGACATTTCCCTCCGTTGCGAACATGTGTTCTGATATAGGTATTATAGCACGAACGGGAAAAAAGTATGCAAGTTTTTTTCTGGAAAATTTTGAAGCCCGCCACTGAGGCTGGTGAAATTAGGGTAAGCTATAGATGAAAGAATCCATTGCATCAATCAATAGTCAAACCGGCTATTTTTGATTAAAATGGAATCAGAGGAATGAATTGCACAAGCTAAGGAGCTACTTTGATGTATATCTATACCCTGAATTTCGATAAATTCCAGCAAATGTATGAAGATGACAGGCTTTATGAATATATTATGGCGCAATTGGAAAGGTACGAGGCTCTCGGTCCTCTGCCTGGGATTCTGCTGCCGATGTTTGAAGCTTTTTTGCCTATCCTTCCATTAGTAATGTTCGTTTTAGCCAATTCCGTGGCATATGGCTTGCTGAAAGGATTTCTTTATTCCTGGATTGGTTCGAGTGTCGGAGCGATCATCGTATTCACCATTATTCGGCGTCTCCGAAAAAAGCGCTTCATGAAGTTCATCGCTGATCAAAAGCAGGTGAGGAAGGTGACACGCTGGGTCGAGAGTCATGGTTTCGGTCCTTTGTTTCTATTGATGTGTTTTCCTTTTTCACCATCGGCAATTATCAATGTCGTGGCTGGATTATCTGATGTCAGCAGGCAGCAGTTCGTCCTGGCCGTCCTGTTAGGAAAATCGGTGATGATTTTCACCATCGCTTATGTTGGGGAAAGCATTACTTCCTTCGCACAGAATCCAGTAAAAACAATTGTTGTCGCAGTCTGTATCACGTTATTCTGGGTGCTTGGGAAATTTCTTGAAAAGTGGCTTCAGAAAAAAGCGGAGCGGAAACGTTATCAAAACGATTAGACTTTGTCAAAACAGGGTAAGATGTTGTTAGCACACACCCTGGAGGCATAGTTATGAAAAAGAAGAAATTTTGGCGTGTTTTCCGTACAGTACTTTTCGCGTTATTGATCGCATTTTTGTTCCGTAATTATCTGTTTGCCAGCTACATTGTAGACGGAGAATCGATGGAACCGACATTGTATGACGGAAACTTGTTGATGGTTAATAAAGTGATTTACGACTGGCAGGGAATCAATCGGGACGACGTGATCGTTTTCCATGCTAATGAAAAAGAAGATTATGTGAAGCGGGTGATCGGCGTACCGGGAGATCACATTGAGTTCAAAGATGATACGTTATATATAAATGGCGAAGCTCAGCCGGAAAAATATTTGGATGCGCTGCGTCCAAACGACGGAAAGTTATTCACCAAAGACTTCACACTGGAAGAAGTGACAGGTAAAAGCGAGGTTCCGGAAGGTCATTTGTTCGTGATGGGTGATAACCGGCGGGACAGCTTAGACAGCCGCTACTTCGGATTTGTTTCGATGGACAGTGTGGTTGGGAAAGTCGATGTCCGGTATTGGCCGATGTCACAGCTGGCGATCCAGTTTTAATTAAAAAAGCTTATTCGAAAACCCCTGATGGCAGTTATTTGCCGGCAGGGGTTTTCTTTTTTTGAAGGAATTTTATGATTCTCAACAAATTTTTTCGGAAATCAAGCGGTACGCGATCAGGGTTAGACAGGCAAATAAAACTGCAATGGCATACACAGCAGTTTCCAATGGTAAAAAAGGAGAAAGGAATGAGCCGGCGCTTGCACCGGTTAGCAGTACAAAAGAATAGATGGAAAGAGCACTCCCTCTATTCTTGACGGCTAAGCTCCCGATCAGAACGATGACCATGGGGATAGTCACCGAGGTCGAAGCCACCATCATGACCGACGCCCAAACCAATGTCCCTGTAGATATTACGACCATGGCCGGGATAAATGCCGCCATCATCAGACTAAGAAACAGACATAGCAGAACAGCAGGAGGCAAACGTTTTTGGATGCGACTCACGAAAAAAGCAGGAATCACTCCGATCAAACCGAGCATGCGAAATTGCTGCAGGGTCAGTGGCAGCCCTTTTGGATTCTTTTCGATAAACCATTCGAAGCTGCTGTAGAATAACATGATGGTAAAAAGTAGAAAGAAGCTGATCAGGTAGAGTTTTTGCAAGGAAGATTGCTTGAAAAATGATAGAATGGTAGTAAGCGAAATCGCTGCTTTCCTTCTGTCTACCTTGTCAGGAGGACGTAAAGCTGCGACCATCAGAACAGCGCAGCTCAAGTAACAAAAGCTGAAAAAGACAAATACCATTTGATAGCTGTAAGATGACCCGAAATAACCGGAAACCAGCTGACCAAAAATACCGGCAAACAAAAAGCCGGTATTGATCATGGCGATTACAAAGGACTGCCGCGAACCTGAAAACTGTTTGAAGGTATAGCTGAAGGCGGGTGGCGCAAAGCTTGCTGCTAAAAAACCTTGCACTGCCCGTAAAAACAACAGCATACCAAAAGAATCGGTCAAGGCGATGATGCCTGTCACAGCCACGACAGCAGCCATGCCGATTTGAAGGATGCGGGCATTGGAATAGACATCGGAAAGGATGCCGAAGCATAACAGCCCGACTGCGTAGCAAATGATGAACAACGTGCTGGTCAGAGAAGTCCAGGCCGGACTGGTTCCAAAATGTTCAGCGAGAGCAGGATGAAGCGGGAGCATGGTATACAGGTTGCTTGCGATGAATATTCCGGAAGCTATCAGAACCATCGCCTGGAAGGCTTGCTTCATAACGGGTCATCCTCTCGTTGCGATAATATAATTCACGATATGTAATGGAGACCACAGTGTGCATGAAGAAGGAGGAAACCGATCGATGGGTATCCGATTCATACTTGGACGGTCTGGTGCAGGAAAAAGCTCCGCCGTCATGGAAGAAATAGAAGCAAAGCTAAAAGAGGATCCAAAGGGACCGCCAATCATCTATCTCGTACCCGACCAGATGACGTTCCAGCAGGAGTACGCCTTGTTGAAAAGAGACGGCATCGAAGGGTCGATCCGGGCTCAGGTGTTCAGCTTTTCAAGACTTGCCTGGCGGGTGCTCCAGGAAACGGGTGGGAATACCCGAAAGTACATAAGCTCGACGGGGATTCAGATGATGCTCCGGAAAATCACTGAAGAAAGGACTTCCGATTGGCTGGTGTTCCAAAAAGCAATCGAGAAACAGGGGTTCATGGAACAACTGGAAGGGATGATTACGGAGTTCAAGCGGTACCGGATCACGCCGGAGGTACTACATGAGCAAATGACAGCGATTGATCAATATACACACCAGTATGCCAGTGAAATCGCGCTTCGTAACAAGCTCGAGGATCTCAGTTATATTTATGACCGGCTCGATCATGCGCTCCGCGATCAGTATATGGACGGGGAGGATCAACTGCAGATGCTGGCAGATAAAATCCCTACCGCACGCTTCCTGGATGGTGCGGAGATTTATATCGATGGTTTCCATAGTTTCACGCCCCAGGAAATCATGGTCATCGAAGCGCTGTTGAAGCGGACGAAGTGTGTCCATGTGGCGCTGACTTTAGACAAGCCTTCAGCAGGAGATCGTTCGGAACTGGATTTGTTTCACGAGTCGGGAGAAACCTATGAAACTTTGGCTGCGATGGCAGAGGAGCAAGGGATAGGATTTGATGGAACGACCATCTTAGATAACAAGCAGGGCCGGTTTGAGAACCGCCCGCACTTTTTGCATATGGAGCGGTATTTTGATGAGCGGCCGGCTCCTCCGTATGAAGGGGAAGCACCTATTCAGATAGCTGAAGCGGTCCATCCACGGGCAGAAGTCGAAGGTGTCGCACAGGAAATTCTTCGCTTAGTCCGGGATGAAGGATACCGCTATAAAGACCTCGCTATCCTGATGCGTGAACCTGAGACTTACCATGACTTGATTACGACTGTTTTCAAAGATTATGAGATACCTGTATTCCTGGATGAAAAAAGGACCATGCTTAACCATCCGCTGATCGAATTGATTCGCTCGGGTCTGGATGTCGTCGAAGGAAACTGGCGCTATGACGCTGTGTTTCGTTTGTTGAAAAGCGGATTCAGTCTTGCAGATGACAAGCGGTATCCGCTGGATGAGGATGCTATTGATGAACTCGAGAATTATGTGCTCGAATATGGAATCCGTTCCCGTGAGCGCTGGTGCAGTGACGAACCATGGGTATACCAGCGGTTCCGTGGCTTCGATCAGGCATCACAGACCGATGAGGAACGTGAGAAACAGACTCGTATTAATCGGTACCGCCGTCAAGTGACGAAGATTCTCGAAACCTTCGATGAAGGATTGAGAGAAGCAAAAACGATTGGGGAAAAGTGCCGGGTCATCTATATCTGGTTAGAAGCAATGGACGTACCAGGTCAGTTGGAAGCATGGCGGGATGACTTTGATGCCGCTGGTGCACTGGAACGGGGCCGTGAACAGGAGCAGGTGTGGGACGCTGTCCTGCAATTGCTCGATGAAGTCGTCGAGATGGCAGGCGAAGAAAAAATGTCCCTGCAGGTGTTCCGCAATACCGTGGAAAGCGGATTAGAATCCTTAAAGTTTTCTCATGTGCCGCCTAGCATGGACCATGTCATTGTCGGAACGGTGGATCGGTCGAGGATTTCCGGTATTAAAGCGGCGTTTTTACTGGGAGTGACCGAAGGAATCTGGCCAATGAAGCCATCAGGGGATGGGATGATCAGTGAAGAAGAGCGTGATTTACTTGCTACCCATGGCCTGAGGCTGGCGGATGGCAGCAAACGGCAGCTCCTGGATGACCGATTCTACGTATACCTGGCATTGACGATGCCGCGGGACAGGTTATGGATCAGCTACCCGCTCAGTAATGAGGAGGGGAAATCAAAGACACCTTCCCCGATTATCCGCAGAGTGGAGGAGCTATTTCCGTGCTGTCAGGAGCATATCCTGCTACAAGATCCGGATGACCTGGAAGATGCCGATCGTTTCATCACGACAAAGACGAAGACGAGGAGCGCACTTACGGCACAGCTTTCCCGTTATTTGAAGGGTTACAGCATGCGTCCGGTCTGGTGGGATGTCTTCAATTGGTATGTACGTAACGAGCAAAAAGGCGGGCTGACTAATCGGATTCTCGAGAGTCTCTTTTATCAGAACAAGCCAGTGAACCTCAGCAAACAGACGACCGAGCAGCTGTACCCGAAACAGGTGAAAGCAAGTGTTTCAAGGCTTGAGATGCATAATCGCTGTTCTTACCAGCACTTTGCGAGGTATAGCCTGCAGCTGGAAGAACGGAAGACCTATAAGCTTGATGCCCCTGATATTGGCCAGTTATTCCATGAAGCATTGAAAAAAATCACCGAATGGATTCAAGGAGAAGGAAAAGACTTCTCCCAGCTGGATAAACAGGCAAGTACGCAGTATGCATCCCGCGCAGTCCAGGAATTAGCGCCGATTTTACAGCATCAAATCCTTCACAGCTCGAACCGCTATCAGTATTTGCAGCATAAATTACAGAATGTCATTGCCCGCGCGGCATTCGTATTGAGCGAGCAGGCGAGGAACTCGAAGTTTTCCCCAGTTGGAATGGAGCTGGGCTTCGGTCCGAAAGAGCAGCTTCCTCCGCTTACGCTCGATTTACCGAATGGTTTTGAATTGATGCTGCGCGGACGGATCGACCGTGTAGATAAAGCACTTAATCAGGATGATCTGTTCCTAAGGATCATCGATTATAAATCAAGCGCCAAAGGGTTGAATCTGATTGAAGTCTATTACGGATTGGCGCTTCAGATGCTGTCCTACCTGGACGTTGTACTTACTTATGCCGAGCAGTGGCTTGGTGCCAAAGCATCGCCTGCAGGGGTATTGTACTTCCATGTCCATAACCCGATGATTTCTGGTAAGCAGAAAATCGACGATAAAAAAATCGAAGATGAGATTTTAAAGAAATTCAAGATGCAGGGCTTATTGTTGGAAAATCAACAGATTGTTCAAATGATGGATACAAGTCTCGAGAAAGGCACCAGCAACATGGTTCCAGCTGGACTGACTGCGAAAGGCGGCTTTTATAAAAGTTCCAAAACGGCGGACTTAGATATGTTCGAACGTCTCCAGGGCTACATTCGCGACGTCATGGTCCAGGCCGGTACAATGATCACCAATGGGGAAGTGAAGCTCAATCCCTACCAGCATGGTCAGCAGGCCGCTTGTACATTCTGTCCGTTCCGTTCGGTCTGCCAGTTCGATCCGACCCTGGAAGAGAACAGCTTCCGCAAGCTGCAGGATATGAAAGATGAGGAAGTTTTAGAGCGGATTGCCAAACAAGAAAGAGAGGGGGATGTCTGATGGTACGCTGGACAAAAGAACAAGAACGTGCGATCCATACGAGCGGCAGAGATGTCCTCGTGTCGGCAGCGGCAGGCTCGGGTAAGACCGCTGTTTTGGTCGAACGGATCATCCAGAAACTGCTGCATCCGACAGACCCGGTCGATATCGATTCACTTCTTGTCGTGACCTTCACCAATGCGGCAGCGCAGGAAATGAGGAGCCGTGTCGGGCTCGCGCTAAGCAAAGCGCTAGAAGAGAATCCTGGATCCAGCCATCTGAAAAAACAATTGTCACTTTTGCAGACAGCATCTATTTCCACGCTGCACTCCTTCTGTATGGAGGTGGTGCGCCGGTATGCTTATTTGCTTGATATCGATCCTAACTTCCGGATTGCTGATGATATCGAAGCCGATCTCCTGCAACAGGAAGTGCTGGAAGAATTGTTTGAGGACTGGTATGGCAAAGAAGGAGAAGAGCGGGATGCGTTTTTCGCTGTCGTTGACCGTTTTTCCAATGATCGCAGTGACCTTGAGGTAGAATCGCTGATGATCGACCTCTACACCTTCGCGATGCAGAACCCATCCCCTGAAGCATGGCTGGATCAGATGGCAGAAATGTATGGGGTGGACGAAGACACCGAAGAATCAGATCTGCCATGGCTGAAGATGCTGAAGCGGGAAGTGGCCAGCCAGCTTGACGCCATATTGGTGGAAGCGGAGAAAGCGCTGGAAGTTACCAGGGAAGCGGATGGGCCATATCACTATGCCGATACGATCGACGCAGATATAGCCATGGTCCAGGAAGCGAAAGGGCTTGCCGCTATTTCATGGACAGAGCTGCAAACTTTCATGCAGACGAGTAAGTTCGCCCGTCTGTCCGGCAAAAAAGTGGACTGCGATGAAGCGAAAAAGGAACAGGTGAAAGCGATACGGGACGGCTATAAGAAGCGCTGGAATGATATGGCGGGTGAATGGTTCACCCGTTCACTGACCGGTCACCTGGATGATATGAAAGAACTGCACCCGGTCATAGTGCAACTGGTGAAATTGGTTAAAGATTTCCGAGATCGCTACACCCGCTTGAAACGGGAAAAAGCGATAGTCGATTTCTCTGACCTGGAACATTATTGCCTGGATGTTTTGCGTGATGACTCCTCGACTGCGGACAACCTGGTGCCATCAAATGTCGCATTTGATTTTCAGGAAAAATTCTCAGAAGTGCTGGTTGATGAGTATCAGGATACCAATCTGGTCCAGGAAACACTCTTACTGCTTTTAACAGGCGGGGACCGGGGAGGTAATCTGTTCATGGTCGGGGATGTGAAACAAAGCATCTACCGTTTTCGCCATGCCGAACCGACGTTGTTTTTGAATAAATATCAACAGTTCAAATTTGACGACCATCCCGGCGAGCGGATCGACCTGGCACGTAACTTCAGGAGCCGTAAGCAAGTGCTGGCTGCCACGAACTATATTTTCCGACAGATACTGGATGAGGAAGTCGGTGAGATGAATTATGACCCGGACGCTGAGCTGATATACAGTAATACGATTTATGATGAACTCACTTCTTCCGATACCGATGCCGAGTTACTGGTCATTGACCGGGAATCCGGTGAAGAACAGCCGGCAGAAGAAGGCGAGGATTATCGTGATTTAGAAAAGGCCCAGCTCGAAGCACGTGCATACGGTCAGATGATTAAAACGTGGATTGGACAACATGAACAGGAGCCGCTGCAAGTCATCGATAAAGAGACGGAATTCCAGCGTCCTGTCCAATACCGCGATATCGTGATTTTGATGCGTTCCATGACATGGGCACCTACCATTGTCGATGAATTGAAGCAGCAGGGGATTCCGGTATATGCCGAACTTTCCTCCGGCTATTTTGAAGCGATTGAAATTAAAATCATGCTCAGTCTATTAAAAGTGATTGACAATCCTCAGCAGGACATTCCTCTTGCTTCCGTTCTCCATTCGCCGATTGTCGGGCTGAATGAAGAGCAGCTGGCACAGATCAGGCTCGCAAAACAGCGGTCGACCTATTATGAAGCGATGAAGGTATTCAGCGGCGATCCGGATATACAAGAGAAGATTGATAGTTTCTTAGAACAGCTGCATTCCTGGCGGGTCCGTGCGCGGCAGGGTGCGTTATCCGAACTGATTTGGGAAATTTACCGGGAAACGGGTTACTACGACTTCGTCGGCGGGATTCCGGGTGGACGACAGAGGCAGGCCAACTTGCGGGCGTTGTATGATCGGGCCCGTTCCTATGAAGCTACCTCTTTCCGAGGTTTGTTCCGTTTCTTACGGTTCATTGAGCGGATCGAAGAACGGGGCGATGATCTCGGTGCGGCCCGTGCCCTCGGGGAACAGGAGGATGTCGTCCGGATCATGACGATTCACAAAAGTAAAGGACTCGAGTTTCCTGTCGTCATTCTTGGCGGTATGGATAAACAATTCAATCAGCAGGATCTCCGTTCAAAGTATTTGCTGCATAAAGACTATGGCTTTGGCACGCGGTACATTAATCCCGAGAAGCGAATCATGTACCCGACGCTTGCCTATCATGCGTTGAAGCGGGAGAAATTGCGCGAGCTGCTGGCAGAAGAAATGCGCGTCTTATATGTAGCATTGACAAGAGCGAAAGAGAAGCTTGTCATGGTCGGCAATGTGGCGTCATTTGAGAAGAAACAGGAAAAGTGGCTGGAGTTCCTCGAGCATCCGAGCTGGGTACTTCCACCGCATTACCGGCTTGAATCGAAAAGTTATTTAGACTGGGTCGGTCCTGCCCTGATCCGTCATCATAAAACCGAACCATTGCGTAACCCTGATGTCGAAGTCAAAACGTCAGAAGAAATCTGGCAGGATGCTTCGGAATGGCGGGTGGAAATTAAGCATGGCAGTGCCTATAACCAGCTGGATGAATTGGAGAAAAATCGTGATGAACGGCTGCAAGAGGCGGTTTATGTCTGGAAACAAGTCGATGGCAACGAAGAAGCTGAAAAGGTCGACAAGCGATTGAATTTTCAATATGCCTATCGTCAGGCAGCAAATTCACGGGCTAAGCAGTCGGTTACCGAACTGAAGCGGCAGCGGGAAGAGCTGGATGAATACAGCAGTAATGATATCGTGCTTCCGTTCAAAGCACCGATCATCAAGCGTCCCCGCTTCATGCAGGAAGAGCAGCGGCTGACAGCTGCTGAGCGCGGAACAGCAATGCATACCGTCATGCAGCATTTGCCGTTTACCCGAAAATATACCGAAGCGGAAGTCCGGGAATTTGTGCTTGCTTTAGTCGATAGGGAAGTGCTGCGAGAGGAAGAAGCAGAGGTCATCGATACAGCAGCAGTTGCGGCCTTTTTCGAGACCAGTATCGGCGAGTTCGTCCTTCAGGCCGATCAATTGGAAAAAGAAGTACCGTTCAGTTTAACGCTTCCGGCCCACCAGGTGTACCGCAATTGGGAAGGCGAAACCGAAGAACAGGTATTCGTCCAAGGGGTTATCGACTGTGTTGTACCCTATGAGGACGGGTGGCTGATTCTCGATTACAAAACGGATACCATTAACGATGAAGTTACGGAAGAGCTGAAACAGAAGCTTGCAAGCCGGTATGAGGTACAGCTTCGCTTGTACCAGACCGCGCTGGAAAAGATATGGAAAGAACCAGTCGTAAAAAAATGCCTCTACTTTTTTGATGGTCCATTGCTGCTAACCACGGAGTTGGATGAAGGATGAAGGAACGAATTAATGCCGAGACGTGTGATTTGTGCTGGCGGTCTCCGGTTTTGACAACCGTGCACCATCTGATCCCAAAAGAATATGGAGGAGCCGAGGGTCCGACGGCACAATTGTGCAGTGCCTGCCACCGCCAGATTCATGCCCTTTTTACTAATGAGGAGCTGGCTGGATTTTATCATACAGTGGAGCGGTTGGCAGACCATCCGGATATGGCACGATACCTCCGGTGGGTGAAAAGGCAGGACCCGCAAAAGAAAATCGCAACAAGGAAATCGAACCGGAAGCGGAATAGGTGAGAAGAATAGGGTACTTTCCTGCAATGATCGTAAATTTCACCCGCTCTTAAGCCATACCGTGTAAAAAGCCAAACATAGGAAAAGACGCTGCAGTTAGCACTCGCAGCGTCTTTCTTTATGCATTACCAGCGACGTTCTGATCGTTGACGTCAGGGTCGAACGGATTGGTTGAACTGAATCCGTTGTTCGTATTGATGAAGTCTCCGGTATTAAGGGCACCGGAACCGGCATTCGTTTTGGCTGAGCTTTTCGGAGCCAAGTAAAAGGCATCACCGAAATTAATGACCCCACCGCCAACACTGTTTATTTTAATGGGGCCGACAATGGATGGCATCTTACCCCTCCTTCGATAGGCTTTCATTTAGTCTATGCTGAAATCTTCATCTTGTTCGTCTTGGAGGAGACGGAAATGCTTGACCCGAGATTCTGCTTCCAGGATACCAAGGCTGCCGATTTGAATCATAGAAGAAGTGGAAACCCCGTTGATTCGGACACTTTCCACGTTGATCGTCGGGTTATGATGGTAATGACTATCCGCCACAGTATCAGTAGGAGGAAGACGTTTGAATTGTTTCGTGAAGATCGGGTAGTCTTCATAATTGAAGCGTCCTTCCTCGAACCATGCCCCCTCTTTTTGAACGGCTAAAACCCGGGCGAAAGGCGTGGCACGCCAGCTGTCTCCAATCACAAAGCTCGACCCATAAACAACATCGGTAACTTTGATGTCATTCAAGGTGACGAGCCGTTTATTCATCCTCGACCGTCTCCACAGTAGGCGACGTGGTGTCACCTGACACGCCACTACCTAAAGGGACGAACGGACCAATAATCAGTGATTCAGCGGGAGTGTCAAAGTACGAGTTCAAGCGAATTTGTTCGTTGTCTCCGATTAAAAATACAGACGAGGAGGTTATGCCGGCGATTTCTACATTGCCGACGTTTAGTCCCCAGTTATGAACGATAAAGGCCATCAGGCATCTTCTCCTTTAGATTGGTTAAGGAATTGGGCGATGGAATGTTCGACTTCTGCCTTAATTTGGTGCACAATCTTTTCCGGGTCCGGCTTTGGATCCTGCTTTTCATGATGGGCAATACGGGAAGGCAATTGATTTCGGATATCCTGGATGATGCTCTGTTCTTTTTGTTGATCCATTGCTATCTGATTATTAGCTGCCAGACTTCGGATAATAGCTCCGCCCTGATCCATCAAATAGTGATCGAGCTCCTCTAAAATCTGTTGGTTGGCAGGCTTTGGAGCGGATGGAGGCACAGGCTGCTGCTGTCCCCACAGAGAAGCATCATCGATTTGACTTAATTCCTGCGGCGTCAAGCCGATGTGAAGCGTGCCTTCCAAGGTCTCTATTTTCAATTGGTCGAAATTATATTCTATTTTTTCAATCACTGTCCTGGGTTGATCGGAATGGTTTTGTTCCAGTGTTTCCAGTTTTTGATGAAGAGCTTTGATCTCCTGTTGTTGTGCCTGTAGCTGCTTCATCATCTGCTCCATGTATTGCTGCCAGGAACCATAATAATTCATCCCTCTCACCCCCGTTGAAATTAGGCTATATCACTACTTTATGCAAAAAGCCCATAGGCGTGCTTAATGATCAGATAATTCGATCAGCCAGGCGCAGACAATGGCACCAGCGGTCCCCCGCCTTTGCCGATAGTGGTTATCTCCCCTTCGAAGGGTTCAGCAAGTGGGGCAGGCTCCGTAAATCCCCCGGTATTGTATAATTCAGAGCGAGACTGAATCGATCCGGCACTTCCGATTTGAACGACGGAAGAGTTGGTGACAGCTTCAATTTTAAGCATGTTGATACAAATGGATTGATGAATAGTAATGCTCATAACTATTTCCTCCTAGTTGTTACTTGGACTGGTCTGTGACATCTCTGTCATTGACGTAAGTGACCGAACGGCCTAAATCGATACGGATGCCGTCGCCTGAATTGAATGACCCTCCACCGGCAAACGTTTTTGCCGAGCTGGTGGGAGCGATGGTGAATACATCACCAATATTGAAAATGCTGGATGACGAGATGGAAATTACTTTTACGGCTCCAACTTGAGCTGGCATGGTTTTCCTCCTTTTTTTGTATGTACATAATTTATTCCATTATCATCTATCAACTTTTTATCCAAACAAGTAAAATAAAGATAAAGGAGGGGGACAAATGAAGGATACCGGTACACCATTACGGGAAGCTGAGCGCTTGGAATGGATAGATGCCGCGCGCGGATTAGCGATTTTAGGCATTTTCATGGTCAACGTCCCCGCTTTCAATGCGCCTTATTTTCTATACGGCGGTGAAGAGGTTTATTGGCCATCCACTACAAGTTATACCATCCAGGCGATCATTGATATATTTTTTCAGGCGAGCTTCTATACCTTATTTTCATTTTTATTTGGATTTGGAATAGAAATGATGAGAGAGCGTCTGACAGCTAAAGGGTTTAATGAAAAACAAGTGATCGGGCGCCGGCTGATGATATTGATCGGCTTCGGTCTCATTCATGCTTTCCTTATTTGGCACGGTGATATATTACTATCATATGGGCTGATTGGGTTATTGTTATTATTCTTCTTAAATAGAAGTAGTAAAGCATTGCTGGCCTGGGGGGTTACCTTGCTTTTATTCTTCACCAGCTTTTTTTCTTTCAGCTTATATAGTCTGGGACCTGACTACGGTGGCTGGATTAATGAGCCTGCGATCGAACAGGCGAAAGCAAACTATGGCAGTGGGACGCTTTTGGATATTTGGTCACAGAACTGGAATGACTGGTATTACACCAATGCGCCGATGAATTGGCCATTTCTGATCATGAGCCTATTGCCTATGTTTTTGTTCGGCATGTATGTCGCCCGGAAAAAGTGGCTCCATCAACCGGCGGCACACCAGACTGCTTTATTTTTGCTTTGGGTCGTTACCTTACTCTTATTTTTAGGGTTCAAGGCGGGACCGTATTTCTTTAACAACCCGGCCTGGTTCCAAATGATGCAGGACAATATCGGGGGAAGCGCTTCAGCTATCTTCTATGTCGTTAGTGTGACGCTGCTTTATCAACGTTCCTTAGGTAAACGGGCGCTGCATGGACTGAGTTATGTCGGCAGATTGTCCCTTTCCAACTACATTCTGCAATCGCTGTTTTCATTCTTGCTATTTTATTCGGTAGGTTTCGGGCTGTATGGGCAAGTGCCCCCGCTTTGGAGCGTAATCATTGTGGTTTTATTTTACAGTGTACAAATCGTCATCAGTAAATGGTGGCTGAAAACATACCGGTTCGGTCCGTTAGAATGGCTGTGGCGGACATTGACCTATGGTAAAAAGCAGCCAATACGGAGAAGGCAGGAGGGATAAAGATGAACCGTCACCAACTTAAAAATGAAGGGAACAAGTGGGTGGAAAGAGGGATTATTGAACCTCATCAATTAGATGAAATCATGGATTTGTATCCGAAGCGAAGCCAAAAACCGATTTTGTTGACTTTGGCAGCAATTTTCATCGGACTTGGGTTTTTAAGCTTCATCGCTTCCAATTGGGGAGCGATTCCGGATATCGCCCGCATGGCTATCATCATTTTGGCTATGATCGGCTTTTACGTTGCAGGGGATAAGGTGTACCGTACACGTTCAGAAACGGTCGGGCTTAGTCTATTAATCATCGCCGTGTTGATTTTCGGCTCTGGCATTTTCCTGACAGGGCAGATGTATAATTACACCTCATTCAGCGCATTTCCGTTTTTTGTATGGGCGCTGGCTGCTTTGCTGGTTTTTGCAATTTATGATGAGCGTTCTTTATTCGTAATAGCGATTGTAATTACCACCATCGGTCAAGTCTATAGTGCCGGTAATTTTTCGGAGTTCAACCTGTTGCTTGGTTTATTATTTGTGCTCGGTTTCAGCCATTATGTCTACCACCGTGCTGACTGGCTGTATGCGACACTGTTTTCACTCAGTTATTTACTGCAGACCGTCATACTGGCCTTCGTAGAACATCAATCCTACCACTGGCTGCTTGTGTACTTCCTGATCTTATATCTTCTCGGCCTCGTCGTACCTAAACAAGCACTCAGGACTCCTTTTACAAAGTTAAGTGTGGCCGCCATGTTTGTATTGGTTGTCTGGCAAGTATTCTTTTTAGAGGTTGAGTTCTTTACGGAATCGCTTGGTGCGGAGTTTGTCTTCCTGATTATCTGGCTGGGGTTATCGTTGAGTACGCTGTTTCTGTTATGGAAAAAAGATCATTTAATTTTACTGCTTAACCTGGTTTTATTCCTGCCAGTGTTTTACGTAGAAGCAGGATCCATGCTGGCATTAATCTTCCTGTTCATTTATTCACTTGGATGGCTGCTTCGCGGTTATCAGACCGAGAAACCGGATATAGTCACCAAAGGCACGGTAGCGTTTGTTATCAGTACTATTGTTGCTTATACACAGCTTGCCTGGGATTTCATGGATAAATCATTATTTTTCTTCACCGGAGGCATTTTGTTGTTCCTGTTAAGCTTCTTCCTCGAAAGGAAACGCCGTAATCTATCGAAAAGGGGGCGGACAGTATGAAGCGTTTCGCCTTTTATGGAGTCGTGCTGCTTCAGGTTCTGTTTTTGGCAGGCATGTCAGTATCTTATTACGCTATGGATGCATTTGGACAGACAATCAAGCTGGAAACAGCTCCTGTTGATCCAAGGGATATTTTTTATGGTGACTATGTCATTCTGAACTATGAAATCGAAATGATAGAAGAAGAGAAATGGTCAGATGAAATCCCGGAATATGGGGAAACCGTCTATGTGCTTTTGGAAGAATCAGAGAGTGGTTTCTTTCAAGTAGTGGAGGCTTCCAGCGATAAAATGGAAAAAAACGCGGATCAAGTCCGCTTGAAAGGGAAGTACCAATGGCATAACCAAGGCCAGTCTGTCCATCAGGTGACCTACGGCATCAACCGTTATTATGTCGAAGAGAATACAGGTGAGCAATATGAGCAGCAACGAGACGATATGGTAGTTGAAGTTGTTGTTGCACCCTGGGGGCAGAAAAAGATTGTAAGTCTTGAGTAGAAGATTATTAACAGAAGCCAGTCCATGTTAGGAGGTGCACGATGGAGATACAAAATCCAGCTGGGTTTCTAAATAGGCTAGGTGCCAGAATTGTTGATAGTATCCTGATGACTGCCGTCATGGGCCTGATATCACTTGTTAGCTACGGCAGCTTCTTTTATGAAGGTTATACTCCAGTTGATCTTTTGGGCTTTGTTTACGGCATCCTATTGCCTGTAATGTGGTTCGGATATACTGTGGGGAGAAAAGTCGCAGGGAATAGAATCATACGAATGGATGGTAACCATGTGGGCGTGGGGAATATGCTGCTAAGGGAAATCGTAGCCACATTTGTATACGCGCTTACGTTAGGAATTGGACTCATTGTAAGTGCCTTCATGGTGGGAATGAGAGAGGATAAGCGAGCCATTCATGATTTTATTGCTGGAACCTACGTAACATACGATTCTCCAGAAGAGATTAATAGTGTAATTGTATAGGAAAATATCTGAAACCCAGAGTAAATATAATTTTATTGAGTGAGGGAGTGTTTTTGATGAAGCATGCGCTGGTAATTGGTGGTACGGGAATGTTAGCTGAAACAACGATTTGGCTGGCGGGCAATGGCTATCATGCATCGGTACTTGCACGTAATCGACGGAAGACAGATAAGCTATTGGAGCAATCCCGTCATAGGGAACACTTGACTCCGATACTTGTCGATTACCATAATCTTGAAACATTGAAGCAAAGGTTAAGGGAAAATTTTGAGCAATATGGTACTCCCAGTATTGTAGTGGCATGGATTCATTCCGATGCTGAAAAGACCAGAGATATAATCATCCAGGAAGTTTCAAAGACCTTCCTGCCATTCGATTTATACATAATTCTAGGAAGCAGCACCAATCGGGAAGTATTTAGACAAAACATCGCCGTACCGGAGCATTGTACATTACATATCATCCAATTGGGTTTTGTAATTGAAAATAATGATTCAAGATGGCTGACACATAATGAAATTGCCGGCGGGGTCATTGAAGCAATTAAACATGAAAAGGTTGAACATATTGTAGGTGTGCTGGAACCATGGAACCGTAGACCTTGAAAATAAATTGCCGGAACGCCTTATTGATTGATATACACATAGGTGATCGTTGTCCATCACTCAGGTATTAGTTAGCAAAGAATATTTTGAGTGATATTCATAAGTACACAATAATCTTTGCAGTCTGGATTAATAAAAATCCAGGCTTTTTTTACGTGTACAAAAAGATGGTGGCAGCTTGATAAGTTTGACAACTTTGTTACAGTAATAACATTTTTAATAAATAATCCCAGTTGGTGTGATTTAGTTCACTTAGTTAATAACCATTCTCAATTATTATAGAGTTAACAAAAGTTAGGGGGGATTCTAAATGGCGGAGTCAAACGTAACAGAGACTGAAGAAGTGGTGGAAGAGAAATCATCAATCAAGGGTACGATTTTTTCGGTGACAGTGGTGGGGGTTGTCATTTTTCTGACGTATCTGCTGATTTACGGATTGTATATGGCGAGAATATAGGAGGGGAAGAACATGCATAAAGCAGAAAAAGTTTGGCTGACGTTGAGTTTTGGAATGATTATCGGGTTCATGCTTATCACAGGCTACCAGGCGTTCGCAAAAGATATGGGGCCGCCGAGCTACGGGGAACGGATTGATCCGCAAAAAGTAGATGAAACGGCTCCGTTCGATAACCCTGGTATCACCCAGATCGGAGAAAATGAGTATGAAGTTGTCATGACACTGCAGGTATTCAGCTTTACTCCGGATGAAATTGAAGTTCCGGCCGGATCGACTGTCCACTTCACGATGACCTCGAAGGATGTCACGCACGGTTTCCAGGTCGCAGATACAAATATTAACGCGATGGTGATGCCCGGCTACATCTCAAAGATTACCCAGACATTCGATAAGCCTGGTGAGTATCTTGTCCTTTGTAATGAATATTGCGGGGCAGGCCATCAGATGATGGGTACGACCATTACAGTCAAATAAAGGGGGGAATAACATGGAAGCGATAAAAAAAGAGTATTGGAAAGATAAAGCGAACAAAGCGCTCGGAATCAGTCCGGAAGATGCCAGAATCACGAAATCATATCTATCCGTCGCATTCATCGCCATTTTAGTTGGTGGTTTTCTCGGACTATTACAAGGAATGAACAGAGCCGGCATCCTCGAGCTGCCGGTGTGGGCGAACTATTATAAAGTATTGACTGCTCATGGTTTATTGTTAGTCGTTGTGTTATCGGCCTTTTTCACGATTGGTTACTTTTATGCTGGTTTATCTCACTCGTTAGGCGGGCTGCTTCCGAAAGTTAGGAAGATGGCCTGGATCGGTTTCTGGATGAAAATCTTCGGCTTCGTACTCGCCGTTATCCCTATTTTGCAGGGCGACGCCTCTGTCATGTATACCTTCTATCCACCGATGGCCGCTGCCCCGATGTTTTACATCGGCCTCGTTTTCATCGTCTTAGGTGTCTGGATGCTTGCCTTCGGTGCGTTCATCAATGTAGCGAATTGGAGAAAAAATCATAAGGGACAGCACATCCCAATCATCTCCTTTTTTGCCACAGGTGTTTTCGTTCTCTTGTTCTTTGGAAGTCTTCCGGTCGCTATTGAGGTTTTCTACATCATTCCATGGGCGTTTGGATGGATAGAAACAATCAATGTCATGGTGTCCCGTACGCTGTTCTGGGCTTTCGGACACACGCTCGTTAATATCTGGTATATGACTGCTATTTCTGCATGGTATGTATTCGTTCCAAAGATTATTGACGGCAGACGCTGGAGCGACTTGTTGACTCGGGTAGTCGTCATCGCCCTTGTTGTCATGAATATCACCGGCGGGTTCCACCATCAGATCATTGACCCGGGTATTTCTGAATCCGTCAAATACATGCACGTATTCATGAGTCTTGCCATCGGATTCCCGTCATTGATGACCGCTTATGCGATGTTCGCTGTGTTTGAAAAGACTGCTCGGAAAAAGGGCGGCAGGGGGCTTGTCGGCTGGTATAAAAAAATGCCTTGGGGGGATGTTCGTTTCCTTGCACCGTTCATTGCAATGGCTGCTTTCATTCCAGCCGGTGCGGGCGGAATTGTCCAAAGCACGAACCAGTTGAACCAGGTTGTCCATAACTCGATGTGGGTCGTCGGCCACTTCCACTTGACGCTTGGTATGACAGTCGTCATGACGTTCTTCGGTGTCAGCTACTGGCTCGTTCCATATATTTCAGGAAGAGTACTGACGAAAGAAATGAATAAACTTGGTATCATTCAGACGATCGTCTGGACAGTCGGAATGGTGCTCATGTCCGGTGCGATGCACTGGGTTGGTTTATTGGGATCACCGCGCCGTACGTCTTATTCCACTTATTTTGACAACGCAACGGCACTAAGCTGGGATCCGTACCTTTTCTTCCTTGCGATTGGCGGAACACTTTTGATGATCGGTGTGCTGCTGCAAGTGTATGCCGTGTTTAATATGATGTTCTTTGCTCCAAAAGGAGAAACCGAGTTTCCGGTGGCAGATGTAGAAGAAGATGCAACGCCTACACCGATGTGGACCGAACGCTGGGGACTCTGGATTGTCCTGATGCTTGCATTAGTGAGCATGGCGTATGTCATTCCGTTAGTCGACTTCATCGTCAACGCGCCTCCAGGTTCGCCGCCATTCAAAACCTGGTAAATGACAAGAGAAGAGAGCCGGCTTTAGCAAGCAGCTCTCTTTCTTTTTACACTTTAAGAATGTTTAACTTTGTTAAAGGATTAAAGTATAAGAAAATCTAAGGCTTTCGCCATAAGTAATTGGCGATAAGCCAAGTTTTTCTAACTAGAAAACTAGGAAGTGATCCTAATGGTCAACAAAAAACTTCTATCCTATATTCTGGTCGCTGCTTTCGGCCTTGTCCTGTTTTACTTCGGTACCGATGGATTCACCGCCTATACATCAGAAGCAGCACGGGTCAACCAGCTCAAGGAAGAAACACCCATGTTTCCTGAGGTAACTTTGGAGGACCACGCCGAACGGGTTTATCCTTTTTCCGAGTTTGAAGGAAAGTATGTATTCATTACATTCTTTTATACGATGTGTGGAACTGTTTGCCCGGAGCTTGAGAAAAATATGGCTGAAGTCTATGAGATGCTGCCGGAGGACGTGGTTGAAGAAGACATTCAGTTCTTAAGTATCAGCTTCGACCCGAAACGTGACACCCCGGAGGTGCTTGACACGTACCGGGAGTGGCTCGAAAGTGATGGAGAGACGTGGCGGATGGCTCGTATTCCGGACCAGAAGGAACTGGATGAGCTGCTCGATCGTTTCGGGGTGATTGTCATTCCTGATGAATACGGCAACTTCGCACACAACTCGGCGTTTTATCTTGTCAACCCGGAAGGCAGGCTGGTCGAAGTGATGGATTATAAAGAGACTGGGGAAGCAGCTGCAACTGTGATGGATATTTTAGAAGGAGGCGGAAAGAAATGAAGGGCATCTATTATGTGATCGCGCTTTACATCTTTCTTATGCTGCCTCCCGTCGCCAACCTGATGGAGTCGGTCATGATCATTCATATGCATATGCAAA
This sequence comes from Halobacillus sp. B23F22_5, assembly GCF_043497085.1. Classification (NCBI taxonomy): domain Bacteria; kingdom Bacillati; phylum Bacillota; class Bacilli; order Caryophanales; family Bacillaceae; genus Halobacillus; species Halobacillus sp. B23F22_5. The sequence goes on along the minus strand of NZ_JBIEKI010000010.1, from coordinate 44,943 downwards.
TGACGCTGTTTGTCATCATCGGGTTTCTACTCGCGCCTGTGCTGCAAAAAAAGTTTCCTCGCTTTTTTGAAGAATGGAATCCGAACGGTATCCCCGGCATCCTGCTGTTTGTTATCGTCATTTTTTACTGGACACTGCCACGATCGATGGACGAAGCGCTCAACCTTTGGTATATCGAACTGTTCAAGTTCATTTCCCTGCCGTTTCTCGCTGGCGTGCCACTGAGGGACAGTTGGAAGAAAGTTAGTGCCAGTATGAAGAACGGACTGATTATTTTATTTACATTATTATTCATTGCGATGGGATGGCTGTACATTTGGTCGCCGAACCAATTGTGTAATAATTACCTGCTGATCGACCAGATTACTCTCGGTTGGGGATTTTTGTTGACTGCTGTCTGTATGATCATTTATATAGCTTATAGCTATATAACAGATTTAGCAGAAAATATATAGTATCTTTTGTATGATGGCCAGGCAAGCAACTCCTCCAGGGAACAGTAACGTTCCACGTAAAAGAATTTTCGCACAAAAGAAGTAGTCCAAATAACGTGGAGAAACACGAGTATGAAATCGTAATGGTTTTATACTCGTTTTTTATGGTTTGATTTTATTTTCATTGCAGGATCAACAGATACATGCAATATCATCGTATTGGCTGGCGATATAAACATTGAGCGATACGCTGGTATATCGTTTATTAGATTAAGCGATATGAAAGTGGTGGATAGGTAAAAGGTTGAGGACAGTTGGAAAGCTTTGCAAGTAAATAATAATCTAATAGACTCAATTTTCTTACTAGTCATATCGTTTAATAATTTGTCTTGCAAATTCGACAAAAAACCTTCATATTATTAATTAGATAAGGAGGGCCGATATGCGACACGATATACAACCGAACGAGCGAGCTTATACAACTAAAGAAGTAGCCGAAGAAGTAGGAATTGCTACCCCGACTGTCCGAAAGTATGGTCAAATGTTAGAACGGTACGGATATGAGTTTTTCAAGGATGGCGATCGGCGTATTTTCGTGAAGACGGATGTTGATGCACTTATAGCGATACGCGATACGGACAAACCTCTGAACGAAATAACAAAAGAACTGGTACAGTTGCAGAAAGAACGGTTAGAAGCCCCTCCTGAAACAGAGGTGGCAGCACCCGGTACATATGACAATTCACTCCAGGATCCTAATCAGTTGAAGGATTTTATGAGAGCTTTAGCCAGTGAACTCGCAGCTGCCAGAGAAATGAACGTCCAGCTATCTAATGATATGGCTCAGCTTAAAACCACGGTTTCCCGCCTCCAGCAAGATCACCACGTGATAAGTTCAGGAGTTGGAAATTCCGCACAGAAGACACAAGCTAAACTGGAAAAATTGAAGGAACAGCAAGAGAACCATTATGAAACCTTGCTGGAGCAAGAGAGACAAAGAAGTGAAATGTTGCAGCAGGAATTGCAAAACATGCGTGAAGAGCAGAAGAAAGAATGGCAGATGCAAAATGATTTTAATAAACGGTTAGAACAAACCGTACAGCAGAAACCTCAAGGGATTTTTGGGAAACTTTTTGCTATGTTTCGGGAATAAATTCATTTTGCGAGGGCCTTTGACATTTTAATAAGTCGAGTCGAAGGGAGTTTATCTGTCTAAGATACACTCCTTTTTTAATGCACTCTCATTAAATCTCAGGATTGATTTTGCAGTTAAAGCTCCCTTTACATGAAGACTCAGTTTCGAGACTTTAGGTTGAGGTTATGGTGGCTGGGGAAACGGATCGCTTTCCGTGGGCATGTGGTGAGCTTCCTCAGGCTGCGCCTTGTGGGATCTCACCGATCATGTTCATCCCACAGGAGTCTCACCGTTTTCCCAACCACCATGCGATTGTAAGAATCTCGAAACTCCTATCAAGAATAGTGTGCTTTTGAACCAGAAAAGTACGGTCAATCCGTGATTGTGATAGGCTTTCACTCGATAATTAGATAAGGACATGCAAGGGCGATTTCGATAATCTTTTGTGGCAAGGGGCGTAGGGGAACGGGGAGACTCCTACGGGAAAAGAGTTCCAGGTGAGACCCCACAGAGCGTCAGCTCGAGGAGGCTCAGCGAACTCCCGTGGAAAGCGACTCGTTCCCCTACGCCCCTTCCCCCTCTTACAATATCTCGAAATCAAGTCTTCGACTTTTCGGCCATATTATTGAATAAGTTACTTATAAGCGAAAATGAGCCTGGCGAATATCGCCAGGCTCATTTTAATTAAGATAATACTTCTTTGATTTGGTCGATCGCCCATTCTAAATCGTTACGATTAATAATCAGTGGAGGGGCGAAGCGGATGACGTTTTCATGGGTTTCCTTACAAAGGAGGCCTTTCTCCTTCAGTTGTTCACAATAGCTACGTGCAGGCTCAGTAAGTTCGACTCCGATGAATAACCCTTTTCCGCGTACTTCCTTGATGATCGGATTATTGATTTTTTTCAATTCGCCCATCATCAAGTTGCCTAACTCCAGAGAGCGGTCTGCCAGTTTTTCATCTTCCAGTACTTCCAGGGAAGCGAGAGATACTGCGCAAGCCAGTGGGTTTCCTCCGAATGTGGAGCCATGGGACCCAGGGTTGAAGACACCCAGGATTTCACGGTTGGCTACTACAGTGGAAATCGGGAACACACCGCCGCCAAGGGCTTTACCTAAAATCAACATGTCAGGTGTTACGTCTTCCCAGTCGCAGGCGAACATTTTCCCGGTCCGGGCAAGGCCTGCCTGGATTTCATCAGCGATGAACAGCACATTGTTTTCTTTACAAACTTCGGATGCTTCTTTCAGGAAACCTTCTGGAGGGATGACAATTCCAGCCTCTCCCTGGATCGGTTCAATTAAAAATCCGGCTGTATTCTCAGTTATCGCCTCTTTGAGCGCATCGATATCACCGTATGGAACTAACTTGATTCCTGGCAGCATTGGACCAAAGCCACGCTGATATTCTTCTTCGGAAGAAAGGGAAACGGCAGTCATTGTACGTCCATGAAAGTTTCCGGTGCAGGCGATGATTTCTGCCTGGTTATCGGCCACTCCTTTGACATCATAAGCCCAGCGTCGTGCTGCTTTGATGGCTGTTTCGACTGCTTCAGCACCGGTATTCATCGGAAGGGCCATTTCTTTATTGGTGAGTTTACAAATCTTTTCATACCATGGTCCGAGTTGATCATTGTGGAAGGCGCGTGACGTCAGGGTCACACGGTCTGCTTGGTTTTTTAATGCTTCAATGATTCGTGGATGGCGATGGCCCTGGTTGACGGCAGAGTAAGCGCTGAGCATATCCATGTAGCGGTTACCTTCAGGATCTTCTACCCAAACACCCTCTGCTTTTTCCACTACAATCGGAAGCGGGTGATAGTTTTTTGCGCCGAATTCCTGCGTTTGGTCAATGATTTCTTGACTAGTTCTTGTCATTCTATCCCTCCATATCAATTCGAAAATCTTCATCCATTATAACAGGTTTCAGGCTAATTTTCTCTCTAGTCTAAAAATTCCTCATGAAAGGTTTTATTAGGATAAATTTGTGTAAACATGGTACTATAACGGTAGATTAATAGCAAAAGGAGGAAGTTTGGTGGAACACTTACATATCACCTCATGGGTGATCACGTTAGCATTATTGATTCTAGTATTGACCTTCTCCCGCGCAGGGAATGCGAAAGCTGCTAAAATCACACAAATGATTATGCGGTTGCTCTATTTACTTATTTTATACTCTGGTGGCAGTCTGTTCGCTTCCTATGCTGACATCGGTATATTAGTCATTGTTAAAATGCTGGTCGGTCTTTGGGCGATTGCAGCGATTGAAATGGTGGCAATCAAGGTTTCCAAGGCCCAGCCTGCTTCCAGCTGGTGGACACAGCTGCTGATTGCATTCGCCTTGGCATTGATTCTAGGGTTTGGGTTTTTACCATTAGGAATTCTTCCAGCATAAGTGAGAAAGTTGCCTGGCGAAATTTGCCGGGCTTTTTTTTATGTCATGATTTTTGTGTTTAGAGGAAGAGGCTTACCATTAAAAAATCCGCATAGGGACAATCCACCCCACATATATTAGGTTATCTTTTTCAGCTACAAAAAAGGAGTGGCTCGATATATGTGCGGAATTGTCGGATGGACGGATTTCCGGAAAGACTTGAGTTGTGCTTATGATACGATTGCGGCCATGGCAGCGACATTGGAGCACCGTGGTCCTGATGAAGGGACCCAATGGCTGGGCCGGCACACAGCGTTCGGGCATCAACGGCTGATTGTCATTGACCCTGCCGGAGGGCGTCAGCCTATGACGCGAAAAGTCGGGGAGAAGTGCTTTACGTTATGCTATAACGGAGAATTATATAATACAGAAGATTTGAGAATGGAATTGCATCAAAAAGGATGGACGTTCCGCTCACATTCCGACACGGAAGTTTTATTGACCAGCTATATGGAATGGGGCGAGAAATGCGTCAATCATTTGAATGGAATATTCGCATTTGCTGTTTGGGATGATGCGGAACAAAAGTTATTTCTGGCACGGGACCGGCTTGGGGTCAAACCGTTGTTCTATATGGAATCAGATGGCGGATTGCTATTCGCCTCCGAAATCAAAGCGCTGCTCGCCCATCCGAATGTAACTGCGGAAGTGGATACCACTGGACTCCATGAACTGTTGGCATTAGGACCGTCCCGGACACCCGGATGCGGTGTATTCCGGGGCGTTCATGATTTACGGGCAGGTCATTCCGCTACTTTTACCAGGGAACAAGGGCTGAAAATAAAACGGTACTGGAATGTGGAAAGTAAACCTCATGAAGACAGCCTCGATGTGACAGTGGAAAAGGTTCGAGCGCTTTTTCTTGATGCGGTCGATCGTCAATTGGTTTCTGATGTACCGCTTGGAACATTTTTATCCGGCGGGGTCGATTCCAGCGCTATCACCGCAATTGCAGCAGAGCAATATCGCAAACAGGGAAAAGGATCGCTTGATACATTTTCGATCGATTTTGAAGGTAACGATAAACATTTCAAAGCAAATGCCTTTCAACCGACAAGCGATAAAGCCTTTATTGCCTTAATTCAAAAAGAGCATGGCACGAATCATCAAAGCTGTATCGCCGATAATGAAGAATTAGTACGCCTGCTGAAAAAAGCGACGGAATTACGGGACCTGCCCGGAATGGCGGATGTTGATTCGTCACTGCTTTGGTTCAGCGAAGAAGTGAAGAAAAAAGTGACCGTTGGTTTATCTGGAGAATGCGCCGATGAAATTTTCGGTGGATATCCGTGGTTTTACAGACAAGAGGAGTTGCAAAGGGAAGGCTTTCCATGGATTCGTTCACTGAATCTGAGAAATGGGTTGCTGACTCAGGAGTGGCAGCAAAAGCTGGATGTGAAAGGGTATATGCTGGCCCGCTATCAGGACACAGTCAATGAAATGCCGAAGCTCGCCGGCGAGTCGGCGGTAGAGGAAAAGCGTAGGCAGATGTTTTACTTGAATATGCACTGGTTTATGCAGACGCTGCTTGATCGTAAAGACCGAATGACTATGGGAGCGAGTCTTGAGGTGCGTGTGCCATTCAGTGATCATCATCTTGTCGAGTATGTCTGGAATGTTCCATGGGAGATGAAGCACTTGGACGGGAAAGAAAAAGGATTGCTTCGGAAGGCATTGGAAGGGATTCTGCCAGATGAGGTGTTGTACCGGAAGAAAAATCCTTATCCGAAAACCCATAACCCGGTTTATACCAATGCGGTAGTAGCCTGGATGAATGAAATTCTCGCTGATAAGCAGGCGCCGATTTTCGATTTGTTTGACCGGAACGAGCTGCGTAAGCTCTCTGATACGAAAGGGCAGGCAATTGATGCTCCTTGGTTTGGCCAGCTGATGACAGGGCCGCAGTTACTTGCCCATCTTTGCCAGATCAACTATTGGCTCGAACACTATCAAGTTTCGATAAAATGAACAACCTGAAGTCTATGAGACTCTTTTATATAGCTAACCAGGAAAGGACCGGGGAAACGGTCCTTTTGGTATGGGAATACGTAGAGAACTTTCCGATCCTGATTATCACACCCCTGAGCCCTCCATAAAAAAGGAAAATCGCACGCTGCTAACTGGGGTCTTTTACAAAGGCCTTCGATACCCACACGCGCGAACGCCATCGGTACAGCATTAAGATTCCACGCAGCCACTCATCGACCGTGAAGGCGATCCAGACACCGACAAGACCAAGCCCCAGATAGAGTCCGAGAAACCAGGCTAACGTAACGGCAATTCCCCACATGGACAAAATACCGATGTACACGGGGAACCTGACATCTCCAGCGGCCCGCAGCGAATTGATGACGACAAGGTTGAAAGCACGGCCTGGCTCGAGCACTACCGTCAGCAGTAATAACATCGAGCCTTGAGCTATAATGGTGGCATTATCGGTAAATATGCCGAGCAGAACGTTGCTGGAGCTATATACGACAACGGCAACAGCAAGTGAAATGGCAATCGCCAGTTTCAAGCTTTTCAGGCAACGGTGGTAAGCTCGTTCGGTTTCTTTTGCTCCTATGTAATGACCGATAAGGATCTGGGTTCCCTGTCCGATTGCAATCGAGAACAAGAATATGAACATCATGATATTTTGTGTATACACTTTCGTTGTAATCGCAACCGTTCCCATCTGCGCAATGAAATAGGTAATAGCCATCTGACTCGTATTGTAGGAAAGATGCTCGCCCGCAGAGGGAATGCCTATGCTGAGCAGATTTTTGACATGGATTTTACGATATTTGAAAAAGGAAGCTTTCGGAAGCAATCCCTCGCTACGTTTGAATAAAAGTCCAAGCAGCACGATAAACCCGATCAATCGGCTGCCCGCCGTAGCAAAAGCAACGCCCTCGACGCCAAAGACAGGGAATCCGAACGGTCCGAAAATGACGAAATAGTTCGCAATTACATTTATTATATTCATTCCGATCGTCACGTACATCGTATCTTTTGTGAAGCCATAGCTGCGAAGAATCGCTCCGGTCGTCATGATCAGAGCCTGGATGAAAATCAGGCCGCCGACCACATTCATATATAACTGAGCTTCTCCCATCAATTCTGCCGGCAAGTCCATAAGCGCGAGAATATTCTCACTGAACAAGAATAATAGAAAACTTAATACTATTGAAAACCAAAGATTGATACTGAGTGAAGTTACAGCAATTGCTCCTGCTTCTTTTTCCTGCTCGGCACCAAGGTTCTGGGCGACAAGGATGGCAGAACCGGTAGCGACAAAGCCGAACATGACAATCACAACAGCAAGAATTTGATTGGAAACACCGACAGCAGCAACCGCATTATCGGAATATTGACTGAGCATCAGTGTATCGGCATTTCCCATTAGCATATGTAGAAATATTTCTATGAAAATAGGCCAAGTCAATGCGAGTAACGACATATTTTTAGTAGATTTTAAGGCCACGGCACCCAGACTCCTTCAAGCAAATTCAAATAAATCAAGCCGCCCATTTCTAAAGAGCGACTTGACTATCTAGCACGATTCTAATGATTCAGTTGGAAAATTTGAAAGCCGAAAGCAGGAAGTGTCACTTTTGCTTCATGATTAAAGTTTATGCTTTCTTCGGTAAATAATGCTGTCGCTTGTTTGTCTGCTAAAGCATCCACGGTGAACGATTGTTTTTGATCACCATTATTAACGACAAAAATCAGCCTGTTTTCTTCATTGAATTTTTCATAGACAATGACACCTGTGTCATTGTTCGTTTCAAGAAAACGGAAGGAACCATCGTTGCCGAAGGCAGGTATAGCACCTCTGTATTTGAGCAGTTGCTGGACAAAGGAAAATAGATCATGGTCCTGTTCTTCTTCCTCCCATATCATACATTCCCGGCAGCCTGGATCCTGGCCGCCACTCATTCCGATTTCATCGCCATAATAAATGCACGGCGTTCCGATAAACGATAATTGGAATAAATATAATAGCTTGACACGCGCTTTTTCCTCGCCCGCGAGCGTCAGGATTCTTGGTGTATCATGGCTGTCGAGGAGGTTAAACGCCACTTCATTCACATTGTCAGGATACATATGAAGCACCTTCGTGATCGTATCAGCAAATTCTCCGGCCTTCATGGAATCTTTTGCGAAAAATTCCACGGCTCCGTTGGTGAAGGGGTAGTTCATGACAGCATCAAACTGATCGCCTTGCAGCCACGGCATGGAATCGTGCCATATTTCACCAAGAATATAAGCGTCGGGTTTTGCGGATTTTACCACACGGCGGAACTCCCTCCAGAAGGCATGGTCGATTTCGTTGGCTACGTCGAGGCGCCATCCGTCAATATCGAACTCTTCTATCCAGTAACGGGCGACATCGAGAAGATATCGTTTCACTTCCGGGTGCTCCGTATTCAGCTTCGGCATCGTATGGACGAATGCGAATGTATCATAATTCGGCACTGGCTCTGTTTTTATCGGTAACTCACGTAAATGGAACCAATCGCGATACTTGGACGCTTGTTCTTTTGCTAAGACATCCTGGAAGGGAGGGAAGTAGTAACCGCTGTGATTGAAGACAGCATCGAGCATCACTTTAATACCCCGCTCATGGCATTCCTCTACTAACTTGCGAAATGTCTCTTTATCTCCGAATTGCGGATCGATTTCCATGTAGTCGATGGTGTCATATTTATGATTCGAATACGCCTTGAAAATCGGCGTAAAGTAAATGCCGTTGATGCCGAGTTCAACAAGATAATCCAGGTGATCGATCACCCCCTGGAAATCGCCTCCGAAAAAGTTGGTCGGCGTCGGGTCGGCACTTCCCCATGCTAAAGTGCCTTCCGGGTTCAAGGATGGGTCGCCGTTCCCGTACCGCTCTGGAAAAATCTGATACCAGGTTGTCTGCCGGACCCAATCAGGCGCAGTAAACACATCTGCGGGATTAAGGAATGGAAAAGCGAAATAATCGGCTGTGTCCCCAGGCGCTTTATCATAGAATCCCCGCTCTGTATAAATACTTGTTTCTGACCCATCCGAAACTTCAAATCCGTAACGCAGACGTCGGTAAGGAGGCTTGATAGCAGCTTTCCAGTAATCGTGAAGTTCAGAAGAACCTGTTTTCTCCATTGGAAGTGTTTCGGTTATCCATTGTTCCTTTTCCCAATGATAAGGGTCTCCGTGAATGAGGGAAACGGATGTGAGATCATCTTTCTTGGTTTGAAGCATGATATGCAGTGTTTCGTCATCATAAGCGTAAGCGAAATTGTTTTTGGGACGATGGTAAATCGCTTCTTTTAGCAAGTATCTCATCCTTTCAGCACAATCGTTTGCACAAAAAGTGCGCTATAAATATTTATTATAGACTAAAAGTAGACAAAAGTAATCAGAAAGTCAATGGAAACCTACAGGATTAATACGCTGTTTATGTAAGCGTTACCTTTGCCTGAATAAAAGAAATAGGGGTGATTTGTTAAAAGTAGTAAATTTGTCTTGCAAATTATTTTAGCTTTTGTATAATAGAAATCAAGATATGTGCAATCGTTTTCACGAAAATATTTGAAATCGGTTACATACATCTTGTAATTAATATACCTTTGGGAGGTCAATACAATGAAGAAATGGTTAGGTATGTTGTTTGCCGCACTATTAATGATCGGCGCACTTGCTGCCTGTGGTCCTGATGAAAGTGGACAAGAATCGGAAGGAAACACAGAAGGCGGAGAATCAACAGAAACAGAGGGCAATACAGAAGGTGAAATGCCTGAAAAGCCTGAAAAACTTACTGTCTGGATGAACGCAGAAGAGAAACAAGAAGAAGCGTTGAAGACTATCACTGATAAATTCACAGAAGAAAATGACATCGAGGTTGAAATCATTCCTATCTCTATGTTGGATCAAATTGAAAAGCTGGACGTAGAAGGACCTGCTGGAAATGGTCCAGACATCATTTTCCAACCGCATGACCGGATCGGTGACCTCGTACTTAAAGGTCTTGTAGACCCTGTAAATCTTGGAGAGAAAAAGGACGAATACACAGAAACTGCTGTCGATGCTGTCACTTATGAAGGCGACGTATGGGGCTACCCGGCAGTTACAGAAACCTATGCTTTATTCTACAACAAGTCATTAGTAGAAGAAGCTCCTGAAACTATGGAAGATTTGATGGCGATTGCTGAAAGAGATACCAAAAAAGGTGAAGATAAGTATGGTTTCCTGATGGAAGGTGCTAACTTCTACTTCACATACCCGTTCTTCTCCGGGAATGGTGCTTATGTTTTCGCTAACGAAAATGGTTCTTATAACATTGATGACATCGGGTTGAACAACGAAGGCGCTGTCAAAGGCGGCAAGTTGATCCAGTCCTGGTTTGAAAACGGATATATTCCGCAGGACTTGACTCCGGACATTATGAACGGACTGGTCAAAGAAGGAAAAGTATCTACGGTTATCAATGGACCTTGGATGGTACGTGAATACCAGGATGCTCTTGGTGACGACCTGGCAGCTGCTCCACTTCCATTGCTTGAAAATGGTGAAAACCCTAAATCTTTCGTAGGTGTAAAATCCTACATGCTTTCCTATTACTCTGAAAACAAAGAGTGGGCAGAAGAATTGATGGCATTCATCACAAACAGTGAAAATGCAATGACTTACTATGACATGGCTGGCGAAATGCCTGCACGCAAAGATTCCATCGAAGATCCGGCAATCGCGGATGATGAAATCATGTCTGCTTTCGCTGAACAGGCTACTTATGGTGAGCCAATGCCTGGTATCCCGGCAATGCAACAAGTTTGGGAGCCAATCAACAATGCACTTTCGTTTATTTCAAAAGGTGAGCCTGTAGACGAAGTACTTGATGAAGCAGTTCAAATCATCAAAGACAATATTGCGGCTTCAGGTGCTGGACAATAAATAAAGGAAAAAGCTCTGGTAATTAAGAGCGAGTTGGAGGATGGAAGGCGGACAGCCTTCCATCTGCCATTTTATACTTTAGAAAGTTTAACTTTGTTAAATGATTAAAGTATAAAAAACTAAGGCTTTCGCCATAAGTACTTGGCGACAAGCCAAGTTTTTCTATCACCACCGGGGAGGACATTATTATGGCAAAGGATGATAAAAAAGCAGCATTCGACATCAAACAACCCCGCAATATTGCTACTTTATTATCTGTTTTCGTTCCAGGTCTGGGACAACTGTATAACCGCCGATTTTTTAAAGGCATACTTTTATTTATAATTGCTGTTTCTTTTTTAATAGCATTTTGGGATTATATCGATATTGGCGTCTGGGGGCTATTTACGTTAGGTACGATTCCCCGGGAACATCATTCCATCCAGTTATTGATTCAAGGCTTTATATCGGTAGTGGTACTTTTCTTTGGAATCGCTATTTATATTTACAATGTTAAAGATGCTCGTAATGATGCAATTGCTAGAGAAGCCGGAAGACCGAACCCGACATTTTTCAAAGCAATGCAGGATTTCTACGATCGCGGATTTCCATATTTCATGATCCTGCCTGGCTTTATCATGTTGATTTTTGTAGTAGTACTGCCGCTTGCGTTCATGGTCTCGCTGGCCTTCACCAACTACAACCAGTATAATTCACCACCACGAAAACTGTTGGACTGGGTCGGTTTTGAGAATTTCGTCAACCTGGTGAATGTGGATATTTGGCAGGATACATTCTTGAATGTATTCACTTGGACGATTGTTTGGACAGTAGTGGCGACAACGTTGCAGATTGTTCTCGGTCTGTTCCTAGCATTGCTCGTCAATGACAAGCGTATCAAGTTCAAGCGGACGATCCGTACCGTACTTATTTTGCCATGGGCGGTACCGGCTTTTGTATCAATTTTGATTTTCTCAGCATTATTCAACCCGACGTTCGGTGCGATCAACCGTGATATCCTCAGCCAATTCGGGATGATGATTCCCTGGCTGTCAGACCCGTTTTGGGCTAAGATCGCTCTAATCATGATTCAGACATGGCTGGGCTTTCCATTCGTATTTGCATTATTCACAGGTGTTTTGCAAAGTGTGCCGGCGGATATGTACGAAGCTGCCGATGTTGATGGAGGAACACGATTCCAGAAGTTCCGTTTTATCACCCTGCCACACATCCTGTTTGCCACGGCACCGCTTCTGATCATGCAATATGCCCAGAATTTCAATAACTTCAATATTATCTATCTATTCAACGAAGGGAATCCTGCTGTCCGAGGCCAGTCTGCCGGCGGGACAGATATCCTGATTTCCTGGGTATACAAACTGACTTTCGAAACCAATAACTATAATATGGCTGCAGCTATTACGATCATCATGGGATTGGTAATATCGATCTTCGCATTCTATCAATTCCGCAAAACGGCTGCATTTAAAGAGGAGGGACGTTACTGATGGCGATGAATAGAAAAACAAAGTCCAAAATTGAAGTAACGTTCATTTATTTATTTTTAGCAGTGATGTTCGTGTTGATTGCTTATCCGTTACTATGGACGGTGATGATGAGTATCAACCCTGGTACGAATATGCTGGTGACGAAGATGCTGCCGGAAAACCCGACATTGGAGCATTATAAATGGTTATTCACTGATCCAAGAAGTGACTATGTCATCTGGTATAAGAACAGTCTGTTGGTCGCATTCGCCAATGCGATTGGTTCCGTTATTTTGACTTCATTAGTCGCTTATGCGTTTTCCCGTTACAAGTTTATTGGGAAAAAGTATGGTCTGTATATGTTTCTGTTACTGCAAATGTTCCCGGCTTTGATGGGGATGGTTGCATTATACATCCTGCTAAGTACAATCGGATTGATCGATTCCTTAGTCGGTTTGACATTGATTTACCTTGGCGGTCAGATTCCATTTAACGCCTGGCTGGTAAAAGGTTACTTTGATACCATCCCGAAAGAATTGGACGAAGCCGCCAAAATGGATGGAGCCGGACACTTGAAAATTTTCTGGACGATCATGCTGCCTTTGGCTAAGCCGATTCTTGCAGTAGTAGCGCTTTTCAACTTCATGGCTCCGTTCATGGACTTCCTGCTGCCGCGAATCGTGTTGACCAGTCCGGAGAAATATACACTGGCTCTAGGATTATTCAATTTCATCAATGACCAATTTTCTAATAACTTTACACGTTTCTCTGCGGGAGCCATTTTGATCGCTGTGCCGATTGCACTTGTATTCTTATTACTGCAGCGTTATTTGATTTCAGGATTGACATCTGGAGCTACCAAAGGATAATAGGAAATGGAAACTTAATTTTAATGACAAGGGGGAGCGGAAATGAGAACAAAAGCACGGTTATCTTTGTGCATCATTCCGTTTCTTCTTTTTTGTTCTTTTCCTATGACTGCTTTAGGAGCTGATGAAAAAGAAGAAAATGACTGGAACGATGAAATGATTTATTTCATCATGGTCGATCGTTTTTTTAATGGGAATTACGACAACGACTATGAAGTGGATACAGATGATCCGAAGGCGTACCACGGAGGAGACATAGAAGGGATCATCCAGCAACTGGATTATATTAAGAGCCTTGGCTACACAGCGATCTGGATGACACCAATTATGAAAAACGAACCGAAAGGCTATCACGGCTACTGGATTGAAGATTTCATGGAAGTGGAAGAACATTTTGGTACCATGGAAGATGCCAAGCGCCTTGTAGAAGAGGCTCATAAACGTGACATGAAAGTGTTGTTCGATTTTGTCGTCAATCATACTGGTTACCAACATGCATGGCTGGAGGATCCGAATAAAGAAGACTGGTTCCATGAAGAAAAACGAATGATGGGTGAAAGCCAATCCGTATTAGAAAATGCCTGGCTCGCAGGACTGCCAGATTTGAATACCGAAAATCCGGAAGTGAAACAGTACTTATTTGATGCAGCCGAATTTTGGATTGAGGAAACGGGAGTGGATGGTTTTCGTTTGGATACCGTCAAGCATGTGCCGAAAGACTTCTGGAAAGACTTCAATGATCATGTGAAAAGCATTGATCCAGATTTCTTCCTGCTTGGGGAAGTGTGGCACGATAGCCCGCGTGAGATAGCTGCATATGAAGAAACAGGTATCGATTCATTCGTCGATTATCCATTATTCAATGCGATCAATGAGTCGTTTCAGAAGGCGGGCAATTCTTTGAATGGTCCAATGAGTGTTTGGAAAGCGAATGAACAATTATATGAAGAGCCTGGTATGTTAAGCTCCTTCATTGATAATCATGATAATGTCCGGTTTACCAGAAAAGCGATCGAGAATAAACAAAACCCGGTGACCCGGTGGAAACTGGCGTTGACCTATCAATTCACGATGCCTGAAATCCCGATTACATATTATGGGACAGAGGTGCCGCTTGATGGCGGAGAAGATCCGGATAATCGCCGGATGATGAACTTCAAAGCCGCTGATGAAGAGTTGAAACAAAGGATTGAACAGCTGACATCGATGCGAAAAGAATTTCCGGCGCTTACAAAAGGGGATTATGAAGAACTTTACAACGAAGGCGGGCTTGCAGCGTATAAACGTACGTATGAAGACCAGACGTTAGTAGTTGTGCTCAACAATGATGTGGAAACACGAACCATGGAGTTGGAAAACCTTCCCCCAGACAATCAGCTGCGCGGGATGCTGACCGATGATATCGCCAGGGAAGTGGAGGAAGGTACCTACAAAATCGCCATGGAACGAGAACAGTCAGAAGTATACTTGGTCGAAGAGAACACTGGTCTGAACTGGTCCTTCCTGTTATTTGTCGGAGGTATCTTTGCTGCTTTTGTCGTTGCGGTCATCATTTTAAGTAGAAAAAGCAGGAAAAACTAGACATCCAGCCATCTGAAATGAGTTACAATAATAGAGAGAAAGAGTTAGCAGCAACCTTTCATTAGTAAAGAACTGCCAATGAAATCAGAAGGAATAGAAGGTGAGTGTCATGGGAGTTACCATTAAAGAAGTTGCCAAAGCGGCAGGGGTGGCGCCTTCCACGGTATCCCGCGTCATAGCGGATAATCCGAGGATCAGTCCCGCCACGAAGAAACGGGTAAGGAAAGCGATGAAAGAACTTGGCTACCACCCGAATGTAAATGCGAGAAGCCTGGTAAGAAGTTCGACACAAGCGATTGGAGTCGTCATGCCTTCAAGTGCAGATAAGGCCTTGCAAAATCCATTTTTCCCTGAGGTACTGCGTGGAATCAGTGCGGTAGCCCATGACCTCGAATATTCTTTGCTGCTTTCGACGGGAGAAACGGAAGAGGAAATATTAGAAGGAGTCCAGCGGATGGTCCATGGCAATCGTGTGGATGGAGTCATTCTGTTGTATTCCCGGTTAAAGGACAAAGTCATGGAATTTCTTCATGAACAGAACTTTCCGTTTGTCATTGTAGGGAAGCCCAATGAAAACATCGATACAATCAGTCATGTCGATAACGACAACATCCGGGCATCCAAAGAGATCACAGAGCACCTGATCGAGCTGGGGCATCGCTGCATCGGTTTTATCGGGGGTTCCAAAGATCTGGCTGTCACCGTCGACCGTATTACTGGCTACGAACAGGCCCTTAATCAGGCAGGACTGCCAGTCAAAAAAGAATACAAGGTCCACACCGAATTTTTGAAATCCGGTGGAAGAAAAGCCGTCCATGAATTATTTTCTTTAGAGGAACCGCCGACCGGCCTGGTAATTTCTGATGATCTGATGAGCATCGGGGTCATCAATATGCTGGAGGAGTTCGGTCTGTACGTACCAGAAGACGTGTCGATCGTCAGCTTCAACAATGTTTATATGGCGGAGGTCACCCGACCCCCGCTGACAACCGTCGACATCAATATTTATGATCTTGGCGCCCAGGCATGCAAGTGTCTGGTTGAAAAAATACAGAATAAAAATGAACCAGCCAAGCGGATCATCGTGCCGTTTGAAATTAAACACCGCATGTCTACACAACAGTGGAAAAGGGAAACAAGTAAGAGAGCCTGATTCGGTTCTCTCTTTTTCCCACAGAAATGCAAACGTTTGCCTAATCTAAATGAGAGGTGATAAAGATGAAACAGATTTGCAGAATGGATGAATGGAAAGTCATCGAAGACAAGCTGCATCCAGAAGATAACCGCCTTGCAGAAAGCTTAATGAGTATCGGCAACGGCCAGATGGGGATGCGTGGCAACTTTGAAGAGACCTATTCCGGAGATACCCATCAAGGCACCTATGTAGGGGGCATCTATTATCCAGATAAGACCAGGGTCGGCTGGTGGAAAAACGGTTACCCGGAATACTTCGCTAAAGTTTTGAATGCTCCGAATGTAACCGGCGTCCGGGTGGTTGCGGGTGACGAAGAACTTGACCTTCATACATGGAAAGTACACGAATTCAAGCGGGAATTGAATATGAAACACGGATACCTCTACCGTGAATTTGATGTAACAAGCCCAGAAGGCAAACATATCAAGGGAAAGGTCACCCGTTTCTTTTCCATTGTCGATGCTTCGATTATTGCTATCAAGTATGAGGTTACGTCCGAAGACTTTGAAGGAAAGATCACCTTCCAGCCCTATATGGATGGCGACGTCAGGAATGAAGATGCCAATTATGATGAAGACTTCTGGATGCCTGTCCATCATGAAGCTGACAAGGAACAGGCCGTTTTGACGATGCGCACCCGCAAGACGGAATTCGATGTTTCTGCCGCGATGAAAAATCAGCTTATCGGTCAGGAGACGAAAGTAGAAGATGTTGCGAACGAAGAAGAATATGTGGATCAAAAGCATACAGCCAGCATCATACCTGGTGGAAAGGTAAGTTTTTATAAATATGTAGCTGTTACGACAAGCAGGCATTTCCATAAAAACGAGCTTGCGGACGAAGCTAAAAAGCAGGTGAGAAAAGCAGCTGACAGTGGATTCACTTCCTTGTTCAAGCAGCATATGGAAGCTTGGGAGCGCCGCTGGAACCATGCTGATGTGACTATCGGGGGAGATACGTCCGCCCAGCAGGGGATCCGCTATAATATTTTCCAGCTGTATAACACGTATACAGGTGAGGACGCGCTTTTGAATATCGGTCCGAAAGGCTTTACTGGAGAGAAGTATGGGGGAAGCACTTACTGGGATACGGAAGCTTACTGCCTGCCTTTTTACCTTGGTACAGCTGATTCATCGATCGCCCGCAATCTATTAATCTACCGTTATCGACATTTAGCAAAAGCAAAAGAAAATGCAGCGAAGCTAGGCATGGATGGTGCGCTCTATCCAATGGTGACGATGAATGGGGAGGAATCGCATAACGAATGGGAAATTACATTTGAAGAAATTCACCGGAACGGTGCCATTGCACATGCGATTTGGAATTACGTCAACTATACCGGTGATACATCTTACCTGCCGGAATATGGCTTTGAAGTGCTGGCAGAAATCAGCAGGTACTGGGCAAGCCGGGTTAATTACAATCCCCGTAAAGGAAAATATATGATCCTTGGTGTCACGGGACCAAATGAATACGAAAACAATGTCAACAACAACTGGCACACCAACCGGATGGCCGCCTGGACATTGGAGTACACCTTGTCTGTCGCTTTGTACCTGGAACGTAACCATCAGAAAAGATTCGTAGAATTAAAAAGCCAATTGGGCTTGAATGAGGACGACTTCGACCACTGGAAAGACATCATTGAACACATGTACTACCCAGTTGATGAACAGCTTGGTGTCTATTTGCAGCAGGACGGTTTGCTCGATAAGGATTTGATCCGTGTCGCAGATCTTGATGAAAAACATTTGCCGCTCAACCAGAACTGGTCGTGGGACCGAATCCTGCGTTCCTGCTTCATCAAACAGGCGGATGTTTTGCAAAGCATGTATTTCTTGAACCACCGTTTCACGTTAGAGGAGAAAAAGAACAACTTTGACTTTTATGAGCCAATGACTGTTCATGAATCATCGTTATCACCTTGTGTGCACTCGATCATTGCAGCAGAAATCGGTTACGAAGAAAAAGCATATGAAATGTACCTGCGGACAGCAAGACTCGATCTCGACAATTATAATAACGATACGGAAGACGGACTCCATATCACAAGTATGGCTGGATCCTGGCTGTCTATCGTTCATGGCTTCGCTGGAATGCGGGTAGAAAAAGGGGAATTACACTTCAAACCATTCATTCCAAAAGCCTGGGAAGATTATTCCTTTAAAATTAACTTCCGCGGCCACTTGATCAAAGTAAGCGTTGACCATCAGCGAGTCGTGATCACACAGGAAGAAGGTGGTGACTTCGCAATTTTTATCAATGGTGAAGAAAAACAGCTGCCAGCTGAAGGGAATATCACTATATAAACGGTAAAAGCAAAAAGGCTGTTCCACAGATGGAATGGCTTTTTTGTATCTCATAATAGAAACCTGTTTTCCTATTGTGATAGGATTGTTGGAGCAAGGGGGGATACTTATTTATCCTTATATCTTACTAGTATTCGTTATCTTATTCTTTTCAGGAAATATCCTCGTTGGTAAGGCAATCAATGAGCTGCCGCCATTCACCATTGCTTTTTTCCGACTGGTAATCGCATTCTTTGTAATCCTTCCGGTCGGCTTACGAGGAGCCTGGCAGTATCGCAACAGTTACTTACAGCATAAAAAACCATTTTTGATCATCACGCTGACCGGTATCACATTCTTTAATACATTCATTTATGGCGCACTGCAATTCACAACATCCACCAACGTCTCCGTGTTTGAGACAGTGATTCCAGTGGCGACTGTGATCATGAGTGCGTTTGTTTTAAAAGAAAGGCTGGCCAGTATTCAATGGACAGGAATCGTGCTTTCCCTTATTGGAGCACTTTGGGTAGTCATGGATGGAAAAATACTGCAATTGGCTGCTATGGAATGGAATATCGGAGATGCGATCATGATCGGGGCGATCCTGACCTGGGCAGTCTACTCGATCATGGTAAAGCAGTACATGCATCTATTCCCTACATATGGCACGCTGCTAGTCATGACTGGCATTTCCGTTGTCGTACTGCTTCCGATCGTAGCAACAGAATGGATCATCGTTGGGGTGCCATCTTTGAATCTATCCAACATGAGTGGGTTACTCTATTTAGGAGTTTTTCCTTCTTTCATCGCATTGAGCATGTACAATCGGGCAGTCGAACTGACCAGTGCGTCTAAAGCTTCGGTGTTCTTGAATTTCCTTCCGGTCGTGACGATGATCGGGGCCTATTTTTGGTTGGGAGAATCAATAACCGTCATGCAAATTTCAGGTGCTCTGGCTGTAATAGCCGGCGTCATACTGACTACCCAATTCGGTAGGCGGGAACAGAATATGGAAAAAGCAATCAACCAGGAAAAATAATTTTTCTCCGGGCGGCCTTCCAGTACTTCTATCAGTTATAATAAGAAAGAATCATATAAGGTGGAGGAGTGCCCGTTGAAAATTACGTCCCATACCCAAGTAGAACCACAATTAGCAAAGGAAATACGTGCGTTAGAGAGTAAACTGAAAGCCCATGACGGCATCGACAGTGAGATGTACATCGCCGACAATTTGAATTTTGATACCAATTTACCGTGGGTGTTCACAATGCATAAGGATAATGAGTTGATTGCTGCTGTTGTGGCCTTCATACCTTCAAAAAAAGAAGTAGAATTGATGGCCGTCACCCATCCGGACTACCGGCGAAAAGGATATTTTTCTATGTTGGAAAATCGGTTATGTGAAGCGTGGGAGAAACACAAAATCCCGTCTTTGCTTTACGTACTTAATGAAGATTCTGAGACTGGCAAGGCAGTAGCACATAGAAGGGGAGCATCCTATCAATATACCGAATACCAGATGGAGCTCCGCGGACAAAACGATCGGGAAGACATAGGCAAATTAGAAATTGTGAAGGCAAAAGAAGATCAGGTGGACACTTTGGCAAACATTCAGGAGCGGGCATTCGGCCTTCCAGGAGAAGATGCACGTACCTTCATTTCCGCTGCTTTAAAAAAATCCCATCATCATATGTATCTTTCCTTTTACCAGGGAAGCCCAGTTGGCATGGGAGCGATTGCCGTTGATGAAGAGGCGTCCTCTATTTATGGCGTATGCATGTTACCGGAACATCAGGGTTTTGGCTATGGTAAAGAAATGATGCTGCATCTGATTAAGGAAGCAAAACGCCAGTCCAATCAAAAAGTTACGCTTGAAGTGGATAGTAAAAACGAGCGGGCTTATCAGTTGTACCGGAAGCTTGGGTTTATAGCAACGAAATCGACCGGTTATTATCAAAAATCCCTTCAGCAATAGTCTCTGTAAAATCTCATTGGATGATTTTACAGATAACCTCCCTATACATGAAGACTCAGCTTCGAGAGAAACTGTTTCCGTTAAGGTTGAAAGCCTCTGGAGGTCCGGGAAATCACTCGCTTTCCATGGGTGTACGGTGAGCTTCCTCGGGCTAATGCCCTGCGGGATCTCACCATGTACTATTCTCCCATAGGACTTTGAAAAAGCTTCTTGAATAGACACCGCACGAAGGAAATGCGTAGCATTTTCGAGGAGTCTCGCAATTTCCCGGACCTCCTTGCGTTGGTGAGGCAAACGAAAACATCGTTATGCAGTCCTCAAACATAGGAAGAGCTACTCATAAAAACATAAAAACGTGCTTATAACGTACACCATATTTCCATGTTACTTGTGGAAGACATCTTCATCTAGGGCAGGGGTTCGTTTCTCTCATCCTTCGGAGGATGGGGTGGTTGGGAAACTGCGAGACTCCCGCGGGAGAAGGAGCTAGGCAAGACCCCACAGGTCGTGTAACGACTGAGGAGGCTTGCCAGTTTCCCCGCAGGAAAGCGAGTAGTTTCCAAGCCACCCCTGGCACTTTTTTGGTAAAGAACCTCTTCTATTTTGAAACTGAGTCTTCCATAATTCGGCCCTATCGTATTATAAGGTCAGCCAGTCATTTCTGGTTGACCTATTTTTTATAGGTTATTATTTAGGTAGCCGGGGAAGGACGTTTCGGCCATTGGGACTTGATCCCGTCCACTATACTGTCCTCCCCCTACTTGTAGAAACGTGTTTGAGGCTGGTTGGGACCTCGATCCCGTATAACAAGCGAAGCTATGACACTGCAAGATAGGTTAGGGGCTGCCGGCAAATAAACAAAAGGAGACGTGACAATGAATGGATCCAGTCATTGGCCTGGATATTGCGAAGGGAAAAAGCCAAGTACAAGCCTTTTTACAGAAAAAAGATCCTTACAAGAAGAGCTTTGTATTTGAGCATAACACTTTAGGTCTACATGATTTTCACCGATTTTGGTTAGAGGTGGAAGAAATCACAGGACGAGCTCCGGTCGTCGTCTTTGAATCTACTGGTCATTACCATGAACCAGTTTTACAGTTCTTAGAGGACCATCAAATCGTCTATTATTTGATAAATCCTGTTCTTTCCCATGAAGCCAAGAAGATGAGCTTAAGGAAAGTAAAGACCGATGCCATTGATGCGTTTCGTTTAGGGGAGCTTTATTACCAATATGATGATCTTCAACCTTTCAAAAAGAAAACTGTCAAATTCATGAACTTGAGGAATCTAACGCGTCAACACGATGCCCTAACAGGAACTTATGTACAAATTAAACTCCAATTCCAAACCGTATTGGATCAGGTCTTTCCGGAATATAAGACTGTCTTTGGAACACTCTATTCCCCGACCTCTTTACGAACGTTACTCCACTTCCAAACACCTCAAGGTGTTAAAGATGAAAAGCCGGAGCAGATAGCTGATGTAATTCTTAAGCAAGGAGCCAAACGTTCTTATGCATGGGCATTAAAGAAAGCTCATCAATTAAAAGAAGCAGCTGATCGAGATCCCTTCAAACGTAATTTATATACGAGTCATGTGGTGAATTTAACGATGTTCATTCAACTTCTTCTTCAATACCAAAGGCACCTATCGAAGCTACTTGAAGAGATAGATGCCTTGGCTGAAGAATTTGAAGAATATGAAATTATCCGATCAATCCCCGGTATTGGTGGAAAGATTGCGGCAACAATCATTTCCGAGATTGGGAAAATTGATCAGTTCAATCATCCAAAGAAATTGGTTGCCTACGCTGGAATAGATCCACGTGTTCATGAATCCGGTCAATTTAAAGCAACAATAAACAAAATTACGAAAAGAGGATCGTCCAGCCTTCGACAGACAATTTATACGGCTGTACAATGCGGGATAACTAAGAACCGCAATCCAAAATTAAGAGCGTATTACGACAAAAAGCTTGGAGAAGGCAAACCGCATAAAGTGGCGAAGATTGCTTGCGCAAACAAGCTTATCCACTGGATCTATGCAATATTAAAGAGTAGAAAGGCCTTTGTAGTTTAAGCGAAACCATTAAAAAACTTTTATGGAAAATACTTCAAGATGGTAAGCTTGAAGTTTATTTAGCATGTTCGTTTTTATTGTATCACGTCTTTTTAATCTTTTTTAGCCTTACCTATTGACCTTCTATTAGCTGGTATAGTGGAGTATTATAAAAGATTAACAAGAACGTTTAACTTAGCCTGGCAACATAGAAACAGGCACAGTCCTTAGGAGGCTGCACCTGTTTGGTTTAGTTGTTTTCGCGTTTACGTTTGCTTCTCTGGCGGATCAGTAACCAAACCACAGGAATAGCAATCAAAAGAATAACTGGAGAGTAACCGAGCAGAACAACCATAATCCACGAGGCAAACTGAGTCAACCCGTTCAACGATTGCACAAATGCCTGCTTCGTTTTTTCCCATGTATTCAGTTCTTCTTCATTCAAGCCAGGTACGTTTACCTTAGTCTCAGTAATATTCAAGGTTATCGTAGAAAAGTCACTTTGATTTTC
The DNA here is from genome assembly GCF_043497085.1 of Halobacillus sp. B23F22_5. NCBI lineage: Bacteria > Bacillati > Bacillota > Bacilli > Caryophanales > Bacillaceae > Halobacillus > Halobacillus sp. B23F22_5. The sequence goes on along the minus strand of NZ_JBIEKI010000010.1, from coordinate 22,073 downwards.
TAAGTATTTCATTTTCCCTTGAATCACTTCGATTTCTTCCTGAACCCGTTCAAGGTCTTGAGAAATCTTAATCAAATCCTCTGTCTTTTCTGCGTCATCCATGAATGCCAGCAGCCGTTCTTCGATTTTTTCTTTAGCGGCCAGGCGAGATTCTAAATCGACGTATTCCTCGGTCACGTCTCGCCCTGAAATGTTCCTTGAATCAATGTTATCGCTGTAACTGCCAAGCTCATCGATGAAGGGCTGGAAATTTTCCTGCGGCACCCGAAGGCGGATATGGGCGTTTCGCTGTCCATGTTCCTGTCGGTTGACGTTTGCCTCGACGATGTAGGCTTTTTGTTTATCCATATGCTGCTCCAGCTGCTGGTAAAAGGTATCATAATCTTTTGTGCGCAGGGAAATATCCGCATTGTAAATCATCATTTGATTTTGAACGTTGTCAATCATATTCCCCGAATTCGGACTCGCCTTTTCTTCAGAAAGACTGTCACCATCCTGTGCCATGTTGGGTTCAGACATTTCCTGTTCAGTCGCCATGTCCATACTTTCGCTGGATTCGCCAGCTTCATCATTACTGCTGCAGGCTCCTAACAAAAGAAGAGAAAGCAGCAGGGTTAAACCAATCATCTTTTTCATCTTTACGACCCCCTTCTAATAAGTTAGTCGTTCTATGTAACAAAAATGTTACAAAAAACCGCAGCCTCTCTTTTCAGAAAGCCTGCGGCATTATTCTTAATAAATAAGAAAGTATAAAATTTTGGTAGTACCTGTTGAGTATTGGCTAGCTTCAACGCTTAGCCACTCGCGACATAACCTGCCCGTTTTGCTTATGCTTCAGGGCGTTTGCGCTTTTGTTAAACCATTTGAGGTTTTTTAACACCGTTGGCAACGGAATAAGTTTTCCAGCCGCCATCCAGATTACGCGCATCATAGCCATTGAGACGGAGCAGCTTAGTTGCAAGATAGCCGCGCAGTCCTACCTGGCAATTCACGTGGATCGGTTTATCTTTCGGGAGTTCTTCCATGCGATGACGCAGGTCATGAAGCGGAATGTTGATTGCTCCAGGGATATAGCCCTGTTCTAATTCTTTTGCATCACGTACGTCAACTATGAGATCGCCCTGGCTTACTTTTTCGTCGATTTCATCCCAGTGGGTGATTTCAATGGCACCATCGATTATGTTTTCTGCGACATAGCCAAGCATGTTAACCGGGTCTTTTGCAGAAGAGAACGGTGGAGCATAAGCAAGTTCCAAATCTGGCAGGTCATGGACAGTCAGACCGCCTTTGATAGCTGTGGCAAGTACGTCAATCCGTTTGTCCACGCCATCTTTTCCTACGATTTGAGCGCCGTAGATTTTTCCGTTTTCCGGATTGAACAGCATTTTCATTGCTAATGATTCAGCTCCAGGATAGTAGCCGGCATGGGAAGCAGGATGGATGTGAATCGCTTCATACTTCCAGCCAAGATTCTTCATGCGTTTCTCGTTGACGCCTGTAGCAGCAACGGTATAATCGAATACCTTTACAATGGAAGTACCCAATGTTCCAGGGTAAGCTTCGTTCTTTCCATAGATGTTGTTCGCAACGATCCGGCCTTGACGGTTGGCAGGCCAAGCGAGCGGTACCATGACAGGTTCTTTTGTAATATAGTCCTGGACCTCAATGGCATCACCAATTGCGTAGATAGATGGATCATTTGTTTGCATGTATTCATTGACGACAATACCCCTGCGGGCACCAAGTTCTAATCCTGCTTCATGTGCCAGTGTGCTTTCAGGCTGTACTCCGATGGAAAGGACGATCATATCAGTATCCAGCATTTTACCGCTTTCCAGAGCTACGATGTCACCTTCGTTTACGGAAGCGATGCCATCGCCAAGAATCAGTTCGACGCCTTTTTCCCGAAGATGTTCGTGGACGATCGCTGCCATTTCAGGGTCAATCGGCGCCATGACTTGTGGTCCTTTTTCCACGACAGTTACTTTAGCACCGCGATCAGCTAGGTTCTCAGCCATTTCCAGACCGATGAATCCTCCGCCGATGACTGTTATGTGCTTCGGTTGCTTTTCATCAACATAAGCTTTGATCCTGTCTGTATCAGGAATATTTCTTAAAGTAAAATATGTGCTTTCTTTCAATCCAGGAAGCGGAGGTACGATAGGTTTTGCTCCTGGAGATAAAATCAAATGATCATAGCTTTGGTGGTAAACTTCCCCGGTCTTCAAATCTTTGATTTCGATTTGTTTGTCATCCCGGTTGATCTTCATGACTTCCGCAGAAGTACGGATATCCATATTGAAGCGGGCTTCCATACGATCGACGGTCTGAACAAGCAGCTTGCTGCGTTCTTCAATAGTACCTCCGATATAGTATGGCAATCCGCAGTTTGCGAATGAAATATATTCTCCTCGTTCAATCAAAATGATTTGGCTTTCTTCATCTAACCTTCTCAACCTGGCAGCGGCTGTAGCACCACCAGCAACTCCTCCAACAATCACAATCTTTTTAGACATTTTGTTTTCCTCCCTAACCATTGTATTAATACCCCTAACCGTATGATATAACGGGGAGGGGGTAATTACAACAGGTAAACAAGCAGTTTATGTTACAAATTTGTGAATGGGTGAACATTGGAAGGTTTTCGGTAATATTGAAGAACTTGGGCATGACTAAGAAAAGATGAAAAAAGCCGCCTCTCTTAGGAGAAAAGGCAGCCTATTAATCACAAATCATAATTTTTGGTCTTAAAAAACAGGAATTTCGCTCACAACCTGACACCATGGACATTATTTATATGGCTGATTCAGGAAGAAAAGTGCAATGGTACCCGGGCCGGCATGTGCCCCGATAGCGGAGCCGACCATTTCAATATGGATCTGCTCGGTGCCGAATTCTTCCTTGATCATACTCGCAAGCTGTTCCGCGTTTTCTAAGTCGTCCGCATGGCTGATGGCAATTGGCTGATTGGAAAGGTCTTCGCCCCGTTCCTTCATTATATCCAGCATGCGTTTCAAAACTTTTTTGGCGCCGCGGACTTTTTCCAACGGAATCAGCTTGCCATCTTCGACATGTAAGAGTGGCTTGATCTTTAATAAGGTACCAACGAATGCCGCTGTTTTACTGACACGGCCACCGCGGTATAAGTATTCCAGGTCATCGACAGTGAAAATGTGTTCCATATGCTCTGCATGATAGGTACCGATATCAAGTATTTCCTGGACTGATGCGCCGTCAGCAGCCAATTCTGCTGCCCGCAGGACGACAAGTCCATAGCCTAACGATGCGCACTTGGTATCGACTACATGCAGGTCAAAATCAGGATGCTCTGTTTTCACTTCATCTTCCATCATTTTTGCTGTCTGATATGTACCGGATAATTCGGAAGAGAGGGCAAAATAAATGCAGGGTTGTCCGGCTTCTGCATAACGGGTAAAGGCTTCTTTGAACGCCTGCGGAGATACTTGGGAGGTTTTTGGAGCAGCTCCCTCGCGCATCGCATCGTAAACCTTTTTCGGTGTGATAGTCTTGCCGTCCAGATACTCTTCTTCATTCAGTGTGACTTTCAAGGGCACCATTTCGATGTTATGGCGATCGAAATGTTCTTGGGATAAATCGCTTGCCGAGTCACAAATGATTTTAATTTCCATCACGTTCACCTTCTTATTAGTAAGAAATTAATCATACTTGTTTTATTCAAGTTTATGCCTATATAAGGAAACTGTCAAAACATTTCACGCTTAACGAAGGGAATGGGTGATTATTTTTTCCTAGGGAGGGGAATGGGGAATTGATGCTTGATTTTCGTTCACTGGGGTGATAAAAAAGAATAGTGTTTTTCGCTATTATAAGTTTTTTTAAAGGAGGCAGCTATGTTTTCATTTGAAGCCAAACGAATTGTCGTTGTCATATTCGGCGCTATTTTAAATGCGTTTGCCCTGAACCTGTTCTTAATCGAAGCGAATGTATACGCAAGCGGATTCACAGGTGTCGCCCAGTTGACAGCCAGTGTGTTAAGAGATTTCTTAGGCATACCTGGAATCAATACCGGTATTTTGCTATTCGTATTGAATATACCCGTCGCTATTCTAGGCTGGTATAAAGTAGGAAAAGGATTTACCATCTACAGCGCTTTGTCTGTTGCATTCACTACCGTTGCTCTTGGAATTGTACCTGTCAAACAGCTTTCCGAGGATATTATCCTGAATGCTGTATTCGGCGGGGTGCTCGGTGGAGCCGGTGTCGGGTTAACACTGAAATGGGGTGCTTCCACCGGGGGTCTTGATATCGTAGCGATGGTATTATCCCGGATGAAAGACCGTCCGATCGGGATTTATTTTCTTATCTTAAACAGCATTATCATCGCCTTGGCTGGTATTTTGTATGAACCGGAAAACGCATTATACACATTATTGACGTTATATGTGACCACGCGTGTCATTGACGCTATCCATACCCGTCACGAGAAACTGACTGCTATGATCATCACCACCAAGGCAGCAGAGCTGGAAAAGGCCATCCATTCCAAAATGGTACGCGGTATCACTACCTTACCCGCACGAGGTGCTTTTACCCAGCAGGATAAAAATATGCTCGTCATGGTCATTACCCGGTATGAACTTTATGATCTGCAGGGAATCATCAATGAAGTGGATCCACAGGCGTTCACAAATATCGTACAAACGACAGGGATTTTCGGATTTTTCCGAAAAGACGACAAATAATGTAACCTTTGGTAATTTCATACGTCTATATTAATGAACCCACATAAAAAGAAGGAAGTGACGGACAATGAAAAGGGGATGGATGCTCCTGATTGGGCTGATGGTACTACTACTTGTCGCAGCCTGCGGAGCCGAGGAAAGTCAAGGGGACTCTGGAGATGAAGGGGCAGAAGATGTAATGAAAGACGAAGAGACAAGCAGTAACGATGGTCAAAATGCTTTGCAAGAGGCAGTTAGTCAGTTGGCCGTAGATGCTACGATTACGCCTGAAGGTGATAAAGTCAAATTCAGCTTCTCTATGGAGAATCAGGGGGACAAGGCGTATGATCTAGGGTTTTCTTCCGGCCAAAAATATGAAATCGTTGTGAAGAATGACGAGGGCGAGGAAGTATACCGATATTCAGAAGGACAAATGTTCACGCAGGCGTTAGAAACAAAAACCCTTGAACCAGGAGAGAGTATCAGCTTTGAAGAAGTGTGGTCCGAAGGCGTTAAGCCAGGCGAATACGATGCGGCCATCTCCATTGAAGTGAATTCAATTAATGAGCAATCCCTGGAAGCGAAGCCATTCAAAGTGACCAAAGCGTTTACAGTGGAAGGGGAGCAAACCACTGAAGAACAGCATGGCGGTTCTGACGATTCAGTCGCGGAAGGAGAAGCTTTTCGTAACCTGGAGGTTTCTGGAGAAAACGGTTCCTATGTTGTTACAGGGGAAGCAAGAGTATTTGAAGGTTCCTTTGTTTATAATGTAGAGGACGGACATAATATTCTGGTTGAAAACACCACCCATCAAGTAGAAGAGGGTGCACCTTCCTGGTCATCGTTCAAACTTGAAATCGAAATCAGTCAAAAGGAACTTCCACAGTTTGGCTCATTGACATTGACCATGTTCGAAATCGATCCGAAAACCGGCAACCCGGCCAACGTGAATTATATTCCTTTAGAACAATTTCAGGGATAAACGTCACAGGTTAGCAGCCCGGCAATGTTCGCAAAAAAATCGAGTATAAAACCTTAACGATTTTATACTCGATTTTTTGTTTTGTCATCAATTTACCTGGATACTATTATTGTTTTAACTTAACGGCATGAATGACTTTAATAGTTGTGCTTTTCGAATACTTCTTCAATCTTAGGTGTCAGGCTGTCCCACTCAGCATCGAATTTTTTGTTGACGGTGATGAAATTCTGGAAACCGAAAACATTATCCACGCCATCCACTGCCATCAAATCGTTCAATATTTCATGTTCACTAGTCTGACCTGCCATGACTGAAACACTTCCGTCACCGCTGAAAATCATGGAATCCGTAGTGAATTTCATTGCATTCGGGTTTGGTGTCGCTTCTACTTTTACACTCATTTTTTAAAACCTCCTCCATACATCTGTTTTCATTCTATCAAAAATTCACGGTTTCACAAAAGATTACTTTTTCTGCAGGTTTACAGTATTATTTCGATGGTAAAATGATTTACATATCTAAGTGAGTAGGAAAGGAAGAGGTTACATGTACCGGACTGGTTTATTGGTAGGTACGATTGCCGGCCTGGCGCTGGGAATAGTTCTTTGGGCCGCTGAAGCGATAACTGGGATTAAAGTTTATACGCTATTAATGAATGTAGATTTTATTCCCTGGGTAGGACAGATCGTTTGGCCTGTTTATATGGAGTGGTTCTTCCATATGATTATTTCCTGGGGAATAGGCGTGATTTATGTCTTTTTATTGCACCATTCGGTAAGTGATGCACCAATCCATCAATGGTCGCTAGCTTTAACACTAGCAACACTTGCAGGTCTGACTTACTTTCCACTTACCGCTTTGGCTATCAAGGAGACACCTGCCATCGATAATATTGCAGCCATCGCAATCTGGTCCGCAGGGCATGGGTTATACGCAGTGGTGATGAAGCTCACTTATCGCATGAGTTAAAATACAGGTTTGAACCAGCCCGGTTCAGGTTACAAGAATTATGGATATAATCTTGTTGTTAAGGAGCGGATATAATGAAAGTACTAGTAGCTGGAGCAAACGGTCACACAGGTCGATTGTTAGTACAAAATCTGGATGCCGCAGGTCATGAAGCTTATGCCATGGTGCGAAAAGAAGAGCAAAAAGAGGCCATGGAAGGCTTAGGAGGCATTCCGGTACTTGCTGATCTGGAAAGCGACGTCGGTCATGCGGTGAAAGGCATGGATGCAGTCATTTTTGCAGCTGGTTCCGGATCCAAAACACCACCAGAAAAAACAAAGAGTGTCGACAGAGACGGCGCCATCAATTTGATAAAAGAGACAGAAAAGCTGGGAAGAGCGCCTAAATTTATCATGTTGAGTGCAATGAAAGCAGATAACCCGGAAGAAGGTCCGGAAAAACTAAAATACTATTTAGAAATGAAAGGCGAAGCTGATGATTACCTTCGAAAGACGGAGCTTGATTATACCATTGTACGTCCAGGAGCGCTGACTCACGAGGAAAGTACAAGTAAAATCAAGGTAGGTAAATCGGTGGATCGCGGTTCTGTATCCCGTGCAGATGTTGCAAAGACAATGATTGCTGCACTTGAAGAACCAAATGCCTATCGAAAAACATTCGAAATGGTAGAAGGCGATACGCAAATTGAAGACGCATTGAAATCATTAGAGTAATAAATGGAATTAAGACAGACAAAGACTGGTTCAGGTTAATCTGAACCAGTCTTTTTTTGCGAGTGATAATTTACAGCTCGTTATGGCGCTTTAATTGCTGTTCAAGCTGCTGTAGCTGCTGCTTTTCTTCAGGAGAGCTATTGGCATAAGCGGACTGAATGGCCTGTTGAGCCGCTTGTTTTTCCTGTTCGTTGAACTGCCCACGACCTGCGTTGGTGATACGGTTGACGGCATTTCTGGCAGTCTGCATTAGGTTGTTGCCACCTTGATTGGCAGCATTCATGCCATTTTGCATAGCGTTATTGTTATTACTGTTTCGTTGGTTGTCCATCCTAAAAACCTCCTACAGTATGACGGTCAGCTTCTTCACGTTTCCGTTCGACGTCTGAAAAGCGCTCCCGGTAGGGGAACCGTTCATCATGCTTTTTGACTGCGTCTGAACCCTGTTGTACAAAACGTTTGGATTTGTTGTTCTTTGCCATAACAAGACCCTCCCGAAATAAAAAAGCCTGAACGTTTTTTTCAAAACGCTCAAGCTTATTATTACTCATGAGAGTCTTCTTATTCGTTATCAAAATATGGGTTAAATGGCTTTTGTATTCAATTTCAGGTAGTCCTCAAGGAAGCTTCCGATACCATCCTCCATATTTGATTGCGTGATATGCTTAGCGATCCCTTTCAGTTCATCGATACCGTTTTTCATTGCGACGCCGACACCTGCGTATTCGATCATTTCCAAGTCATTATCTTCATCACCGAATGCGATGATCCGGTCTTTAGGAATATGATAATAACGGGAAATTTTATCTAATCCAACGGCTTTATTCAAGCCTTTACGGACAATTTCAATAACATGATAAGGTGCTCCCCATTTGCGATGCTCAATGAGTTCAGCATGATTCTCTTCCAAACCTTGTCTTAGGGATGGAATTTGATGCTCGTGGGGATAAATAAGTAACGAAGTAGGATCTTCTTTCAGTTGATGTTTCAAGTTTCCTACAGTCACTGGGTTCGTATCCCCGGTTGCATGAAAAAGTTCCATGACTTCCTCGTCATGCTGATCGAGGAAGACATCATCCTTAATTTCGGCCAACAGGTTCTTTACCTCCATCTCGTAGCAGTCATGAATGATACTTTTAGCTGTCCGGATCGGAAGCGGAGAATGAAGCGCATCCCATTTATGATCTGTCGGGTGATGAATCAAGGCACCGTTGAAATTCACCATAGGAGTATCAAGTCCGAGTTCATGGTAAAAATCAATGCTGGCCCGGTGAGGACGGCCGGTAGCAATGACGACTATGTGTCCTTCCTCTTTCGCTTTCAATACCGTTTGTTTTGTGCGTTCGCTGATGGTCTTTTCATCTGTCAATAATGTGCCATCTAAGTCCAATGCGATCAAATGTTGTTGTCTGCTCATATTTTTCACCTCGTTGCTCTATAGTGTAGCGGTTTTATAGCTATTTGCAAAGTAATTCTGTTTTAATTATCTATATACCCATGTTACGATTTGATTATATACTGTCAATATTAGGATGAATTAAACAGCAAGTAAAGTTTTTGCAAAGAAGGGAAATAGCAATTATGGTAACGGTCAATCGCGAATTTATCGAAGGAATCCCGGTATTAGTAATCGTAGAAGCAGAAAAATATGATCAGCCGCTCCCTGTCGTTACATATTTTCATGGGTTCACCTCAGCAAAGGAACATAATCTGGCACAGGCCTACCTTTTAGCCCGTAAAGGCTTCCGGGTATTACTGCCGGACAGCATGGATCACGGGGAAAGGGAAGTGGACCAGACACAGGAAGAACTGCAGTTCAAGTTCTGGGACATTGTCCTGGCCAATTTAGAAGAGCTGAAAAAAATTAAGACGGCAATTGATGATAAGGGCTGGACCAAAGGACAGCGGTTTATAGTGGCCGGAACCAGTATGGGAGGAGTCACCACATCCGCGGCTCTTACGCAATATCCGTGGATTGATGGTGCCGCAGTCATGATGGGCTCCCCTAAACCAGTGGAATTTGCGCAAAAGATGATTGCTGATGTGCAAAATATGGGTGTGGAAATGCCGATAACCGAAGAGAAAATGGACGCATTGATGAAAGCTTTGTCTGAAATCGACCTGTCCCGCCAGGTGGAAAAGCTCCATGGCCGTCCTATCTTCTTCTGGCATGGGGATGCGGATCCTGTCGTACCGTTCGAGCATTCCTATGACTTTTATAATGAAGCGATCCACCATTATAAAAATCCTGAAAATATCCGGTTCCTGCGGGAAATCGGAAAAGACCATAAAGTGACTCGATTCGCAATTCTGGAGATGGTCGAATGGATGGATAATCAATTTAATACCGATTAAGTGATAGGAATCATTTTAATCACGGAAGAATTTTGTTTATAATAAGGATGAACATTCAGGAAGGGGGAACGATTCGTGGAAGATAAAGCATTGGAAGAAAATCTTATGGGCGCACTTGAAAACGTCATTGACCCTGAACTTGGGATAGATATCGTAAACTTGGGACTTGTTTATGGTGTAGATGTGGATGAAAACAACACATGCACGGTGACAATGACCTTGACTGCAATGGGGTGCCCGCTAGCGGGTGTGATTGAGCAGGATGTGAAACGTGCGCTTGCTGACATTCCAGAAGTAGACGAAGTAGTCGTGAATATTGTATGGAACCCACCTTGGACAAAGGACAAGATGAGTCGCTATGCGAAAATCGCGCTAGGGATTCCAGATTGATTTCAAAGAGAGGCTCTGCCGGCAGCGGCAGAGCCTTTTGATTATCTGGAATAGTTGCGGGTATTGTCACAGCATTTTTTGAAGGATAGCTTTAAACTGTACATAGAGACTAAAAGGGGGAGTGCGAATGCCGAAAGCCAGTTCTTTTCCGATTATTCAAGTGATCGGGTATAAAAACAGTGGGAAAACAACGATGGTGAACCGTCTGATTCGCTACGCTTCGGAACATAACATTAAAACCGCTTCGCTGAAGCACCATGGCCACCAGGATAGTTTGACACCGATCCACGCGGGTACAGACAGTTATACACATAAAGAGTCAGGTGCTTTTCTGACGGGAGTAGAAGGCGGCGGGGCATTGCAGCTGGAATTCGGTGAGGATATCGACGTTTCCCTCGATCAGCTGATTAAAATTTATGAAAGCTTTTCTCCAGGATTGCTGGTGGTGGAAGGGTATAAACAAGAGGTACATCCCAAAATTGTCATGATTCGGAAAGAAGCGGATCTCGATTTGATTACCACTGTCTCTAATATTAAAGCGATCATCCGATGGGACGCTCAACTGGAGAATCCATCCGAAGATATTCCGGTATTTGAGCTGGAACATATTGATGACCATTTAGCGGAATTGATATATTTGTGTAAAGAGGTGTAAGCTATGAGCGAAAAATTTTGGATTTCTGAACAGCCATTGAATATACAGGAAGTCGTCGATCTCGTGACCAGAAGAGAAGCAGGAGCCATCAATACGTTTATTGGAACAGTTCGTGAGTTCACGAAGGGAAAACGGACACTTTATTTAGAATATCAATCTTATGTACCGATGGCTGAAAAAAAGCTTGCCCAAATCGGCGAAGAAATTAACGAAAAATGGCCAGACGCCGACACGGCGATCGCCCACCGGATCGGACACTTGGATATTACCGATATAGCGGTTGTCATCGCTGTATCCACGCCACACCGGGCCGATTCCTATGATGCTAGCCGATATGCCATCGAGCGTATTAAAGAAATCGTTCCTATTTGGAAAAAGGAACACTGGGAAAATGGTGAAGAGTGGATTGGTGACCAAAAAGAACAGAAAGCTTACCCGCAAGGACAACCTGATAAGGAGGACCTGACATGAATAAAATTCTGTTATTTGCTGGACTGCAGGAGAAGGCAGGTCAGGCGGAAGTAGAGCTCAATGCCGTCAATAAAAGCATTGCAGAAATAAAATCCATGCTGAAAGAAAACTATGAGATGGAGGAAATCGATACGTCAATGGCAGCGGTTAACGAAGAGTATGCCAATGGTGACTTTGTCGTGAAAGAAGGAGATACGATTGCCTTTATCCCGCCGGTAAGCGGTGGCTGATTGGTTGATTGAATCGAGACATTCTGGTAGCTGATACGGATGAGAGACAACTGCGAATAAGAGGGACAGGTGTAGTCGTATTAGAGGCTACCGACGTACAAAAATGCTCAGCACCCATAGGAGGGTGCTGAGCATTTTCACTACATCAACATTTCTTTGGCGCGGCTGCTCATTTTTTCCGGCGACCAGGCAGGGTGCCAGACGAGCTCGACATGGACATCATTAACTTCATCGACCCCATAGATCATCGCTTCTGCGCCACTGACGATGCTGTCATGGAGTGGGCAGCCGGGGGTGGTCAACGTCATTTGCACATGGACATCATTCGTGTCGTTGACATCTATTTTATAGACGAGGCCGAGATCTACGATATTGATGCCGAGTTCCGGATCAATCACTTGGTATAGTGCTTCTTCGACTTGTTTAGTCAAATCCATGATAAATCACTCCTTGGTTATCTGGTTAAAACACGGACGATTGAGCTTACGTACAACAGGGAAGCAATCGTTAAAAGTCCCTGGGCTGCAAAAACTAACCACGTCATTTCCAGCATGGCGGTAACAGCCAGCATCACCACACCGGCACTCATAGCCGCGAAAAGGAAGGTACCCCATTTTTCCTGGATCATTTCCTTCAAGGTCGGTACATTCTTTTTACCGACACTGCCGGAATACTTATGGGTCCACCATAAAAATGGAACAATTTTGTAAAGGTAACCCATGATGCTGAAAATGATCCACATCATGATGTAAAGATAGATCATCCAGCTCCAGATGGTAACATCCTTGACGTTAAACAAACTCATTACCAGGGCGGAAGTATGGATTAACCAACCGAAGACAATGGCGACTAACGAGAAAACGAACGGCTGATCGAGCTTTTTCTTGATTCGCTTCGTGACTATTTCTCTCATGTCGACACCATAGCCGGTAAATCCTATCCAAAGGAAGCACCATCCGAGTGTCAGCAGCCAGGAAGTATTACTCCACACAGCAGTAATTAATAAAAAGAGTCCCACGATATAACTGATAAAAGCAGGTTTTGCCCATCTCATTGAAAAGCCATGCGAGAGGCTGAACATCGGTACCATTTTATAGGAAAATCCGAAAATCAAAAGTGTAAACCAGCCGGTTAGTCCGAAAATCAAATGAGATTTGAACAAGGAATCATAATGGCTAATCGTTCCGAATGCCAGGTTCCAAGTCAAAAAAAGTCCGGCAAGAATTGTCAGCAAGAAGAATACCAGTGCCCCACCGACAAACCAGCTCATGATATTTGCTTTTTCCTGCTTCAGCAAAGTCATACCGATTTGGAACAAGAACATTAAAATACCGAGGACTGTCAGGCTCCCGGCAATGATCGCGGCATCAGGTTTCAAGGACAGCGCAATCGATAAACCTGCGATCCCGACAGCTGTTATAAAAAATTGAATGAAGCCGAACCTTTCATTCCAAATCGGTGTCAAAAAAGCGACAGGAACAAGCTGGTACATGGCTCCCATGACGACCATCACCGCCCAGCCCAATAAGAGGAAATGGGCGGCCATCCATAAGTCCGGCATTCGGAAGATCCCGTTGCTTAAAGCAGAAGTGTTCATCCATAACAGCGACTGGGCAGCGACAAACGATACCAGGCCAAATAGGATGAAGGCGAGTGGCAGTTTGATATTGGTTTCTGTTTTGGTCTGCATTTGCGGTATCATTTTAATCACCAGATTTCGTTATCGTTATCCGGAAGCTCCCGTCTTCTTGTTCCTCCGTTTCATAATGATGGCCAAGCTCATCAAGTTCAGCGAACAAAAACATCGGGCGCCGGTCATTGATGATGACAAGAGCTTCCTTATCGGTCAACTCCTCAAGTTCCGTCAGGGTCCGCATCATCGGCTGTGGCGGTTCTAACCCACGGTTATCAAGTATCATTGCAATCCCCCGTCCCGTTTATAAAAAGTGACCTGCCAGTGTTTTGGCTCCACATGCTCTAAATGGTGGTCAAACCCTTTTTTGTCCAACACCTTCAACAGAGGTATCGGTTTGAACGGTGCGTGCAGCAGGAGTGCTTCGCCATCCTTCAAACTTTTTACGGCATCCATGATTTTATGGAAAGGATCATTCTTCAGTTTCAAATCTTCCCTGACATCCAACTCTACGATAGCGGCTTGTTTTGCCATTTTCATCACCTCATCATCGGTTTATACCCCTATGATAATCATTTTCAATTAAACAGGAAGTGATGCACGTCACAGGGTCAGAAGAGTTCTTCCTCTAATGATTCTGGGTGTAATTTGAAATAGCCATCAAAGTCCGTGTAGACGAGATTATTTTTCTTCAGCTGTGTCAGTGTCCGGCTGACGGTTTCCCGGCTTGATCCGATCATATTGGCGAGTTCCCGGTTGGTGAAATGGGACTGGAGTTTTACCCAGCCTTCTTTTTCTTCTTTGCCGTACAACTTGCCGAGCCGGATCAACAGCATGATAATCTGCTCATAGGTGTTATGAAGAATCTGTTCTTCCAGCCGGTTTTGCAGATCGACGATTTTATCTCCGAGTACTTTGAACAGCTTGACGGAAATCTCCGGATGATTAATCAACGTCTGCTCAAAGGAAGGGATCGGAATATGGACGAGCATTGCTTCATCTAATATTTCCGCATGCGCGGGGCATTCATCTTTCCGGAAGAACCCCTGGTGAGGGAACATGTCGCCAGGCTGAAGCACGTTGACAATCTGTTCTTTACCATGAAAGTCAGTTTTATAAATCTTCACCCTCCCTTTATTGATGAAGTAGACATTCTGCAAGGGATCCCCTTGCATGAATACATGAGTACCGGGCCGGTATCGGCGGGATTTAGCCAGTTCAAGAACTGGTTCCATCTCTATATCTGTCAAATCTTTGAATATAGGAACATTCTGTAACAATTGCTGGGTGGAATGGAATTTCACATCAAACATCCTTTCATATCCAATTTCTACTATATAGTGTAGCATTTAAAAGCGGTATTTTTGATACTACTTTTTGAACAATTTATAACTATCTTTATACGTTGGCTGTGATGAAAATCATAGGTGCCTGTTGCTTCTACTCACACCCCTTTTGAAAAAGCAGGAGTAACATGAAGGCATACCAACGAAAGGATGTGAACGTGATGGGGGTTAAAAAGCTAGAGGAATGGCAGCAGAAAGAAGCCAAACCAACCACCAAAAACGGTCTACTTAAATCTATTTTAATTGTTACTTTATTAGCAAGCTTCACAGTTTTAATCGTAGGGGGATTTTGGATATTCGAAAATATGGCCCCTCGTCCGATGGAAGCGACCAGCTCAGACGGTGAAGTCGTCATGACACAGGATTCCATCATAGGCGGTCAGGCTGTGTTCCAAAAATATGGATTGATGGATTATGGAACAGTCCTAGGACACGGATCCTATATGGGTCCTGACTATACGGCGGAAGCCCTCAAGGTCTACACCGTCGGGATGCAGGATTATTATGCTATGCAAGAACACGATCAAGCCTATGCTGACTTGTCTCAAGAGCAGCAGACGTTGATCAAAGAAAAAGTCATTACAGAAATGCGGGTCAACCGGTTTAATGAAGAAACCAATGAACTTCCGCTGACCGATGCCCAGGTATTCGGACTGGAGCGGGTCGAAGCATATTACGAAGATGTATTTAAAAATGGAGATGGCTGGGGATTAAAAGCCGGCTTGATCCAGGAATCCCACGTGCCGGGGGAAGGGGAGCGTTTATACGTTGCAGACAGCGACCAGATCACGCAGATTTCCCATTTCTTCTTCTGGACTGCATGGCTTTCCAGTACAGAACGGCCAGATGATGATATTACCTATACAAACAACTGGCCTTACTTTGAGGATGCCGGAAATACGATGGCTTTCTCGGCGGTCTGGTGGAGTGGTGCCAGTGTCACCGTCTTGATCCTGTTCGTTGGTCTGATTTTGTTCGTATTCTACCGTTATCACCTTGGCATGCAGGAGGCATACACGAAGGATAACTATCCAACCTTCAATCTTGCCAGGCAGAGTCTCACTTCCTCCCAGGTGAAATCAGCCAAGTACTTCCTGGTTGTAGCCTTATTATTCCTGGTACAGGTCATGTTCGGCGCCTTGATGGCCCATTATTACGTCGAACCGGATTCGTTCTTCGGAATGGATTGGATCTTTGAACTATTACCATTTGGCATCGCCAAAGGCTATCATCTGCAGCTTGCAATCTTCTGGATAGCAACCGCATGGCTGGGGATGGGGATCTTTGTCGCACCGATTGTCGGTGGCCATGAGCCGAAACGTCAGGGGCTGCTTGTCGATATTTTATTCTGGGCATTAGTAGTCTTAGTAGGTGGCTCAATGATCGGTCAATGGCTCGGAGTCAACGGCTATCTTGGCAACCTGTGGTTCCTGCTTGGCCACCAGGGCTGGGAATACTTAGAGCTCGGACGGATTTGGCAAGTGATTCTCGTGGTCGGAATGCTGATCTGGTTGTTCATCGTCTACCGGGGTATTCGCAATGGCTTGAAAAAAGAACGGGATAAAGGTGGACTCGTCCACTTATTGTTCTACGCATCGATTGCGGTTCCAGCTTTTTATATCTTTGCATTCTTTATCAACCCAGGTGCCAACTTCACGATGTCTGACTACTGGCGCTGGTGGATCATCCATCTATGGGTAGAAGGTATTTTTGAAGTATTCGCGGTTGTTGTTATCGGTTTCTTGTTAGTACGGATGAAATTGGTTACCAAGAGCTCAACAGTCAAAGCACTATACTTCCAGTTGATTATATTGCTCGGAAGCGGCGTTATCGGTATCGGTCACCACTATTACTATAATGGTTCAGCTGAAGCCTGGATCGCACTTGGATCCGTCTTCAGTGCATTGGAAGTTATTCCATTGACATTGCTGGTACTGGAAGCATATGACCAATACAAAATGATGCGTGATGGGGGAGTCGATTTCCCTTACAAAGCCACATTCTGGTTCCTTATTTCAACAGCGATTTGGAACCTGGTCGGAGCTGGTGTGTTAGGATTCCTGATCAATCTGCCAGCCGTCAGCTACTTCGAGCATGGTCAATTCTTGACACCAGCTCATGGGCACGGAGCGATGATGGGGGTTTACGGAATGTTCGCGATTGCCGTGTTGCTGTACTCCCTGCGTAATATCGTCCGACCGGATAAATGGAATGACAAGTGGCTGAAAATTTCTTGTTGGACATTGAACATCGGGCTTGCGGGAATGATTCTGATTTCCTTATTACCAGTCGGGTTCCTGCAATTGAAGGAAGCGTTCAACAGTGGTTACTGGGCATCCCGGGATTCATCCTTCCTGCAGCAGGATATCATCCAGGATCTATTGACGATCCGTGTAATTCCAGATGTGATTTTCATCATCGGTGTTGTGATTTTAGCGGTCTTCGCAGTGAAATCCATGTTCCATCTGCGTCCCGCTACACATAAAGAAGGAGAACCATTGCCAATCGACGAGGTAGAAGAAGATTAATCATCATTTATTAGGAGGAGATTTTTATGAAAAACCAAGAATTCGCTGCTAAAATTTATGCTCCGGAGATTGAACCAAAGATACGTCATCCAAGGATACTGGAAACATTTGATGAAATGGATAGTGGGCAAGTAATGGAGTTGACCAACGACCACGATCCTCGTCCATTGCGATACCAGTTCATGGTGGAGCGGGAAAATCAGTTTGAATGGGAGTATCTCGAAGAAGGTCCAGAGCAATGGCGAGTAGCAATTTCTAAAAAATAATAACAGAGACTGCGGCATGAACCTTTCATGTCGCAGCTTTTTTTAAAGAAAGGCTCGGTCCTTCCTGCTGGATGATCCGACATAAGGTGAAGTCTCTGCCCTAAGGCCACGATCTTCTTGCCTGACACGCCTGAATCCTCCCTAATAAAAAGATGTTCTTCCTTTGCTCTGTTATCTGCCTATTTTATGAAAACTTTTTGACTAAGAAGAGAAGTATTTAATTCTTGTGATGTATATCACAACTTACCGTCACATTCTTCGCTACAATTAAACCATGAAAATAGTGTTAACCAAAGCTATGGTAGCACGAAGGAGGGAACGTCATGTTCAACCGTGACTATAATGAAAATCCTTTTATTGTGATTTGGGAACTAACAAGAGCGTGTGAATTGAAATGTCTCCACTGTCGGGCAGAAGCTCAGTATAGGCGGGATCCTCGTGAGTTATCGTTTGAGGATGGTAAAAAGCTGATTGATGATATATATGAAATGGAAAACCCGATGCTGGTTTTCACAGGAGGAGACCCATTGATGCGTCCGGATGTTTTCGATATTGCCGAATACGCAGTCAAAAAGGGAGTCCGTGTTTCTATGACGCCTTCTGCTACACCGAATGTTACGAAAGAAGCGATGGAAAAAGCCAAGGAGGTTGGATTGTCTCGCTGGGCATTCAGCCTGGATGGACCGAATGCCGCAGTTCATGATCATTTCCGGGGAACTTCAGGATCGTTTGATCTGACAATGAATGCAATCAAATATCTTCATGAACTTCAAATGCCAATCCAGATCAATACCGTAATTTCCCGTTATAACTACGACCACCTGGATGAAATGGCCGCATTGATCGAGGAATTGGACTGTGTATTGTGGAGTGTGTTTTTCCTGGTACCGACAGGACGAGGCCAGGAAATAGATATGATCACACCGGTTGAGCACGAAAAAACATTCAAGTGGTTATATGAACTTTCTAAGCGTGTTCCATTCGATATTAAAACGACAGCGGCACAGCATTACCGGAGAGTTGTCATCCAGAACAAGATGAGGGAAAGCAGTAAAACGACAGCCAGTAAGGAAATCAACTATCAGGATGCGTTGATGAATGGAACGACAGGGCAGATTGATGGACTTGGACGGGCGCCAAAAGGGGTGAATGATGGCAATGGCTTTGTTTTCATTTCTCATATCGGTGATGTCTATCCAAGCGGGCTGCTTCCAATCAAAGCGGGGAATGTGAAAGAAACACCACTCGCAACGATTTATCGGGAGTCTGAAGTATTCAAAAATCTCCGTAATCCGGATGCTTATAAAGGGAAATGCGGAGTATGTGAATTCCGTCATGTATGTGGCGGGTCAAGGTCACGTGCTTATGCGATGACAGGGGACTACATGGAAAGTGAACCATATTGCGTCTATATTCCGAAAGCACTGCGCGGGAAAAAGAAAGCTGGCACAGTTTGATGTCAGATAAAGTTTATACCAATTAGAACGAGGTGACGGGTATGAAATTATTTCTCCCTAAACAGCATGGGGCTTGGGCGATGTTGACAGTGCCGTTTCTTTTAGGAATGGTAGCGGGCGGGTTCGACTGGCTGCAGCTGCCCTTGCTGATTGGATGGGTGGCTTTATATTTAGCGACATATCCATTAATATTGGCGGTGAAAAAAAAGAAAATCCGATTTCACATGATTTGGTTTTTCCGCTATTTTATCGTCGCAGTGATTTTTGCTTTACCAGTTTTGATTGTCGAACCTTTCTTACTGTTGATTGCATTGATGATGGTACCATTTTTCATCATCAATTTGTGGTTTGGGAAGAGAAACAAAGACCGTTCGCTCATGAATGATTTTGCAGCGATTACTGCTTTTGGTATCAGCGGCCTAGCTTCTTATTATTTGGGAGCAGGGTTTATTGACGAACTTGCCTGGTCGGTGTTCGTGTTGGCGATTTTGTTTTTCTATGGCAGTGCTTTTTTTGTCAAAACGATGATCAGGGAAAAGAAAAATCCAGCATTCCGCTGGATATCGTGGGGCTATCATGTGATTGTGGTCGGATTGTTTGTTGCTAC
Organism: Halobacillus sp. B23F22_5; assembly: GCF_043497085.1. Lineage (NCBI taxonomy): Bacteria > Bacillati > Bacillota > Bacilli > Caryophanales > Bacillaceae > Halobacillus > Halobacillus sp. B23F22_5. The sequence continues at coordinate 2,768 of NZ_JBIEKI010000010.1, read as the reverse complement.
AGGAGCATGGATGGTAACGCTCGCTTTCATTCCAAGCCTTGCCCGGGCCATCTATTTATACGGAAGGCAATTGAAGCCGATGCAGATCGGTATCCTGGAAATCGGAAATTCCTTGTTTTTCTTTGTTATTTTATCCGTCGGTTTCTTTTAATCAATACTGCATAAGACAATCGGACAATTTTCACAATTGATTTCATCTTTTAAATACTGGAGGTCCTTGACAACGATTTTGTTTTTTTCCATCTCAAGGACTTCTTTTCGTTTCAAATCACTGAGCATCCGATTGACGCTCTCTCTTGAGGTTCCGCAGAAATTGGCCAATTCCTGATTGGTCAATACGATATCAATAAGAATATTATCGGGACGTTTAACGCCATAGCTGTTGGTGAGACGGATCAGCGTAGAATACAATGCGCCTTTTTTGCCATGCAAAACGAGGTCGCGGAACTTCGTTTGTGTCTTACGGAAACGCTCACTCATCCACTTCATGAATTCAAAAGCGAGTTCCGTATTCGTCAGTAATTCCCGCTCTAAGTAATCTTTTTTTATAACGGCAACTTCGGCATCCTCCATCACTTTCGCGTTCAAAAGGTAAGTCGCGTCATCAGTAAACAGCGTGAGTTCCCCGATGATGTCGCCTTTTTGGCAGATACGGAGGGAGAGTTCCCTACCATCGGGAGAAATTTTACTGATTTGGATTCTTCCAGATTGGATAATGAACATCTGGTCGGCATCCTCGCCTTCCTGGAATAAGAACCGGTTCTTTTCGATTTTTTGTACATGATCCACGGACGAAAGCAATTCTTTCAAGTCTTCCGATATGGAATGTTTGCTCAATTGCTTTACCATACGCACAATCCCACCTTTATCTATTCATGTCTGGCATGCTGGTTATATTTAGCAAGTTGTTACTACTCATTTAAAATCATATCCTCAGGTACGTCAAGATATGATAGAAAGAAAGAGGATGGTTTTCACCATCCTCTTTTAGCTTATAGGGTTTTCTTATATGACGTTGTGACTTTTATCACACCATTATAAAATCATAATTGCTATCGCACCCACGACGAAGCAATAAAAGGCGAAATATTTTAAATTTCCTTTTGCCATGATGTTCATGAACCATAACAGGGCAAAATAAGTGGCAATGACTGAGGCAATGACAGCGAGTGTCCAGAGAACCCACATCTGTGATATGTTTTCTTCGAGCAAATCACCAACAGACATGACCATCGTTCCGAGACTGATCGGTACATATAATAAGAAAGAAAAGCGCAGGGCAGTTTCCTGCTTCATGCCGAGCAGCATCGCTGCCACTATGGTCGCTCCGGAGCGGCTGATCCCTGGTATCAATGCCACGGACTGTGCAAGTCCGACAATTAAAGCATCTTTCCAATTAAGGCCGCCTTCCCCTTTTGTTCCACGGATATTGCGGATGATCCATAGCGCGATACCTGTAATGATCAAAGTAACCCCGACTAATTGAGGCGCTTTGAAGGTTTCTCCTATCCAGTCCTCGAATAGCAGTCCAAGGACCCCGGCAGGAATCGTTCCGATAATCAAGTAGACAATAAACATGAATTCCGATTTATTTTTTTCATCTTTATGGACGGCATAGCTTATCCCATTTTGCGCCAGGCGGATGATGTCTTTCCGGTAAACGATCAATACAGCGATCAATGATCCGAAATTGAGCAGCACTTCGAGCTGAAGCCCTTCTAAGTTCATTCCGAAAACGGATTGCAATAGAGATAAGTGGCCGCTGGATGAAATGGGAATGGGCTCTGTGAATCCTTGGAACAGACCTAAAAATATGTATTTTATTAATAACCAAAACTCCGTAGTTGCTTCCATATCTATAACCTCCTGGGTAAACCGCGATATTTTTGATAAACTCTGTTAAATCTCCGTGTTGGTTTTACATTTAAGCTCCCAATACTTGAAGACTCAGTTTCGAGAGAAACTGTTTCCGTTAAAATGATGAGCGTTTGGAGGTCCGGGAAATCACTCGCTTTCCATGGGCGTACGGTGAGCTTCCTCAGGCTTCGCCTTGCGGGATCTCACCCTGTACTATCCTCCCATTGGAGTCTCGCAATTTCCCGGACCTCCTTGCGTTTATAAGAAAAACGGAAACATTGATAGGCATAATCATTCAACCATCGTAACAGCTACAAAGAGAGCTTATTCCCTGAATCATTGGGCCTTTTCATGTAGTAAATGTGGAAGATATCTTCTCACTACGTAGGGTTCGTTCGTCAAAATAACGATAAGGTGGCGGGGGAACGGTGAGACTCCCTCCGGAAATGTTGATACATCAAGGGTTGTAACTTGTCTTTTATCTTTCAAAAAAATTTTTGCCTACAATTATCTATCGGTTTATTCCTTTTCTTCAATTTTAAGGAAAACAAGGAGACGCGTTGCGTTTCCTAACTTTATTAGGTCATCCTTTTTGTATAAATCGATGCACCTTGGATCCCTGCTTTCTTATGAGGACATACCCTCCCATGTCTCTTGGCGTCGTGCGCCTACATTCCTTCGTTTGGTCTCATCATAAGGCAGAGGCCGGCTTTATTCTCCCGTATAGACTCGTAGTCTGTTGTCTCACTTTGCGCCAGCTTCTCCGTGTCATCTTATGGGTAAGAAATATAGGTTACGCTGCCTGTTGAAGACAGTGGAGGTCCTGTTTCATTCGGTCCTCATTGAAGTGAACCTGGCGGTTCGATAAACCAAAAAAGATCTTTAACAGTTTTCCGCAAAGCACGACCATT